>JBKPDY010000161.1:0-9543 GCA_046728155.1 Actinomycetota bacterium
TGCGAGAACCGCTCGTGATCGCCCTCTACGACCCGCCAGTCGGTGCGTTCCACCACCCGCTCCACGAGCAGCGTGTGGCCGGTCTCTGGTGTGTCTGGTGTCGTCACACGTCCAGTCTCGCAGGTTTCGCGCTGGCCGCCCAGACGTACGCCGTACGGTTGCCGGCATGGAGCAGGTCCGCCTCGGCGACCAGGTGCGTACCGCACTGGGCGGAGACCGACCCGTGGTCGCCCTCGAGAGCACGATCATCGCGCACGGCCTTCCTCGGCCGCGCAACCTCGAGATAGCCCAGCAGATCGAACAGGTCGTACGCGATAACGGCGCTGTTCCCGCCACAATCGGGGTGATCGCCGGCGAACCGGTCGTCGGACTCGACGAGGACGAGTTGGCGCTGCTCGCCACGGCCGAGGACGTCGCCAAGCTCTCGGTCCGGGACCTCGCGGTGGCGGCCGCCAGCCGGGTCGACGGCGCAACCACCGTCGCGAGCACCGCCGCACTCGCCGCGCACGCCGGGATCGCGGTCTTTGCTACTGGCGGGCTCGGGGGTGTGCATCGCGGTGCGGCTCTGACCTATGACGAGTCGGCCGACCTCGTGTCGCTGGCCCGCACACCGGTACTCGTCGTCTGCTCCGGAGTCAAGTCCATCCTGAACGTGGGCGCGACATTGGAACGATTGGAGACGTTAGGCGTCACCGTCGTCGGATACGGTAGCCGCCGCTTCCCCGGCTTCTACCTGACGGACGCCGGCTTCGACCTCGACTGGTCGGTGTCCACACCGGACGGACTGGCCGAGATCCTGCACGCCCAGCAGGCACAGGGCATCCACCACGGGGCAATCGTCGTCGCGAACCCCTTGCCGCCGGGCGAGCAGCTCGATCCGGCGCTGCACGACCGGGCGCTGCGCGAGGGACTGGCCGGGCTCGAACGCGACGGGGTGACCGGGAAGGCCGTGACGCCCTACCTGCTGGCGCACTTCCACAAGGCGACCAACGGGGCGAGCCTGGAGGTCAACGTACGGCTGGTCCTTCGCAACGCGGCATTGGCTGCGCAGATAGCCGCCGCCCGGGCCGACCTGCCCGTCCTTCCGTGACCCTCGGTATGCCCGAACATCAGCGGGTGGGTGTTCTCGTCGTCGGTGACATCGTGACCGACATCGTTGCCATCCACACTGCAGCGATCGCGGTCGGCTCGGATACCGGCGCCGCCATCTCCATCACCGGCGGCGGGTCGGCCGCAAACGTCGCTGCCTGGCTCGCCTCGGCGGGCCTGCCGGTCGACCTCGTCGGCGTTGTCGGTAACGACGCGGCAGGTGCGCAACGGTTGGACGAACTGCTGAAGGCCGGTGTGGGTTGCCGGTTCATCAGGCGTACGGATAGCGCAGCAACCGGTTGCATCATCGTCCTGGCTCACGCCGGCGAACGGTCGTTTCTCCGCGACCGCGGAGCCAGTCTCCACTTAGCACCGTCAGATGTGGACGATGCCGTGAACGCGTCGGTCGCCAGCCATCTACACCTGTCCGGCTACCCATTGCTCGACGACGGCTCGCGGCCCGCCGGCCTCCGGGCGCTGCGCGCCGCCCGGGACAAGGGGATGAGCTCGAGCGTGGACGCCGCCTCGGCCGCGCCGCTCCGGCGGGCCTACTCGTTCCCCGAGTGGATCCGTGGCGTCGATGTGGTCTTCGCCAACCTCGACGAGGCGCGGGTGCTGGCCGGTGACGAGCACCTCACGACCCCGCTCGCTGCGCAGACGATTCCGCGAGGACCCCGCTCAGCGCCTGAAACGCTGGCCGACCGGCTCCGCGAGTTCGCCCGTAACGTCATCATCAAGCTCGGACCGGACGGCGCCATCTGGGCCGGGCCGCACGGGCTCGTCGGCGCGGCCGCGCCGCCGGCCACGATCGTCGACTCGACCGGCGCTGGCGACGCCTTCGCGGCGGGCTTCCTCAGCGCGTGGCTGGCCGGTGCCGAACCGGCTGCCGTGTTGCAGCGGGCGGTCGCCTTCGGGACGGCTGCGGTCGAGACGACCGGCGGGCGGCCGGTCAGTCCGCGTCGCGCCTGATCCCGTCAGGTCGCCTCCGCGCTCGCTCCGCTCCTCGGGCCTCACGGCCCTGCGATGCTCACTCGCTGTCGGCTCGGTTACGCCGCCTCGCCTCCGCGCTCGCTCCGCTCCTCGGGCCTCACGGCCCTGCGATGCTCACTCGCTGTCGGCTCGGGGGTCGCTCCCATCGCCGGGCGGGGAGCCCTGGCCGGGCACGCCAGCGGCGCCGTGGTCGGAGAAGTCGTCGGCGTCGATGACGCGGTCGGGGCCGTGCGACGGAAGTGCCCTGGGTTCGTCCCTGCCACGGCGCGCGGCGGCCCGCTCCGCCCGGGTCTTGGGCGGCCGGTCGTTGGCGAGGATGACGGCGAGCCAGGGCAAGAGCACCATGGCGACCACGCAGAGCACCAACCACAGTGGCCACAGCGGCGGCCGGGCTGAGACAATGATGGCGCCGACCACCAGACATCCGGCGCGCGTCAGCATCATGATGACGTAGCGGATCTCGCGGTGCCGCAGCTCCTTCTCGGGATCCTCCGGGGCGTCCGTGATCAATACGGGCGGCCGCCTGCGATCCGATCGCACAGTCTCACGCCCTCCTGCATCGGGGTCCGGTCCGAGTCTGCCACGGCGGAGCGTTCGGGGCATCTCGGGCACCTCCCTATCGTCGGGCATTACTGGTCGTCGGATGCCCCACCGGCCGGAGCTATGTCCACATTGCTATGTGCTGGCTTGACGGGCGGTGCTCGCCTGTCCGCAGGCCGACCCAGTATGTTGATGCGCCACGGATCGCAGGACGAGAGACGAGGTCCATGTCGACGTACCGGACATCACAATGGGGCGGCGCCGAGGACGAGCCGGAGGCGCGCCATGCCCACGCGTATGAGCCGAGCCGGCGGGAGCCCACGGGACCGCAGGCACCAGATGAGGACGACAAACGGCCGCCCCGACACCGGGCACACCGGCACAGCCACCGCCACGATGGGCCCAAGGTCGAGGTCTCCAGCCGGACCCGGCGAGTTGTCACGGCGATCCTGGTACCGGCCGCCTTACTCACGGCGATCGCGTTGATCCTGCTCTGGCCGGGCCGGGTGCAGGTCGCAGGGCAGGCCGGAGACGACCAGCAGCCGGCGTACGGGGACGTCGTCTCGGTTGCCGAGCGGCCATGCCCGCCCGGCGCCACGTCCAACGTCCAACTCGGCCCCACCGCCTGTGGGTCGGCGAACGTGCGTCTGACCGAGGGCCCGGGCGCCAACTCGACCGTCGTGGTCGACCTGCCGACCGGTCCGGGCGCGCCGACACTGGCCACCGGCGACGCCGTCGTGCTGGCGGTCTCGACGAACTCCGCGGGGCACTCCGTCTACGCCGTGGTGGACCACCAGCGGGGCAAGCAACTCATGTTCATGCTCGCCGTCTGCGCCGCCGTCATCCTCGCGTTTGGACGCTGGCGCGGCCTCACTGCGATCGTGGCGCTGGGCGTGAGCTTCCTCGCGCTGCTCTTCTTCGTGCTGCCCGCGATCCTCAACGGTGAACCGCCGCTCCTGGTCGCCATCGTCGGGGCAATCGCGGTGATGTTCGGCGTGCTGTACCTGACCCACGGCGTCAACGTCCACACCTCGGTGGCGATCCTCGGCACATTGCTGAGCCTGATCCTTACCGGGCTGCTCGGCTACGCCTTCACGGTTCTGACGAAGCTGACCGGGTTCGGATCGGAGGAGAGCGTCTACCTCACCATCAGCCTGGGCAGGGTCGACGTGCGCGGCCTGCTGCTCGCCGGCATCATCATCGGCGCGCTGGGGGTCCTCGACGACGTGACCATCACGCAATCGTCCACAGTGGAGGAACTCGCGGTGACGGCGCGCTCCCGGCTGGAACTGTACCGATCCGCCACCCGGGTCGGGCGCAACCACATCGCGTCGGCCGTGAACACGATCGTGATGGCGTATGCCGGCGCCTCCCTGCCGCTGCTGCTTCTCATCGTGGCCGGCGGGCGCTCGACCGGGCCGGTCGTGACGAGCGAAATCATCGCCCAGGAGATCGTCCGCAGCGCGGTGGGCACGATCGGTCTGGTCGCGTCGGTACCGATAACGACCGGGCTCGCGGCTCTCGTCGCCGACCTGCGGCACACCCGGCTACCCCGCCGAGCGGCTCTGTGACATCACGACTCGAAGAGCGCGCTGACAGACTCTCCGTTGTGGATACGCCGGATCGCCTCCGCGAGCGCCGGCGCAATCGAGAGCACTGTCAGCTTCGACAGCTTGACATCGCCCGGCAACGGAACCGTGTTGGTGCAGACGATCTCCTCCACATCGGGTTCGGCGGCGAGCTTCTCGAGCGATCCGGCGGCGAAGAGGCCGTGGGTACAGGCGATGCGGATCGAGCGAGCCTCCCGCGCCCGCAGATGCTTGAGTAACTCGAAGAGGGTCGAACCCTTGGCGATCTCGTCATCGAGCACGATCACGTCACGTCCCGCGATGTCACCTATGATCGCGCTGATCCGCACGACGTCGTCGCTGAACCGCTGCTTTGCCGCTGCCGCCACCGGGATGTCCAGCATACGGGCGAACGCGGCCGCCTCCTTGGCGTTGCCGAGGTCCGGCGAGACGACGACGCTGCGGGAGAGGTCGCCGCCGTCGAAGTGCCTCGCCAGCTCCCGCAGCGCGTTGAGGTGGTCGACCGGGATGGCGAAGAAGCCGTGCACCTGAGGCGAGTGCAGCGTCATCGTCAGAAGGCGGGAAGCGCCTGCCGTGGCGAGCAGGTCGGCGACCAGGCGGCCGCCGATCGAGATGCGAGGTGCGTCCTTCTTGTCGGAACGGGCATATGCGAAATGCGGCATCACCACGGTGATACGCCCGGCCGACGCACCGCGCGCGGCATCGAGCATCAACAGCAGCTCCATAAGGTGCTCCTGCACCGGCGGTACCAGCGGCTGGATGAGAAAGACGTCCCGCTCACGGCAGTTCGCCTGAAGCTGCACCTCGAGACAATCGTTGGCAAAGCGGCGTACCCGGCATGGCTCGAGCGTCGTGTTCAAATGTGCGCAGATCTCCGCGGCCAGCTCGGGATGGGCGCTCCCACTGAAGACCGTGATGTCACGCACGCGGGTCAGACTCCACTCTGGGCGAGGTCTCGGCGAGCCCGCTGATAGTACCCCGCCAGCTCGGCATCGATCTGGTCGGACTCAGCCTCGCTGAGCACCAGCGAGGCCTCCCGCCAACCTTCCGCCTCGACCAGCCACGCCCGCAGACCAGACGGCGGATGGGTGGCCCAGAGCGACACGTCGATACGGGTGGAGAGCTGACGCAGCCGATGTACCTTCGCCGCACGGTCCGGGCCGATCAACTCCGCCGCGGCCTCCCGCCAGGCCGGCCGCAACTGCTGCGCGCGAGCCCGCGCGGCGATGACGCTCGCGGCGTCGGGAACCAGAAGGTCACCCCCAGGCGCAGCGCTCATACCAGGGTGCGGCCTCCCGCTCAGTTACCAGCGGCGTCCCACACACCGGGCAGGCGCGACCTGTCGTGCGCGTTGGCACAGACTTCAGTTCGGTCACGGCGCACATTGTGCGACGCCGCAGCCGCGTACGCCATCCCGTCGCATCGTCAGAAGTGGATGCGGATCGGCCGTCCGCCCCGGTCGAATTGGTCGGGCGGATCGGGCAGCGCCACGCCGGTTCCAAGGGCCAGCCGCGCGGCACTCCACGCCACAGCCGCCGCGTCGAGCACGTCGTCGACCGGCACACTGCCCGCGAGCGGGAGCTCGTCCGGCAGGTCTATGCCGGCATCGCGCAGCGCCCGTCGGCGTGTGTGCTGCCCGTTCCAGCTCTTCTTCGGGTTCGCCATCGGGGAGCCGGCCAGCGCGGCGAAGGCCAACTCCGGATGCACCTCGACCAGGTCGTGCCGGCCTACCTCGCGATACGCGTCGGCTTCGAGTACCTTCCCGCGCAGACCCCACGCCTGGACGCTGAAGCTGGCCCCGTCGCACAGCCGGCGGCAGAGCACGGTCGCCTCGGCCAGCGTGGTGGCGGCCCACACCAGGCGCGGCGGTACGGCGAAGACGCTGGACCGGCGAGGGCCGAGGCGCGCGGCCGCGAGCCGGTCGGCGCTACGCCATCCGCGCTCGAGCAGCCCGAGCGGGATATCGACCCCGACCGTTGTTCCGACTGGGACGTCGGTGAGGAGGCGTTCGAGTGTCGGAGCCGTCCACGCGTCGGCATAAGCACGGCGCCGGTCCAGGGCGACCGCGACCCACCCGAGCCGGTGACCGTCCACGCCCACGTACACGCGCCCGACGGTACCGGCACGATGGGGACCATGACCGGGGTGCGGTCGCTACTGGAGCCCGACGAGATCGGGCGGCTGCGGGAGGCGCTCGCCGCGGCTGCCTACGCCAGCGCCGGAATCGCGGCTCGGATCGGGCCGTCCGCGGCAGCACCAGTCGCCGGCCGCCGGTCCGACCTGGTGGTGAGCAATCCGCCCTTCGTCGTCGGCCCGGGCACCACCCGCTACTCCTACTGTGACTCCGGTCGGCCAGGGGATCGAATGCCCGTACGCTCAGCCCGTGCGCGCCCTCGTACAGACGGTGAGTCAGGCGTCGGTGACCGTCGACGGAGAGACCGTCGGTGAGATCGGCGACGGTCTCCTCGTCCTGCTCGGGGTGACCCACAGCGATACCACGGCTCTGGCCGCCACAATGGCCCGCAAGGTGCACGAGCTGCGGATCCTCGACGACGACGAGTCCGCCGCGACGCTTGGCCTGCCACTGCTCGTGGTCAGCCAGTTCACCCTGTACGGCGACGCCCGCAAGGGCCGTCGGCCGAGCTGGACCGCGGCCGCACCGGCCGAGGTGGCCGAACCCGTGGTGTCCGCGTTCGTGGCGGCGCTGCGCACACATGGAGCCCTGGTACAGACCGGACAATTCGGCGCGCGGATGCGGGTCGCCAGCGTCAACGTCGGACCGCGCACGGTGCTGCTCGAGCTGTAGCACGAGCTCGGTTGAACGCGAGGATCGGCGGATTCGCACCAAGACGCGTTCAGCCCGCCTCACGGGGACTTCACGGGGTGGCGGGGATTCTCGAAACCGTGACAACCACAGGCGCCACGCGAGCCAACGACACGGGGAGGCGACAGACCGTGGCCAAGAACAGCAAGCGCGCGAGCGGGGTCCCGGCATCCGAAGGCGATGAAGCTGACCAGCCGGCGACCGCGGCAGCCGACCTCGACGACATCGAGCCGAACCCGGCCGAACTCGACGAACCCGATCTCGACGAGGAGTACACGGCCGCAGCGCCGGACGAGCGCGGTATCTCGGCGGACCTGGTCCGCGCCTACCTCAACGGTATCGGCAGGACCCGACTGCTCACCGCGGAGCAGGAGGTCGACCTGGCCAAGCGGATCGAAGCCGGCCTGTTCGCCGAGGAGCAGCTCACCCTCGCGGCCGAGCGCGGCTCGCGGCTCGACCCACAGCTGGGCGCCGATCTACGCACGATCATGGCGGAGGGCCGAGCGGCCAAGAACCACCTGCTCGAGGCGAACCTGCGCTTGGTCGTGAGCATCGCGAAGCGCTACACCGGCCGCGGGATGGCCTTCCTCGACCTGATCCAGGAGGGCAACCTCGGCCTCATCCGCGCCGTGGAGAAGTTCGACTACGCCAAGGGCTACAAGTTCTCGACCTATGCCACCTGGTGGATCCGTCAGGCCATCACCCGGGCCATGGCAGACCAGGCCCGGACCATCCGCATCCCGGTACATATGGTCGAGCAGGTCAACCGGATGGTCCGGACGCGCCGTGACCTGGCGACGAGGCTGGGACGCGAACCGACGGTCGGCGAGGTCGCCGCCGCCCTGGGCCTGGAGACGTACCAGGTGCTCGACCTGATCTCGTACGACAGGGAGCCGGTCTCCCTCGACCAGGCCGTCGGCGAGGACGGGGAAAGCGCGCTCGGCGACTTCGTCGCCCGGATCGACCCGCGGGAGGAGCCCGAGGACGCCGTCTCCCACGGAATGCTGCGCAGTGAAATGGAGGTCGTGCTGGCCACTCTCTCCATACGCGAGCAGCAGGTGATCCGGCTTCGCTTCGGCCTAGATGATGGCCGGCAGCGCACACTCGACGAGGTCGGCCGCGAGTTCGGGCTGTCGCGGGAGCGGATCCGTCAAATCGAGAAGATCACGCTCCACAAGCTGCGCCATCCGTCCCGCGCGCGCCGGCTCGAGGCGTACGCCTGCTGACCCATCGTTTGCCCGAGTTCGCATCGGTCGGCGTCCCTACGAACGCCGAGCACCGGCGGGCGTCAACCTAACCGGCGCGGACCGGTGTCCGGACGGGGGACGGCCGTCCCGTACGAGACCTCGCCGTGCAGGACGGACAACCCGTCGGTGTGGGCGAGGACGGGGTTGAGCGCCAGCCGCTTCACCTCGGGGTTGTCGTCGGCCAGCCGTCCCATCCGAAGGAGCAGATCGGTGAGGGCGGAGGCGTCGACCTCCGGCGCACCGCGGTACCCGAAGAGCACCGGAGCGGCCCTGGGGTCCCGGACCAGCTCCGCCGCGGCCCGGTCGGTGAGTGGCGCCACCCGCCACGACCTGTCATCCAGCAGTTCCGAGGCGACGCCACCGATCCCGAAACCGACCACCGGGCCGAACGCCGGGTCGTCCAGGATCTCCACGACGCAGCCCACCCCCGGCGCGACCATCGGCTGCACAAGGACGGCCTCGCCGAAGCGGGCCGCGATCTCCGCGTACGCCATTCGCAGCGTCCTGGCGTCGGTGAGGTCGAGGCGGACGGCACCGAGGTCGAGCCGGTGCCGGAGGTCGGGATCGGCGGCCTTGAGCGCGACCGGAAAGCCCAATGACCTGGCGGCGAGGACGGCCTCCCGCACGGTCGCCGCCGGTCGGGTCGGGACGAGGTCGATCCCGTACGCGCTCAGCAGGTCACCGACCTCGCCATGGGCCGCCGCGGTGTCCCGTCCGCGCTCACTGTCCATATGGGACAGCAAAGGCACCTCGCCCTGCGGTTCGCGCCGCCACGCCGCGTACCCGATGACGCGCGTCAGCGCCTGCACGGCCTCCTCGACCGCCGGGAAGACCGGAATCGGGCCTCCCGCGTCGACCACGCCTTCGGCCGAGCCGACGAGCGTCACGACGATCGGCTTGTCCGGGTGCTCCATCGCACCGGCGACCGCCTCGAGTTGGTCGCGGGCGGTCGGGTCCTTCCCTAGATCCGCTTCGGGGATCGGTGGCGCCAGGACGATGAAGACCGAGTCGACGTCTTCGTCGACGAGCGCGCCGGCGACGGCGCCGCGGAGCTCGTCCGGCGGCGAAGACGGCGAGAGGCCGGTCGAGTACGGGTCGGATGCGGAGAGTCCGGCGGCGGTGCACGCACCCGTCGCCAGCGAGACCAGAGCCGGGGAGTTACCGACCACGCCGACCCGGGTCCCGGCGGGCAAAGGTTGCGTGGCCAGGATCTGGCCGACGCCGAACAGTTCGGTGAGGGTCCCGACGCCGATCACACCCGAGT
>JBKPDY010000162.1:0-21242 GCA_046728155.1 Actinomycetota bacterium
CTCGTCGAGGGCGCCGCCACCACGGCGGATGAGCTGATCGGGTATGGCAGGGAACAATTGGCCGCGAACAAGTACCCACGGGAGCTGCACATCGTCGAAGCGATCCCGCTCACCTCGGTGGGGAAACTTGACCGCAAGCGACTTCGGGCAATGGTGAGCGTCCCGACACCGTGAGCGGTTACGGCGCGCCCCGTCGCCATACGCTCAAGGTGGTGCCGTCGTCGCAGGCGAGCGTCTGGCCGACCGCGAGGCAGTCGTAGTACGCCGACCATTGGTTCGTCCGGCCAAGAGTTGTCACCGTGGCCCGGTGGACGTCGAGGAGACCTAGGTCGGCCCAGCCAAAGGCGTTCACCCGCGCCACGACCGCGTCCGGCTCGTGCGCTGTCGCGTCGACCACCCGCCAGTCCCCGTGAAGCGACCGGATCTCGCCGTTTCTGGTGCTGATCACCATGGTGTCCCGCCCGTACGGAGACACGACCACCTCGCCGGGCGGCCCGGGGCGGAGCTCGGTGCCATCGACGCGGGCGGTGACCTCGGTCGTCCATGGGTCCACGACGAACACGGCCCGGCGGCCGACGAGGCAGAGCTGGGGCTCGCAGGAGACCGGTTCGGCGCCGCTGAGCGGGGCCGTCAACTGCCACCGCTCGGCGAGGCTGTGCGGGTCGTACGCGGTGAGAACCGACGTGCCGTCCGTGCCTACCCGGCCAGCGACGACGGCGTCCGTCGACGCGGTGACGTACGCCTGGCCGGTTAGTGGTCCGACGGCCCGGTGGGCCCGGATCCCACCGGTGTGCAGATCCCATACATCGAGCAGGCCACTGGTGGAATATGCGGCCATCCAGTCGGTTCCAGCCGGCAGCCCGACGATGCCGGCGGCTCCCACCCGCACGCCCGGCAGAGCCCACCGCACGCCGGGATCGAGCCGACGACTCCATAACACGGCTCTGGTCCGCAGATCGCGGGCGGTGACCAGATGTGTCCACTCCAGACCGTTGCGACTCTGGTCAGCTCCGACGGGAACGACGGAGGTGTCCCGGTCGACCGAGACGATGAGGTCGACGGTCATGTAGATCAGCGGGACGGCGGCGGCGGGATAGGTCACCGAGGAGTGCTCGCCGAAGATCGTGGTCCGGACGCCGGATTCATCGCTGGGCGGCATGTCGCTGGCCATGAGCAGACCGCGTTCGGAGTACACGCGCGCGAGCGGACCGGCAAGCGGCAGGCTCCAGACGACCTTCTGGTCGGACGGCGCGCGGGCGGATAGCTGAACCACGCCACCCCCGACAGCGTCCACTGTGTACACCGCCGCGGACGACAGCCAGAAGAACCGGGTGGTCGCGGACACCTGCCAGGCCAGGGTGAGTGCCTTTGACTGGAGCAGGGTCGGCCCGGTCAGCACAACGAGCACAGCGAGGGTCAGCGTCACGATCGTGGGAACGGGACGGCGTTGCCGGCTCCTTTCGTCCGGCAACGACCAGGCTACGGTCGTGTCGACATCGATCACCCGCTCGACCGCGATGCTCGGCGCTACGGTCATGCCCGCTCGCCTCCGCGCTCGCTCCGCACCTCGGGCCCAACGGCCCTGCCATGCTCGCTCGCTGTCGGCTCGGTCACGCCATCAGTCTGCGCCGAACGACCGGGAAGAGCGAGCGTCGCCGGCGTGAGGGCTGACGGTGCACACTAGGGCATGGCCTACACCCAGCTGATGCGGTGACCGGAAGTGGAACTCGAGCTGACCTACGACATGCTCGGTAACCGGTTGGCGGCCATAGGTACGGTCCCGCTGACCTACGACCGACTGGGTACGCGGCCGTCGCAGGTGGGCGAGTGGAGTCTCGATTACGACCTCTGGGGCAGTCGGCTGCGCCATATCGCCGGCGTGGAACTCACCTACGACCAGTTGGGTAACCGGTTGCGTACGGTTGGTTCCTGGGTGCTGGACTACGACCGCCTCGGTAGCCGGCTCAAGCGCCTCGGCCCGTACGAGCTGACGTATGACCATCTCGGCAACCGGGTACGCACCATCGGTCCGCTGTCGATCTCGTATGACCGGCTCGGCAACCGGCCGGCCACGGTGAGCGCGGAGGTCACAGAATTGTCCGGCGATCTCCTGCTCGCCCTCTTCGTCGTGCTCTACCTGGAGGAGCGGCGGCGGTCGACGGCCAACCCCTGACCCGTGGGAGGCGCACGGCCGCGCGAACGGAGCAAGCGCAACGGGTAGATTGCCTGCCCATGCCCCCCAGTTCTGACTTACCGTCGCGTGCCCGGGTCGTCGTCGTCGGTGGCGGCGTCATCGGTACATCCATCGCGTACCACCTGGCCCGGGAGGGCTGGACGGACGTCGTCCTGCTGGAACGGGATCGGCTCACCTCCGGCACAACGTGGCACGCCGCCGGGCTGATGGTCACGTTCGGTTCCACCTCGCACACCTCCACGGAGATGCGGCTCTACACCCGCGACCTGTACGCCAACCTCGAGGCGGAGACCGGGCTCGCGACCGGTTTCATGCCGGTCGGATTCATCGAGGTTGCCGCGGACGAGGGCCGGCTGGAGGAGTACCGGCGGGTGAGCGCGTTCAACCGTTTCTGCGGCGTCGAGGTGGAGGAGATCTCGCCGGCCGAGGTGCGCAAACTCTTCCCCCTGGCCCGCACCGACGACCTGCTTGCCGGCTTCTACGTGCCCGGCGACGGGCGGGCCAACCCGGTGGACGTCACGATGTCGCTGGCGAAGGGGGCCCGGCTACGCGGGGTACGCGTGATCGAGGGCGTCCCGGTCATCGGATTCCTCACTCATCGCGGCGCGGTCAGCGGCGTGCGCACCGATCGGGGCGACATCGAGGCCGAGTACGTGGTGAACTGCGCCGGCATGTGGGCTCGGCAGCTGGGCGAGCTGGCCGGCGTCAACATTCCGCTGCAGGCGGCCGAACACTACTACCTCCTCACCGAGCCGGTCGACGGCGTCGACTCGTCGCTGCCGGTACTGGAGGATCCCGCCTCGTTCGGATACTTCCGCGAGGAGGGCGGCGGCCTGATGCTCGGCCTGTTCGAGTCGGTCTGCGCGCCTTGGAAGGTGGAGGGGATTCCGGAGACGTTCTCGTTCGGCCAGCTTTCACCAGACTGGGACCGGATGACCCCGTACCTGGCGAAAGCGATGCAGCGGATTCCGATCTCGGCCGAGGTCGGCGTCAAGACATTCTTCTGCGGGCCGGAAAGCTTCACGCCCGACCTTCAGCCGATCGTCGGAGAGGCGCCGGAACTGCGCAACTACTTCGTCGCCGCGGGCCTGAACTCGATCGGCATCCTCACCGGTGGCGGCATCGGCCGGTCGGTGGCGCACTGGATCGTCAATGGCCGCCCCGATGTGGACATTACCGGCTTCGACATCGCCCGGCTGCACGCGTACCAGCGCAACCCCCGTTACCGAGCCACCCGTACGGTCGAGTCGCTCGGCCTGGTCTACGAGACGCACTACCCGAACCGTCCAATGCGGACAGCACGGGGGACGATGCTCTCGCCGTGGCACGACCGGTTGGCCGCCCGCGGCGCCTATTTCCGGGACGTCAGCGGGTGGGAGTCACCGGACTGGTACGCCACACCGGGCACGGCGCCCGATCCCGGACCGCTGACCTGGGGACGTCCGGCGTGGTTCGACCAGTGGGCGGCAGAGCACCGCGCCTGCCGCGAGGGCGTCATAGCCATGGACATGTCCTTCATGGCGAAGTTCATTGTGGAGGGTCGTGACGCGGCTGCCGTACTCGAGCGGGTCAGCGCGAACCGCGTGGACGGTCCATTCGGGATGATCACGTACACCCAGTGGCTCAATGATGCCGGGCGGATCGAGGCGGACCTCACGGTCACGAAGCTCGCCGACGACCGCTTCTGGGTCGTGGCGTCGGATACCACGCACCGGCATGCGCTCTCCTGGCTGCGCGGCCATATCGGGGACGCGCACGCGTTCGTTCACGACGCCACGTCGGCCTACGCGCAGATCAACGTGCAGGGCCCGCGCTCCCGCGGGGTACTGCAGGAGCTGACCACGATGGACATGTCCGACGCCTCGTTTCCGTTCCGGAGGGCGAAGGAGATCGACATCGGCTTCGCCCGGGCTCTCTGCATCCGCATCACCTACCTGGGCGAGCTGGGGTACGAGCTCTACGTCCCGGTGCAGCAGGCGGTCCACGTCTACGACCAGCTGATGGCGGCGGGTGAGTCGTACGACCTTCGCCCGGCCGGGCTCAAGGCGCTGGCGAGTCTGCGGATGGAGAAGGCGTACCGGGATTACGGCCACGACATCGACAACACCGACACCGTACTGGAGGCGGGCCTCGGATTCGCCGTCGCGCTGGACAAGTCGTTCATCGGTCGGGACGCCGTAGCCGAGCAGAAGGCGGCGGGACCCTTGTCGAGGCGGTTGTGTCAGGTGCTGGTGGACGACCCGTTGCCCATGCTCTACCACGCCGAGATCGTGCGGCGCGATGGCGTCGGTGTCGGGTACGTCCGGGCGGCCTCGTACGGGCACACGCTCGGCGGTGCGGTCGGTCTGGCGATGTTGGCGACCGGCGGCGAGCCGCTCGACCAGTCCTGGCTGGACGGTGGCGAGTGGACAGTCGACATCGGTGGCGCCGTCTACCCGGCGACGGTATCGCTGCGCCCGCTGTACGATCCCACGAGCGCCCGCGTTCGGATGTAGGTCGTTCGACGCCGTCGCCACTCGACCCCGGCTTCCAAGATCAAGTGATAGGAACCGACCTCGGCTGACAGATTTGCCGTTAGTAAACTGTTCGGGCAGCGACGTATCGTTCGGCCGTGGATGCTGTCATTCCGTCGGCCCTGCCTGCCTGGCGGGTGATGTGGTCCTATCTCCGCCCGCACCGGCTGGCCCTCATCTCCGGTGGCCTCCTCGGCCTGCTGACCGGCGCCACGGGCCTGGCCCTGCCACTGGTCGCCAGGTCCCTGATCGGCAACCTCGCTGCCGGCGAGCCGGTCGCCGCCGCTCTGGTCGGCCTCACCGCGCTCGTCTTCGCTAACGCCGCCATCGGAGCGTTGGGCGGGTACGTGCTCCAACGCACGGCCGAGTCGGTCGTCCTCACCGCCCGGCGCGGCCTGGTCGCCCGGTTGCTACGGCTCAAGGTCGAGGCGGTCGACCGCAGCGAGCCCGGTGACCTGATGTCGCGGGTCACCGCCGACACAACACTTCTGCGCGAGGTGACCACAGACTCCCTTGTTGGCGGCGTCACCGGAGCGCTCACCTTGGTCGCCACGGTCGTGATGATGGGCATCATCGACGTGGTCCTGCTCGCGGTCACGGCGCTGGCGATCGGTCTCGCCGGTTCGGTGATCGGCTTGGTCGTCCCACGGATCAACCTGGCGGCCAGACGGGCGCAGGAGTCCGTCGGTTCGATGGGTGCCGCACTGGAGCGGATGTTCGGCGCGGTCCGGATGGTGAAGGCCTCCGGCGCCGAAGAGCGTGAGGGCGAGCGGGTCCGAGCCGCCGCCACGCTGGCGTGGCGGGAGAGTGTCCGGGCCGCTAAGTGGTCGGCCCTGGCCGGCAACATGGCCGGCGTTTCGGCCCAGATCGCGTTCATCACCGTGCTCGGCGTTGGCGGTGCGCGGGTTGCCTCCGGAGCCATCTCGGTGGGAACCCTCGTCGCGTTTCTGCTGTACGTGTTCTACCTGATGGCGCCGATCGGCCAACTTGTGCGCGCACTGACGCAGTACCCGGTCGGTGCGGCGGCGGTGGCCCGGATCCAGGGCGCAGAGGCGCTCGAGGTGGAGAGTCTCGATGACGCCGCGCCCGCGCCCGACGGCGTCGACGGCCCGGCCGCAGTTTCCTTTGTCGACGTACGGTTCAGGTACCGGCCTGAACTACCCGATGTCCATCGTGGAGTGAGCTTCGAGGTTCCGGCCGGCGGGATGACCGCGTTCGTAGGGCCGTCGGGTGCCGGCAAGACCACGGTCTTCTCGCTGATCGAGCGCTTCTACGACGCCGACTCCGGAGTGGTCCTCCTCGACGGTGTCGACGTGTCTCGATGGTCACTTCGGGCCCTGCGGGCCGCGATCGGTTACGTGGAGCAGGACGCCACCGTCCTCTCCGGAACGTTGGGGGAGAACCTGCGCTACGCCGCCCCGGACGCGAGCGAGGACGAACTCGCCCGAGCCATCCGGGTGGCTCGACTCGACGCGCTGCTCGCCCGCCTGCCGGAAGGGCTCGAGACGCAGGTCGGCCATCGGGGCACCAAGCTCTCCGGCGGCGAGCGGCAGCGGGTCGCGATCGCCCGCGCCCTGTTGCGGCGGCCCCGATTGCTGCTGCTGGACGAGGCGACCTCACAGCTCGACGCCGTCAACGAGGCCGCCCTGCGAGCCACCATCGCCGACATCGCCGAGACGACGACCGTGTTGGTCATCGCCCACCGCCTCTCGACGGTGACGATGGCCGACCGGATCGTGGTCATGGACGCGGGCCGGGTGCGGGCCATCGGCTCGCACGCCGACCTGGTGGCCTCGGACGAGTTGTACGGCGAGCTCGCCGCGACCCAGTTCCTCGTGCCGGCGTGAACCGCTCGGGCCCGGTCGGCGAGGCGCCTTACAATCGCGTCCTGCCACCCGACGGTGGTGGTATGCACACATGAACCGTCCCGGAGGACGTGTGCCGCGCTCCGCCGCTCGTCGGGTGCTATCCGTGCTGGGGGATCATCGGCTCGCGGTCACGATCGGTGGCACTGCGGCGGCCTTCGCTGTGATCCTCATCGCGTTCCTCATGCCGTGGGGACCGCGGATGATCGACCTCGACGTGTACCGGGCGGCCGCCTCCGCCCTCGTCACCGGCTCCAACCCGTACCTGGTGAAAGGCCCCGACGGGCTGCCGTTCACCTACCCGATCTTCGCGGCGGCGGTCTTCGTTCCGCTCGCGCTGCTGCCTGTGCTCGCCGCCCGGGTGACGCTCACGCTCGCGTCGTTCGCGGCGCTGGTCCTGATCTGTCACGTCTCGCTCCGTCGCGTCGCCCCACGGCTGCCCGATCGTCGCGGCGCCCTGGTCAGCCTGCCCGCCGCGATACTCGCTGTATCCGCCCATCCGGTCCTGGACACGCTGTTGTTCGGTCAGGTCAATCTGATCCTGATGGCCATGGTGCTGACCGACGTGTTCCTGGTCACCGGCCGCGCGCGCGGCATATTCGTCGGACTCGCCGCCGGGATCAAGCTCACGCCCGGGCTCTTCGTTGTCTACTACCTGGCCACCGGCCAGCGCCGTGAGGCTCGCACGGCGTCGATCACGGCGGCGGCGACGGTCGCTGCCGGCTTCGCGCTCCGGCCGCGGGCCGCGTGGGGGTTCTGGACCAACTACGTGCTCGACCCTCCTCGGGCGGGCAACGTCACCTACGCCGGCAACCAGTCGATCCTCGCGATCACGGCCCGGCTGCTCCGCCTGGAGCACCCCCCGTCCGTGCTGATCTGGGCGCTGACCGCGCTCGTTGTGGTGGTGGCGCTGGCGACAGCCCGGCGGGCTCACCGGGCCGGCCGGAAACTCACGGCAGTGTCGGTCGTGGCGGCGGCGGCCCTGCTGGCATCTCCGATCTCCTGGACGCACCACTGGGTCTGGTTCATCCCGGCGGCGGCGGTCGTCGCGGCGTGGTGCCATCGCGCCGGGGGCGGATGGCGCTGGGCGCCGCTGGGCGTAGCGGTGCTCGTGTTCTGGACCGGGCCGATGCGGTTCATGCCGAAGAACGACCTGCGCGAGCTGGCCCACACGCCGCCGCAGCAGCTCGTGACGAACAGCTTCGGGTTCCTGGCCCTGTCCTTCCTCGTCTGGGCGGCGTATGCCGTCTGGTCAGGCGGCCGGGGAGGCCGACGTGGATGGACTGGCCGAGGCGGACGGGCTGGCCGACGCGGAGGGGTCGGTGGCGGAGAGGATGTCGACCACGAAGCGCAGTGCACCGGCGGTCGGACCGCTGGTCTGAGTCGGATACGCGAGCGTGGCCGGGATGTCCAGCTGAACCCGGCTGCCGACCTTGACACCGACGAGACCTTGGTCCCAACCCTTGATGACCTTGCCGGTGCCGATCTGGAAGGAGGCCGGACCGGCGGGCGTGTGGTCCCAACTGGCGTCGAACACCTCTCCGGTGTGGTAGTTCACCCCGACGTAGTTGACTGAGATCGTCTGTCCGGCCTTGACGGCGGGTCCGCTGCCCTGGATCCGGGTGGTCACCTTGAGCGTGGTCACCGTCCCGTCACCGGCCGTCACCGTCGGACGGGTGTTGATGTCCTCGGCCGCTGCCGCTTCGGGTGCGGGCCCGCTGCGGAAGACGGTGAACGAGAGCACGATCACGGTGACCACGGCGACGGCGGCCAGCACCGCGCCGGCGTTCTTCAGGATGATCCGGCGTCGTCGTGCGGCCGCCCGGGCCGCCGCGGCCTTCTTACCGAGCATCCGCCGCTCGCGCTTGGTCGGCCTGCCGGCCGCGACCTGGGCGGCGAGCCGCCGCTCTCTGACCCGGTTGCTCACGCCCGTTACCCTCCATCCCGGAATCCCGATGGAGACTAACCCGTGCCCGGGCGCGTCGCCGAGCGGGACGGCAGCCCACACAGCGGACTCCGAGGTCCCTTCGGCGCACCGGTTCCCGGCATACCCGCAGTCCCCGCCCCGCGGCCCGGCCCCTAGCCTGGTGCATTTCTAGGCTTCCCGGGGCAGGGGGATACTGCCTCAGGCTTCGCCTCAGTTCCGGGGTGCGACCGTGACCAAGCCCGCATCGGCTGCAGCTCCGAGAAGCCGGTCGTCGTAGGCGACAAGGCCATCGAGCTCTGGCTCGAGAATGCGTGCAGTGGCCAGATGGATCGCGTCGAGCGAACGGAGTCTGCGATCGGGCTCATTCATGGCCCCGTCGACGATGTCGTCATCGATCGCGATATAAGAGAACGCCAGGAGCAGGTCCCGGGCAGCGGGCATCAGGGCCGGCATGGCTCGGGTTACCGCTCGCGTGACCTCGATCCGCAGCAGCGCCGAGCTGACCCATTCAGCATCGCTGTGATCGTCGTAGAAGGCCGCGAATGCTTGGGAGTCGGTCTCCTCGACAAGAAGCTTGATGACGGCGGAGGTGCCGGCGTAATAGAGGCTCACCAGCGTTGCTCATCGCGCAGTGCCGCCAGCGCCTCCGAGAGGCGGTCCGTGCCATCGGCCGGCCTCATGCGGGGGCGGTAGCCGGGTCTGCGAGCCAAGGTCGCTCGCCCGGATGCGACGAGGCCCGCCAGGATTGGCGTCGGCTCGCGTTCTCCGACCGGAACTATGCGCGCGATGAGCCGTCCGTGCTCGGTGATGTCGATGGTTTCGCCATGCCGGACCCGCGCCAGCACCTCGCCCGTGTGGTGGCGTAGTTCCCTCAGGCCGACCGTACCCGTGGTCATGCCGCCAATGTATCACAATTTTGTGGCCACATTGCCGGTGTGACCGTCCGGGGCCGACGGGCGCAAGATCCACCACCACCGATGGGCGCCGAGCGTGCTGAGGAGTACCAGCACGGTCAGTCCCGTGATCCACGGTCCGGGCCCGGACCACGGCAGCGGATAGAAGAACCGGACCGTGTGGTGTCCGGCGGGTACGGCAACGGCGACGAACGCGTGGTCGGCCGGGGCGAGGGCCGTCGGAGCGCCGTCGAGCGTGGCCCGCCAGCCGGTCTGGATCGCGTCGTCGAGGACGAGATAGCCGGCGCCCTGCGCGTCGACATCCAGGACAACATCGTCCAGGCCGTCCTCGACCCAGTTCACCGTGGCCGGCTTGCCCGAGGCGGCCGGTCCGGGTGCGTCGAGCACAACCTCATCCGGTTGGAGGGCGCCCGAGGCGACCATGTCGACACGCTGATCGGCGTCCGGAACGACCCGAGTGGCGCTGGCCCAGTGGGCGCGCTCCAACGCGCTGATGCGCTGGTAGATCGTGGTCTCCTGCGCGTACACCAGGCGGAGCCCGTCATTGACGGCGGCCACCGCGGCCACGGCGGGCCGGCCCTCATGTGAGGCCACGGTCACCGGGTCACCGCTCAGTACGGTGACCTGAGCGGTGAGTCGTGCGGCCGGCGCGACGTTCTCGGCAGCTACGGGCACGATCCACGCCGCGTCGGGCTTGGGATGCGCATCTGAGCGGGCGTTCTCGGCGATGAGCTTGTGCGCGGCGTCGAATACCCGCACCCGCACACTCATCGCCCCGATCGGCACGTCGCCGACCGGGACCGGCGTGACTCCCACTCCCCGCGTCGGTCCCGCGATCGGGAGCGGGACATCGACCGTCTCACCCGGCCGGAGCTTGAGCGAGGGCCCGGCCGTGGGCTCGGATCGGGTCGAGCCGAACGGCGGCACCGCTGGCGGCGCGATGTAGTAGGAGACGGCCGACCGGTCCAGCATCGGGCTCATTGCCGCGAGTCCGTACGCAGGTTCACTGATGATCGCCGTGGGCGGGATCGTGAACTGGTCGCCGGGAAGAGTCCGGGCCAGATCGGCGAAGCGGGCGTCGAGCAGGCCGTGCCCATGGAAGCTGCGTAGGCCCGCGGTCACATCGACGCTACCGAAGATCGCCCCGTCCGCGCCGTAGAAGCGGTCGTGGTCCAGATGCGCCGCGAGAAACGTCTGGGTCGGCGTCGCCGGATAGAAGTCCTTCCGATCCGTACGGGGGTAGTAACTCTGCACCCATGCCAGCGACTGCCCGGCGATCAGGAGCGGCAGCAGCCCGGCCGCCGCTCGGCGCAGCCACCGTCGACGGGAACCGGGCCCGGTGGTGCCGGACCACCACAGCCACGCCGCGCACGCCGCCGCGATGAGGAGGACGCCGACTCCGATCGTGAGTCGGGCGTTGAGGAACGACAGGTCGGTGGACGCACCGTCGGCCCGCTTGGCATCCCCGGCCTGGGCGACGGCTCGACCGCCGAGCAGGTAGAGCAGGACGCCGCCGACCGCCAGCGAAGACCAGACCGCCATGCCGTAGACGCGGCGCGCGCCGCGGGCACCGTCGGCGACGAGCCAATCGTGCTTGGGCAGCCATGTGCTCGCGGCGAGCCAGCGGGGAGCAACGGTGGTGCCAACGGCTTCCCGGCGCCGCTGGAGAAGTGTCTCAAAGCCCACCGCCGCCAGCGTCGCCAGGAGGAAGCCCCACACGCTGCGCGCCCGCCCGACGAAGTTGTCGGAGAAGAGGAAGGATGCGTGCTGGAGCAGCCATAGCGGCGGCCCACCGAAGTAGATCACGATCGTCCAACCGGCGGCGCAGCCGACAAGCGCCCCCCAGACGCCGCGGGGTAGCCGGGAACGGGAGGCGCGGGCGAGCGCGACCGAGGTGACGATCAGCACGAGTGCGGCCGCGCCCACATAGGATTCGGCGTCGATGAGCTGCAGGTCACCGAACCAGTTCGGCGGATGCGCCGGATTGACCGTCCCCAGCGCGTATGGAGCGATCGTGGTCAGCAGGGATCGGGCGGGGATGATCTTGCCGGCATCCTGAGCGCGACCGGCCAGCAGGACGGTCGGCATGTATGACAGCCACGGGACGAGCTGCCACGCCACAAGTCCCAGGCCGGCGACGATTCCGGCCGTCGCGGCGGCCGTCCGGACCGCGATCGGGCGCCAGCGCTGCCAAAATCGTGGGCCCTGCTGGGCACAGAGCCGGACGAGCAGGTAGACCGCCGCCGTCACCAGTGCGTACCCGGTGATGGCCGGGAACCCCCCCAGCATCATCCCGGCGACCGTCAGCGCGACGAGGGCGACCTCGCGCGGCCGCGTCCGTTGCGCCAGGCTCTCGACGGCCCAGAAGAGCGCCGGGATCAGGGCGGCGACCCTCGTCTGCGGCCAGCCGGTCCAGACGACCATGAACGCGCTGCCGGCGAAGACAAGGGCGCCGAGCCAGGCACTGGCCCGTCCGAGCCGCAGCCGCCTGAGGAAGAGCACCATGCCGCCGATGGCTGCGATCAGCTCCAGCAGCTTCTCGTACGCCGGGGCCAGCCAGCCGGGCAGCACCCACCATGGTGACGAGAGTGGCGAGGCGAGCGCTTGGTTGGGCGTGCTGGCCAGCGGTCCGCCGCCCAGCGCATACGGGTTCCAGGCGGCGAACTCGCCGTTTCGCAGAGCAGTACCGAAGAGAATCTCGTTCGGCATCTGGTCGTCGACCAGGTCGCGCTGGTACTGCGTCTGCACCGGGACCCCGGCCAGAACGTCGCGGTAACCGCTGTAGGTTCCCAGCGAGCCGGTGTCGGCGAAGACGGTGAGGCCGAGCAGAGGCGACCCGATGCCGGCGAGGGCGAAGACCGCAGTGGCCGCGACGACACAGACGGTAAGCGGACTGAGTCGACGGCGCCGACCGGACTTGTCGCCCGCGACTGGGCGGGGTGCGGACAATTGCGTTACACCGACCTGCCTGTTGGTCGGCACACGAGACCCCGCCGGCGGGTCATTCAGGATCTCGTCAGCGCGGCCCACGTGAGCCAACCCTAGCGTCTGATCCGTTCGGTCGCACCTTGATCGATATGCTTGCCGGCATGACTCGGCATGTGAGATGGGTAACACGGTCGATCTGTCCACTGTGGATGCCAGGTGAGTGCTCTGGACGATGCTCCTGGGTAGGCGGGCAGGTGCGAGGCTTGTCCCATGGCTGAGCGAGTGGATGTCGTCGTCGTCGGGATGGGTGTTGGCGGCGAGCAGGTGGCGGGTTCGTTGGCCGAGGCCGGACTCACGGTCGCTGGCATCGAGCACCGCCTCGTCGGCGGCGAGTGTCCGTACTGGGGATGCGTACCGAGCAAGATGATGATCCGGGCCGCGAACCTGCTGGCCGAATCCCGCCGGGTCGACGGCATGGCCGGGCACGCGGAGGCCAGACCGGACTGGACCCCGGTCGCCCGTCGGATCCGCGACGAGGCGACCGACAACTGGGATGACCGCGTTGCAGTGGAGCGCTTCACCGCCAAGGGCGGCATCTTCGTGCGCGGGACCGGTCGTCTCGCCGGCCTGCGGACGGTGGCCGCGGGCGACCGCGTCTTCGAGGCCGCGCGTGGCGTCGTCATCGGTACCGGGACCGCTCCGACCATCCCACCGGTGCCCGGCCTCGCCAACACTCCCGTGTGGACGAACAGGGAGGCGATCGAAGCGGAGTCGCTGCCTGAGTCGTTGGTGATACTCGGCGGCGGTTCGATCGGCGTCGAACTGGCCCAGGTCTTTGTCCGGTTCGGCGTACGGGTCAGCGTGGTCGAGCCGGTCGACCGTCTCATCGCCATGGAGGAGCCGGAGTCGTCCGACCTGGCCGCGTCGGCCCTGGCCCGCGACGGGGTGGAGATCCGCACCCGTACCGCCGCGACACGGGTCGACCACGGCGCTGGTGGGTTCTCGGTCACCCTGGAGGACGGATCGACCATCGAGGCGGAGAAGTTGCTCGTCGCCACGGGGCGGCGGTCCGACCTGAGCGGGCTCGGGCTGGACACCGTCGGGCTGGATCCCAGCGCCCGCAGCCTCGAGGTGGACGACCGGATGCGCGCCGGGGACGGCTTGTGGGGGGTCGGCGACGTGACCGGCCACGGAGCGTTCACCCACATCGCCACGTACCAGGCCGACATCGTCGTGCGGGACATCCTCGGCCAAGATGGGCCACCGGCCGACTACCGGGCGATACCACGGGTCACGTTCCTTGACCCGGAGATCGGCGCAGTGGGGCTGACCGAGCGGCAGGCCCGCGAACGCGGCATCAATGTCCACATCGGACTGAGCCAGGTGCCGAGCTCGGCCCGGGGCTGGATCCACAAGGCGGGCAACGACGGGTTCATCAAGCTCGTCGCCGACGCCGGGCGCGGGGTTCTTGTCGGCGCGACATCGGCCGGCCCGGTCGGGGGCGAGGTGCTCAGCGGCCTTGCTGTCGCGGTCCACGGCGAGGTTCCGGTGGAGCGGTTGCGCCACATGATCTACGCGTACCCGACCTTCCACCGCGGCATATCCGATGCTCTGGCCGATCTGGGCTGATCACGGGTTCGCCCGCCAGCCAGCGACCTGACCGACTTGTCACGGGTCTGTCGCTCAGGCGCAGGTGAGGCGTCCGTTCGCCCAGTCTTGCAACGCCTTCGGCCCCGGATGGTTCAATGCCGTCGCCCGTTGCGCGTCGAGGTCGTCGACAGCGAGTTGGGACACGGTCCACGCGAGCGGCGCGGGCAGCCCCGGCGACGTGGTGGGGCTGATCACGACGAAGCGTCCGGTGCCGGTGGCGAGGTCGCATGGGGCTGGTTGGCCGGGGACGGCTCCGGTGAATGCGGCCGCCGCCAGTTGCTCCTCGGCCCGGTCGTCGAGTTCGTCGGGGCGCGATTTCGTCAGCGGCGGCACCAGGCCCTCCACCGTCCGCCCCCGCTGCGTGGGCGTGGCGACCTGCGCGTACGCGTTCTCCACCTCCAGGAACACCGGCACGATCGTGGCGTTCCCGCCTTGCTCGTTGTGCCGGATGATGAGTGGCTCCAGCCGTGGCCACAGCGAAAGAAGCATCCCGATGCCGGTGTCCTCGGCATACCCACCGTCCACAATGGCCGTTGAGCCGGTCTTTTCCTTCGGCTGGCCGGGGTCGACACAGTCGTACATCTGCCCCGACGGCGATACGTACGGGAACCGGGCGGACAGCAGCGACGCGGTTGACCGGGACAGGCTGGTCGGGTTCGATCCGTCCGGGTCGCAGAGCACGTCGAGCAGGTCGGTGGTGACCGCCGCGTTGGATTGGTCCGCGCCGCCGGCCAGGCTCGCGCAGCCGACGCCGTGGGCTCGCGAATGAGGATCGGTGAGGCGCAGACCGCTGACGTTGAGCCGGCACCCGCTCTCGACCTGGGTCGCGGTGAGAAGCATCAGCGGCGTTGGACCGCCGAGACCCCAGGTGCCGGCGAAGAAGTCCTGGTCGAGTCCTGTCACGTGGGCCGAGAAGCTGTCTTCCAGCCGACGGGCGCGGTCCTCGCCGCCGAACCCGACAAACGCACGGGCGAGGTCGGTGGTGAGCATCCAGCTGAGCGGGCCGGTGAGAAAATCGGGTCGGCCGAGCTGACTGTCGTACCAGTCCGGTGCCCGCTGCCCGCCCAGGCCCGCTTCGTAGGCGAGGACGCCGAGGCTTCCCCCGGAGGCGCCGCCCATGGCGAAGATCCGGTCGGCGGGTGCGGCGTCGCAGCCCGCGACGGTTACCGTACGGTCGGCGCCGAAGAGCCGCGTCAGGGTCGACGCGGTCCAGTAGGCCGCCCGGATGCCCCCGCCCGGAGCCGCGATCAGGATGAGCGGGACGGCCTGCCCGGCGTGGCCGGCGCCGGCGCAGTTCGCGTCGACCCATTCGTCGAAAGCCGTCGCCAGCACAACCCCGGTACGACCATCCGCAGTGGACAGTCCACTAGGGAGTGCCCCCTGACGGTGGACGTCGTGGGCCGAGCCGTTGTTGAGAACGAAGCTTGCGCCGACGAGCGCGACGGCGAGCAGGGTCGCCAAGGGTAGCCGGGTGAACCCGAGCCCCAGAAGACCAGGCGGCGCGGTGTGTGTCTCCGACCAACGCTGCGCCTCGCCGAGCGCGAGCATGACGGCGGAGAGGAAGGCGGCAACCACGAGGAACGCCGTCACCAGCGGCCAATGCAGGATGGCGCCGACGATGCTGCCGGCGAGCGCGACGGCGACGACGATGGCGCCGACCACGTACCTCCGCTCGAGCTGGTCCGGGGTCTGACTCAGCACTCCGTCCCATCGTCGCAGCACAGCGCACCCTCCGACCGCGGCCAGCGGCGCGCCAAGCACGGCGATGGCGACGAAGGCGACGGCCAGCCCGAACACCGTGGTACGGGCCTGGTGCGAGAGCGGGAGCACGAGCATCACCGGCGCGTACGCGGTCGCGGCCAGCATGAGGACCGTCAACGGCGCGATGACCGCGAGTGCCCGAGCGCTGCGCCGGATGGCGATGATCTCCTCGTCCTCGGGCCGTCCGGCGTCGCGGCGCCTCGCCCGAAACGCTAACCGGGCCGCCTCCTCCTGCGTCTTGCCGCCGGTGATCGGCGTACGGAAGAGCAGCCAGCCCGCGACCAGAATCAGAACGGCGAGGCCGGTGAACGCGAAGATCTCCCGCCAGCCGAACCCGATGCCCAGCGCCGCTGTCACCAGGGCGACTCCCGCGAGCAGCACGGCCCAGCGCACCCTCGTGGGCTTCTCGTCATTTTCGGCAAGGATGACCCGTCGGGCGTAGAGCCAGACGGCGAGACCGAGCATGACGCTGGAACCGAAGACCAACACTCCCGCGACGAGGCCCACGCCGTCGTCGAGCCAACGACGGGCCAGGTCGACCGCCTGCCCGGTGGGATCCTGGAGCAACAGCAGGGCGTAGAGAGCGATTGCCACCACAACGATCCGCAGACGCCACAGCGCGCGAGCCGTGCGCCGCAGCCAGGTCATGAGCAGGCCCGTGTCGTGCAACAGGACGAGCAACAGCACGAGGCAGGCGGCGATGAGGACGAGCCTGGTGAGGTTGAACGCCCAGGCGACCCCGATCACCCAGCTCGGCACCGGGTTGCCGGCGACCGTCTCCTCGACGATGGACAACCGGAGCGAGTTCGCGATGGCGTCGGCGACCGCCGCGGCCACGGCCAGTAGGGGCCCGCGCCGCCAGTACGCCACCCGCCGGAGCCGGTCGCGCGCGGCCGGGTCGCCGCCGGCATTGGGCGGAAGATGCCGGCGCACCCTCCGCCATAGCAGGATCAGCACCGTCGCGTAGCTGATGAGAAACAGGTACTCGAGTGCGGTGTACGCGCGCGCGGTCCAGGCGATGAGGTCGTGGGTGAGCCGGTCGGACGATGCGGTCGACCACATGGCGAGCAGGTCCTGGGTCCGGTCGACCACTCCCGGGCCGAATCCGCTCGCGACGGCCGCCAAGCCGCCGAACGAGCCGTCCGATGCGAGCTGGACCTCGGCGAGCAGGCCGCCGATCGTGTGCAGCACGAGGTAGAGGCCGAAGCCGAGGACCGCGAAGGGCAGTACCGCCGGGAGTCGCCGGTCATGGTCCTGGGTCGCATTCGCCGCGGTCACCCGACTCCTCCGATCGATGCAGGTGACCAGACCGTACCGCCGGCGAGCGACAGGAACAGGTGACCAAACGGGCGATTGCGCTCCGGCCAACGTCGCGGCCGGCCACGACAGTGTCGGCAAGGTAGCCGGCTTGGCAGCTTCCATTGGTAGACCGTCCGGGGAAACCAACTACGCTCGCGTTCGTGTCGTGGGACGTCGTCGTGGTCGGTGGCGGGCCGGCCGGGCTGACCGCGGCCCGGGTCGCGGCGGTCGCCGGCGTGCGGACACTCGTCCTCGAACGGGCCGCCCATCCGCGGTACAAGACGTGCGGAGGCGGGCTGATCGGCGCCTCGCTGTCGCACCTGCCGGCAGGATTCCAACTGCCGGTTCGCGACCGAATCGAGCGCATCGACGCGACATTGCGCGGTCGGCGTGGCTTCACCCGTACCGCATCCGATGGCGGCGTCCTGTCGATGGTGAACCGGTCGGAGTTCGACGCGGCGCTCAAGGCGGCCGCCGTCGCGGCCGGAGCGGAGATCCGTGAGCGCGCGACCGTCCGGTCGGTCGAACAGGCCGACGGGACAGTGAGTCTCCGCCTTGCCGACGGCGAGACTGTGCTCGCCGGTACGGTCATCGGGGCCGACGGAGCATCGGGCGTGACCGCGCGGCATGTGGGTGTCGTCGTCGACCAGGTCGACCTCGGTCTCGAGATCGAGCTGCCGGTCGGGGCGAACCGCGCCTCGCAGTGGCGGCACCGGGTGCTGCTCGACTGGGGGCCGGTTCCCGGCTCGTACGCCTGGGTCTTCCCCAAGGACGACATCCTCACGATCGGAGTCATCGCGAGCCGCGGCCGGGGTGACGAGACCCGGCGCTACCTCGCCGACTTCGTGTCGGCCCTCGGACTGACCGGGCTGCCGCCGTTGCACGACTCGGGCCATCTCACCCGTTGCCGGGCGGCGAGCTCGCCACTACGGCGCGACCGGGTCGTGGTGACCGGCGACGCCGCGGGCCTGCTCGACCCGTGGACCCGCGAGGGAATCAGCTACGCCCTGCGCTCCGGTGCGTTTGCCGGGGCCGCCGCCGGGGCCGATGACCTCGCCGGCTACGAGCACGCCGTACAGTCCACCCTGGAGCCGGAGCTGGCTGCCGGCCGGCGGCTCTACCAAGTGTTCTGCCGGCATCCCGGCGCCATGCATACGGCACTGGCGACACCGCCGGGATGGGCGTGGTTCATCCGCTTCTGCCGGGGCGACACGACGTATACCGGCCTCCTGCGCCACGCCAGCGTCCGGGCCGCCCTGGCCGCCCTGCGTTGAGGGCCGCCCTGCGTTGAGGAATGCGCCGGCCGCCGTGCGCTGAGGGACGCCCTGGTTGCCTGCTGCCGTTACCGTTGCAGCTCGAAGGGCACGGGGAGGCGAGGATGAGGCGCGGATGGCCCAGCTGACGGTGCTGCGGGAGCGTCTGCACCAGACTCTGGACCCCGCCGAGCTCCGCGAGCGTCTGGCCGAGCGGGCGCGGACCACGCCCGGACGGCTCAACCTCTATCTCATCGTGCTGATCGCATTGGGGCTCCTGGCCGGCGTCGCCGCCGTGGTCGGCGTGGTGCAACGCTCCGACGCGGTTGACGCGGTCGCCACCCGCAGCGGGCCGCTCGCCATCACGGCCCAGGGGCTCTACCGCTCGCTCTCCGATGCCGACGCGACAGCGGCTGCCGCCTTCCTCACCGTCGCCGAGCCGCCGCGGATACGCCAGCGATATCTGGACGACATCACGGCAGCCAGTTCCGCGCTCGCCTCGACGTCGGTCACGTCTGACGCGGAGCGGGGTCCGCTCGCCCGTATCGCCACCGCGCTTCCCGTCTACACCGGACTAGTGGAGACGGCGCGGACCCAGAACCGGCTGAACCTCCCGGTCGGCGCGGCGTACCTGCGAGAGGCCTCCGCACTGATGCGTGCGACGCTGCTGCCGGCGGCGAGCGACCTCTACCAGGTGGAGACGGTGCGTCTGGCCGATGAGCGGTCCCGCGCCGCGGGATTCCCGTGGCTCACGATCCCGGTCATCGTGCTGACCCTCGCCGGACTCGTCGTGGCTCAGCTGTATCTCGTCCGCCGCACCCGGCGGCTGATCAACGTCGGCGTGGCCGTCGCCACCGGCATCGGCCTCGTGCTGCTGATCTGGGTGACGGCATCCTGGGTCGGGGTGGCGAGCAACCTCGCGGCCGCTGACCGGAACGGCTCGGCCCAGGTGCAAGCGATGGCCCGGGCGCGAATCGCCGCCCTGCAAGCACGCGCCGACGAGGCTCTGACGCTTGTGGCCCGGGGCAGCGGTGGGGCGTTCGAGGACGACTTCAGGGCCAGGATGGCCGACCTCGTCGGAGCCGATGGTCGCGGCGGAATGCTGTCCGCCGCACAAGACGACGCCACGGACCCGACTGTCTCAGCCGCGCTCGCATCGGCGCGGGATGCGGCCGTGCGGTGGCGCAGCGGACACCAGAGGGTCCGTTCGCTCGACGACAGCGGCCAGTACACCGACGCGGTCGCGCTCGCCGTCGGCGCAGTCTCCACTTCGTTCGCAGGCGTCGACGACGAACTGCAGAAGGCCATCGCCGCGGCGGGAGCCGAGTTCGACGAACGGGCTCGCATTGCTTCCGACGCCCTGGCGGGGGCGGTGGTCGTCTGGCCCTTGCTCACGCTGGGTCTCCTGGCCGGACTCGCGGTCGGCCTGGAGCAACGGATCGGGGAGTACCGATGACACGACGCGGACTCGCCGTCATCGCGACGCTGGCCCTGGTGCTGACCGCGTGCTCGGGCCCGCGACAATCCACATCGGAGAGTCGGGCCACGCTTCCACTCCCAGCGGGAGTTCAGGATCCGGCGGTCATCCCGTCCAGCGCCGCCGGCGCGGCCCCCGCGTGCAACCCCCTCGCGAGCCTGCGGCCGCCGGCGAGCCTGCCCGCGTCGAACGCGATGCCGGCGGGCACGTTCATGTCCACGATCGCGGTACGCGGGCGCCTGATCGTGGGTGTTGACCAGAATAAGTACCTGTTCGGTTACCGCAACGCGACCACGGGCGAGATCGAGGGCTTCGATATCGACCTTGCCCGCGCGGTCGCCGCGGCCATCTTCGGTACGGCTCACGACCACGTCCAGCTGGTCGCGATCACCCCCGCCCAGCGCATCCCCTTCGTGAGCACGGGCAAGGTCGACCTGGTCGTCGACACGATGACGATGAACTGCGACCGCTGGCGGCAGGTGAGCTTCTCCAGCCAGTACTACGCGGCAGGTCAGAAGGTCATGGTACCCACGTCCTCCACCGCCAGGAGCATCGACGATCTGGGCGGACAGAAGGTGTGCGCCGTGGCCGGCAGCACGTCGATCGCGAACATCGCAGCGCGCCGGTCCAAGCCGATCCCGGTCTCCGTGCACGACTGGACCGACTGTCTGGTCATGCTCGAGCAGGGCCAGGTTGCGGCGATCTCCACCGACGACGCGATTCTGAGCGGGCTGGCCAAGCAGGACCCGACCACCAAGGTCATCGGCGACCGGTTCACCCAGGAGCCCTACGGAATGGCCATCTCGAAGGACCATCCCGAGTTCGTCCGGTTCGTCAACGCCGTGCTGGCAAACCTCCGCGGCAACGGTGGATGGACCGCCCTGTACCAGAAGTGGTTGGGTACGCCCGTACCGCAACCGCCGGCCGCTGTCTACCAGGACTAGCCATGGGCGAACGGGACCACGCAGTCAGCCGGGTGACCGGCCTCGGAGCTGCGTACGACCGCATAGCGGCAGCGATGTACACGATGGACACCCATCCCGCCTGGACCCGGCTGCGCCGAGGCCTCGTCACGGGCCAGACGGCGATGGTCGGGGCAGCGTTGAGCCCCGAGGTCGATCTGTTGTGGGCGTACTTCGGTGCCTTGGGCGAGAATCTCGAGCAGGCTCGGACACTGCTCGGCCGCTCCCGTTTCGGAAGTGTGCCGCCCGAACTGACGCGGGTGCTGACCGCTGCGGTTGTCGGGCTCGACCCGGCCGGTATGCCGGTGGACGCGACCGCCCGGCCCGTCACCCGGATCTCGCTGGGTGACCTGGCCGAGCGGACCGAGCGCCGATGCGCGGCTGTCCTCAGTCAACTCTCCGATGTGGACACCAGCGCGAATGCGGTGGCGGCGGGATACGTCGAGGCGAGCGCCGAGGTCGATGCGGTCGTGGCACTCGCCGCCCAGTTGGGCGAGCC
>JBKPDY010000163.1:0-25313 GCA_046728155.1 Actinomycetota bacterium
CCCCGACGAGTACGGGATCGTGATCAAGCTCCGCAAGGTGCTGCACTCCCTGGACTCGCAGGCCGCGTTGGACCTCCTGCTCGACAAGCTCAAGCAGACCCGCACCAACATCGAGTTCCTGATGCAGATCGCCAAGACGACCCCGGGCGAGTAGACCAAGCCAGCCCATCCGGATCTCCACGGAGTAGCGTCAACGCCGTGGTATCCGATCTCGAAGCCCCTCGGTACGCGTCGCACGATGCGGCGGTCGCGACCCTCCTCTCCGCGTACAACGGACCCGGGGCACCGGTCGGCCTCGGCAAGCGCACGTCCAACCTGTTCCGCTTTCCCGCCCAAACCGGTCGGAGACTGGACGTAACCGCGCTCAATCATGTGCTCGCCGTGGACCCGGTCGCCCGCACGGCCGATGTCGAGGGAATGGTGACGTACGAGCGGCTGGTCGACGCCACCCTGCCCTACGGGCTGATGCCGCTCGTCGTTCCGCAGCTGAAGACGATCACGCTGGGCGGCGCCGTGGCGGGACTCGGCATCGAGTCGAGCTCGTTCCGTAACGGACTGCCGCACGAATCCGTGCTGGAGATGGAGGTCCTCACGGCGGACGGGCGCGTCGTGGTGGCCCGCCCCGACAACGAGCACCCCGACCTGTTTGACGCGATCCCCAACTCGTACGGGACGCTGGGCTATGTCCTTCGGCTGCGCATCGAGCTCGAGCCGGTCCACCCGTACGTACGACTACGCCACCTGCGCTACGGGACCGCCGAGGAGTGCCTGGACACCATGGCAGACGTCTGCGCAGCCCGGAGCTACCAGGGCGAACCGGTGGACTTCGTCGACGCAACGGTCTTCGCCCCCGACGAGCAGTACCTGACGTTGGGGTCCTTTGTGGACGACGCCGCACAGGTCAGCGACTACACGGGAATGTCGGTGTACTACCGCTCGATCCAACGCCGTGAGGTCGATCATCTGACCGTGCACGACTACCTGTGGCGGTGGGATGCCGACTGGTTCTGGTGTTCCCGCGCGTTCGGCGTCCAGCGCCCGCTTGTGCGGCGGCTGTGGCCGAAGCGCTACCGACGCTCCGATGTGTACAGACGGCTGGTCGCCTTCGATCGCCGGCACCAGCTCAGCGCGCGGGTGAGCCGGCTGCGTGGCCTACCGCAGCAGGAACCGGTCGTGCAGGATGTCGAGATACCGGTAGCCCAGACGGGCAAGTTCCTCGAAGTGTTTCACCACGACATCGGCATCTCCCCGATCTGGCTGTGCCCATTGCGGCTTCGGGGCGAGCACGTCTGGCCGCTTTACCCGCTGGAGCCGGGCGAGCTCTACGTCAATGTGGGCTTCTGGTCCACCGCCCCGCTACAACCGGGACAGCCGGACGACTACCACAACCGCCTCATCGAGGACACCGTTGGCGCCCTCGGCGGCCACAAGTCGCTCTACTCGACGGTGCACTATCCACGGGAGGAGTTCTGGCGGCGGTACAACGGGAGCGCCTATGACGCGGCGAAGGCGACGTACGACCCCGACGGACGGCTGCCCACCCTGTATGACAAGGTCCGCGCGTCACAGACCGAGGAGTAGCCGTGTCACGTGCTGATGCGCTCGAACAGATCCTGGCCACGGGGCCGGGGAACGCAATCGCGATCCGGATGTTCGACGGCAGTGTCGCCGGACCGGCCGATGCTGCCACCGTCATCGACATCCGCTCGCCGCAAGCGCTCGCCTACGTGGCAACGGCACGGGGCGATCTCGGCTTGGCGCGTGCGTACGTCAGCGGGCAGCTCGAGGTGGAAGGTGACCTCTACACCGCGCTGCGCGAGCTGATGACAACGGACATACGCATGCCGTTGCCCCAACGCCTGCGCCTCCTGCGCGAACTGGGCGGCTTAAGCCTCCTACGACGCCCGCCGTTGCCCCCACAGGAGGTGCGCCTGCGGGGCCGTCTACACTCCAGGGAACGCGACAAAGCGGCCATCTCACACCACTACGACGTGTCCAACCGGTTCTACGAGTGGCTTCTCGGCGCCTCGATGACGTACACCTGCGCCGTGTACCCGACCGCAGAGTCCACATTGGAGCATGCTCAGTGGACCAAGCATGACCTGGTGGCCCGAAAGCTCGGGCTCGAAACGGGAATGCGACTCCTGGACGTTGGCTGCGGCTGGGGCGGGATGGTAATGCACGCCGCCCGCGAATATGGTGTACGGGCGCTGGGGGTGACTCTCTCCCGCCGGCAGGCCGAGTGGGCGCAGAAGGCCATCGCGGAGGGCGGCCTCACCGAACTGGCCGAGGTACGGCACCTGGACTACCGCGATGTCACCGAGCGGGACTTCGACGCGGTGAGCTCGATCGGCCTGACCGAGCACATTGGACTCAAGGGACTGCCGGCGTACTTCCGGTTCCTGTACGACCGACTGCGACCGGGCGGGCGGCTGCTCAACCATTGCATCACCGAGCCCACTGACAGCGAGTCGGTGCGCAAGGGGTGGTTCATCAGCCGGTACGTATTCCCCGACGGCGACCTGACCGGCGTCGGACGGCTCATTTCGCTGATGCAGGACACGGGATTTGAGGTGCGCCACGAGGAGAACCTCCGCGAGCACTACGCCCTGACGACCGCGGCCTGGTCGGCCAATCTCGATCGGCATTGGGACGAGGCCGTCGCCGAGGTGGGAATCGGGAAGGCCAGGGTGTGGCGGCTGTATCTGGCCGGAGTACGGCTGGGCTTCGAACGCAACCGGATCCAGCTCCATCAGGTGCTGGGCGTGCGTGGCAATGGCAGCTTTCCCTTGCGGCCACGGTGGGACACCGGCGATCCGGGCGCGGGTCGCGGAGTCGCCTCGACGGCGGATCCCGGCGAGTAGTCCGGCCGCGATCCGAAGGCAATTGCCCGACTGGGCACCGGGAAGTCCAGGAACGGCTTGCCCTGCAGGGCGGCCGCCATCGTCCGTGCCACCGCGATGTCGACCGCGGCGGAAACGTATCCGCCGACGGCGTCGTGGGGATCGTCCGGGTTGACCGCGATCCCGGCCGCTGCCACCTGCGGGGTGAAGCCGACGAAGCTTTCGGTGGAATTCCCTTCCGAGCTGCCCGTCTTCCCGCCAGCCGGCCGACCGCCGAGGATGCCCGACACCATGGTGGCCGTTACCCCGTCACACTGTCCGTACGCCGACTGCTGCCCTATCGGGCACCGGGCCGCGTCGACGGCCGCCGCCGCGATGTCGGTGCTGACCACCCGTTTGCAGGCCGGTTCGGCGGCCGCGACCGGTTTGCCGTCCACACCGGTGATCGAGAGTACGGACAGCGGGGCGCAGTACGTGCCGCCAGCTGCCACAGTGGCGTACGCGTTGGCCAGATCCAGCGGTGTCGTGTCGGCCACCCCGAGCGTGAAGGCACCCCAGCCGTCGGGGTTGTTTGCGGGCCAGGTTCGCGTCGCTCGGAGCCCGGAAGGTGATCCCGAGCCGTTGCGCCATCGCGACCGCCTGGGCCGGGCCGATCCGCTCCTCCAGCCAGACGAAGTAGGTGTTGACCGACCGCCCGAAGCCCGTCCACATGGTCCGGTGGCCGTCCATCCACGATGGATTGTCGTTCACCGGGCACCAGTACCCGCCGCACATGCTCGGATCGTCGCCCGGGAACGGGGTGTGCAGCGCAGATGGGGCGTCGAAGGCCGTGTCGAGCGTCATCCCCTGTTCCAGGGCGGCGAGCATCGTGAACAGCTTGAAGGTCGAGCCGGTCTGGTAACCGTTGACGCTTCCGCCACCGGCGACGAGCTGGTTCACCGTGTTCGGATACTTCGGATGTGCCCGTGGGTTGGGCGCGAGGCTGTAGTGCCGGTTCACCGCAATGGCCAGGACGCGTCCAGACCCCGGCTGTACCACCTCGATCGGCAGTGACCGTGGACTACCGTACCCGTAGACACCAAGCGACTGGGCCAACGCGGCCGCCTGTACGGTCGGGTCCAGCGATGTCACGATGGTGTAGCCGCCGTCCTTCAGCGCCTCGTCCCGATCCTCCACAGTGGATCCGAACTGCGGGTTGGCGTCCCACCACATACGTACGTAGTCACAGAAGATGCCCCAGTCGTTGTGCGCGGCGCTCACCGCCGCGCAGTCGTCGGGCTGGTGATGCGGGCTCAGCTTCAGCGGCGCCGCGTCGGCCGCGGCAGCCTGCGGCCGGCTGATGTAGCCCGCATTGGCCATAGCGTTCAGCACGTACGACCGCCGGGCGAGGGCGGCCTTCGCACCGCCGGCGGCCGGGTTGTCGTTATCCGGCGACTGGACGATCCCGGCCAACAGCGCCGCCTCGGCGAGGGTCAGGTCGGTGGCGGGCTTGCCGAAGTATGTCTCCGACGCGGCGAAGATGCCGTACGCGCCGTCCCCGAAGTAGGTGATGTTCAGGTACCGGTCGAGGATGTCCTGTTTGGAGAGTGTCCGTTCGAGCGCGATCGCGTACCGAGCCTCCCGCAGCTTGCGCGCCGGGGTGTCCGCCGTCGCATCGATGCGCTCTTGTGGCGTCAGATTCGGGTCGGTCTTGAGGACGTTGCGCGCGTACTGCATCGTCAACGTCGACGCGCCCTGCCCGGCCACGCCGCTGTCGACATCGGAGACCACCGCCCGGAGGATCGATCTCAGATCCACCCCGCCGTGCTGGTAGAAACGAACGTCCTCGGCTGCCACGATCGCCTGCTGCATGACGACCGCGATCTGGTCCAGGGATACGTCCCGACGGTTCTCGTCGTAGAAGGAGGTGATCAGGGTCCGACCGTCATTGGCGTAGACATTAGTGGTCTGCGCCGACGTAGGAACCACAAGACTGGACGGCAGCGCCAGGTAGGCGTCACTAGCGCCCTTGGACGCAAGTCCGACGATCATCGCCGCGGGAAGCGCCGCCGCGGCCAGGATCACGCCCGCCATCAGCGCGTACCCGAGCAACGCCGCGGGTCCGCCAAGAACCGCGACCAAGCTGCGGTGCTCGCTCACGCTCGCTCCTCGCGCTCGCTCAGTCCGCCAAGAACCGCGACCAAGCTGCGGTGCTCGCTCACGCTCGCTCCTCGCGCTCGCTCAGTCTCGCGACCGCACTCAACCGCCTCTGCCACCCCGCTGAGTACTCAGCTCCAGTTTCGCCGCTCCCGCCCCAAGGGCATACGGCTGTGGGCCGATTCCCAGCCAACTATCGGCGTTCACCCATATGATCTCCAGCTATATCGCCGAAGAACGCGGCGAGGTCGGCGGCGACAAGTTCGGGCTCCTCCCCCGCGGCGAAGTGCCCGCCCCGGGGCATCCGGGTCCACCGGCGCACGCTGTAGAGGCGCTCGGACCACTCCCGCGGCGGCTCACCCTCGGGTACGAAGTGGTGGTCGAAGGCGGCGATCCCGGTGGGCACCCGCACGACATCGTCCGGACCCAACCGCTCGCCGTGGAACCGGTTGTCGAAGTAGTCGCGCATCGACGGCGTGATGCTGTCGGTAACCCAGTAGACGGTGAGCAACGTGAGCAGGAAGTCGCGGCCGAACCGGCGGTCGAGGTCGCCGCCGCTGTCGCTCCATGAGCGCCATTTCTCCATCAGCCAGGCGGCGAGTCCGGCCGGCGAGTCGGTCAGCCCGTACCCCACTGTCTGCGGCTTCGTCGACTGGATCGCGCTGTAGCCACGCTCCACATCGGACCACGCCCGGTTCTGGGCGACGAAGCGCTCCTCCGCGGGGGATAGCGGCGGCGAGCCGGTCCCGAGGTAGGGCTCCAGCTCGGGCGTGGTCAGATGTATCCCGATCATCGCGTCAGGATCCTCGAGGGCCATGTACGTGGCGACACCGGCGCCGAAGTCTCCGCCCCCTGCCCCGTACCGCTGGTAACCCAGCCCTCGCATCAGCGCGTGCCACAGCCGGGCCGTGTACCGGTAGGTCACGCCGGTGATCGGTGGTCGCGGCGTGAACCCGTACCCCAGCAGCGACGGGATCACCACGTCGAACGCTGGGCCGTCGATGCCGTGCACCGCCGGATCAGTGAGCAGAGGTACGAGCGAAAGCAGCTCGACGAAACAGCTCGGCCAGCCGTGGCTGAGAATCAGCGGGATACCGTTGCCCCCGGGTGCCCGCTCGTGAACACAGTGGACGGTGACGCCGTCGACGTCGACAAGGAGTTGGCGGTGACGGTTGATCCGGTGCTCCTGGGCCCGCCAGTCGAAGCCGTCGGCCCAGAACGCGAGCAGGTCCTGCAGATAACCGAGCTCGGTGCCCTGGGTCCACCCGGCGCCCGGGATCTGGTCTGGCCAACGCGTCGCCCGGATCCGCGCCCGCAGGTCGTCGAGAACCTCGTCCTCGATAGCGATGGTGAACGGTTGGATGCGTGCCATCCGCCGAAGTCTAGAGCGGTGAACGTTCGTGGTTGCCAGAGGAACCACAAACGTGCAGCGCCTCCCGTAGCGCAGCGCCTCGGCGGCCGCTAGCGCAGGGCGCTGCCCTTCTGCCAGGCGTCCCAGCCGAGGGTCCAGTCGCCCAGGCCGTTGCGCAGGTCGAGGTGCCGGTTGGTGCCGGTGACGTCGACCACATCGCCGGCGCCAAAGGTGTCATAGATCCAGTAGATATACGTGGGACCGACGTTGATGCAACCGTGCGAGGTGTTGACGTGGCCCTGCTGGGGGATGTTCCAGTCGGCCAGGTGCACGTACTCGCCATCGCCCGAGATCTGCAGAGCCTTGCCGACGTTGGCGATGTAGTAGTTCGGGTCGTGCGGGTCGGTGATGCCGAAGCTGTCCGACCGCATGATGACGTGTTCGAACTTCTGCATGATCACGTGTGGCCCGCTGTTCGTGGTGAAGTCGATCACGAGACCGGCCGGGGTCGTCTCAGTGCCCCCTTGCCCATGCTGACCGGGACCCCCGCGGTCACGTCATGGCCGTTGATCCTCGTGACTTGTTTGCCGTCGATGTACACCTTCATCCGGTGGGTCTTCGCATCGGCAATCATGATCTTCGACCGGCCGATCGTGAACGACGCCGCGCGGTTGGCCTGGCCGTAGAGGCCGCCGCCGAGGCTCTTGCCGAAGACGTTCACCCGCACGGTCACCTTCGTCCCGGCCGGCCAGTACATCTTCGGCCGCCAGTGCACCTCGTGACCACTGATCCAGTACCAGCCGCCGACGATGCCCGGCGGGTCGGTGTCGACGGCCAGCGACCGCTCGGCTGCGGCCTTGTCCGTGATCTGTTCGTCGAAATCGACGATGATCGGCTGGCCCACCCCGAAGGTGCCGTTGTCGAGCAGCGCGCCCGCGTTCGCCCGTAGGTACGGCATCGTGAGGTTGTTCGGCCGGACGGTCGTGAAGGTGCGCGACTCGTGGTACTGCCGGCCATCTTCCCCACTGCCGCCGGCGGAGAGCGTGTAGGTCGTGGCGTACTGAAGCGGCTCGGTGTTGTGCCATTGCGATCGGCTCGTGTCGTACGTGCCCCGGATGACCTGACCGGTCGAGGACTTCAGGCTGACGCCGTCGAGCGAGCCGTTCGAGAACTCGGCCGACACCCTATCGGCCGGAGAGACGTTCCTGGCATTGGTGCCCGGGACGAGGTCGAGCGAGGAGACCACCACGGACGTCGTCGGCGCGTCCGAGGGCTCGGAGGCGTGCCAGGTCGCGGTGAGGCGGCCGGAGCCGCCACAGGCCGCGACCGCGATCAAGGCGGCCAGGCTCACGACCATGCCTGCCACACGCGACACGTGCAGTCGGCGCATGGCAGCCCCCTCCCAGATGTTTGCTCATTGATGACGCTTGCGGCGTCACGGAGGTTGCACAACGATCAGGCCTTCCGCATTGATCATCTTCTCAGGCCCGCCCCGCTCGGCACCGTGAATGTCACCCAACCGACACCGGTCGGCGCTTGGGCTAACGTCTTGGCATGACTCACCGACGGCTCATCTCCACCGGCTCCACATTCGAGGAGACGATCGGGTACTCCCGAGCCGTGGTTGACGGTGACTGGATTCATGTCTCCGGGACGACGGGTTTCGACTACGCCACCATGACGATCCACGACGATGTCGTCGAGCAGTGCGAGCAGACCCTACGAACGATCGCGGCGGTACTGCGAGGAGCGGGTTCCTCGTTCGCCGATATTGTCCGGGTCCGCTACCTCGTGGCCGACCGGTCCGACTTCGAACCGTGTTGGCCGACGCTGCGACGGTGGTTCGGCGACGTTCGGCCGGCGGCGACGATGCAGGTCTGCGGCCTCTCTGACCCGCGCATGCGCATCGAGATCGAGGTCACCGCCCACCATCGCTCCCGCCAATAGGGGCACCCTTATTGCCCGTGGGGGTCAATAGGGTGCCCGTGCTTGCACACAACAGCGCCTCACCCGGCCGCCGGGACGACACGGTCGGCCAGCAAGCGCGCCAACCGGCTCACGAATGGGATCGCGGCCCAACACAGGTATGCCCACTGGGTCGCGAAGCACACCGGGATCGACACCAGGAATGCCGCGCTCAGCGCGATCAGGCGGATGCAACCGTTGCGAACCAGCGAAGGCGGATGCCCGGCCCGGAGCAGGTTCCGCCGACCGATCGATCACCAGCAGGCTGAGTGCGGCCAGCGCCTGCACACCCGCGTAAACCGTGAACCTCACCTGGAACGCGCCGTTGCCGTTGAGAACCCGGGTGGCGAACGGCATGACGACGATGAAGAAGAGCCAGAGCAGGTTCCATGGCACGATCGGGCCGGCGTCGTTGACGTAGCGGAAGAGGCGGTGATGCCCCCGCCAATGCCCGGCTATGACGACGAAGCTGATGACGAAGGCGACGTACTGGTCGACGAAGCCCTTGGCCGACTGGAGCATATCGGCGTTCGTGGCGCCGACCGGTACGGGGAGATCGAGCGCCAGTAGCGTGATGGCGATGGCCACCACGGCGTCGGAGAAGAAGATGAGCCGCTCGGCCGAGAGCAGCTCGACCTCCGCCTTAACCTCCGGCGCCTCCAGCTGCCCCGTCGATTCTGGCTGCTGAGGCGGGTCCGGCGATTCTGGCACCCCGACGTCCGGTCTCGGCCCGCGTTTCCACGCCGTGAGCATACTGGCCGCGCCGCCGACCGGCCCCGGGAAGACGCTGACTCCATTGTGGACTTCGCTGCGGGATGTGGCGACCGTCTCACGATCTGGGCGTACGGGTTGACGCGGTCAGGCCGGACCGGTCAGTATTCTCTATCAAGTCTGTAGAGATAATGGAGAGATATTATGTCACGGAGGACCACCGCGCTGGCGGTTGCCGCAGGATTGGCGCTGCTCTCTCCGGCGCTTGCCGCCTGCGTCAGCACCAGCGGCGACAGCGCCGGGAAGGTCGAGCTGTCGTTGGTGGCGTACTCCACGCCGCAGCCGGCGTACGAAAAGATCATCGCCGCCTTCCAGGCCACCGATGCCGGGAAAGACGTCACGTTCACTCAGTCCTACGGCGCCTCGGGCGACCAGAGCCGGGCGGTACAGAGTGGACTCAAGGCCGACATCGTCGCGTTCTCGCTCGAGACCGACATGACCCGGCTGGTCAAGGACGGCATCGTGGCCACCGACTGGAACGAGAACGCGACCACGGGACTCGTCACGAAGTCGGTCGTCGTCATCGTCACCCGCACGGGGAACCCGAAGAACATCCGGACCTGGGACGATCTGATCAAACCGGGGGTCGAGGTCATCACTCCGAACCCGTTCACCTCCGGCAGCGCCCGGTGGAACATTATCGCCGGTTACGGCGCAGAGTCCAACAAGGACAGTGACCGGGCCAGTGGCGTCGCGTACCTGCAGGCGCTGTTCCGCAACGTCGTAGTGCAGGACGACAGCGCTCGGAAGGCCACCCAGACGTTCACGTCGGGCAAGGGCGACGCGCTGCTGTCGTACGAGAACGAGGCGATCTTCGCCCGGCAGCACGGCCAGGCGATCGACTACACGGTCCCCGACCAGACCATCCTCATCGAGAACCCGGTGGCGGTCACGAAGAACACCACGCACCCCGCGGAGGCGAAGGCGTTCCTCGACTACCTGCACAGCCCGACCGCGCAGAAGATATTCGTCGAGAGCGGCTACCGGCCGACGCTCGACGGCGTACCGGGTGCGGACAAGTTCCCCACCCCGCCCGGGCTATTCACCATCCAGGATCTCGGCGGCTGGACCACCGTCACGAAGGACTTCTTCGACACGAGTACCGGCATCGTGGCCGACATCGAGAAATCGAACGGTGTCTCGATCGTGAAACCCACGTCCACGCCGTAGCGACCCGATGCCGGTGGAACTCACGACCGCGGGGCCCGACGCCGAAGCGTCGGGCCTGCCGGCGTCCCAGGACCGCCTGCCGCCAGCGCCGACCAGCCGGCGTGGCGGCCTCCCACCCCGCGCCGGCACCGGAATCGGTCTCGGGGCGGCGGTGATCTTCCTCAGCGTTGTCGTCCTCATGCCGTTGGCAGCGGTCGTATGGCGAGCGAGCACGGACGGGCCAGCCGCGTTCTGGACCGCGGTCACCACCCCGGACGCGTGGTCGGCTCTCACCCTCACGCTCGTCGCCGCGCTGATCGTGGCCGGGGTCAACCTCATCATGGGTACCCTCATCGCCTGGGTCCTCGTCCGGGACTCCTTCCCCGGAAAGGGAATCGTCGACGCCGTCATCGATCTGCCGTTCGCGCTGCCCACCATCGTCGCCGGACTAGTGCTGCTCGCCCTGTACGGTCCCAACGGTCCACTAGGGATAGACATCGGCTATACCCGTTCCGGCGTCGTGGTCGCCCTGCTCTTCGTCACGCTGCCGTTCGTCGTACGGACGGTGCAGCCGGTGCTCCTTGCCCTCGACCGGGACATGGAGCAGGCTGCGGCGTCGCTCGGGGCGAGTGGAGTCGTCATCTTCCGCCGCATCATCCTGCCGAACCTCGCGCCCGCCATGGTCTCCGGCACGGCGCTCGCCTTCGCCCGCGCCATCGCGGAGTTCGGCGCGACCGTGCTCATCTCGGGCAACATTCCGTTCCAGACGCAGGTCTCGTCTGTGCAGATCTTCGGCCAGATCCAGAGCGACAACCCGGGCGGCGCCGCCGCCGTCTCGACCGTCCTGCTCGTGATCGCGCTGGTCGTGCTCGTCGGTCTGGACCTAGTGCAGCGGTGGGGAGCCCGGCGTGGCTAGGTACGGGATGCGTGCGGTCGCGCTGGTCTATCTGACCTTCCTGCTCGTGCTGCCCATCGGCCTGATCGGCTGGCGTACGTTCGCCCACGGCCTCGTGCCAGTGGTCGACGCGCTCACCTCCGCCGCCGCAGTGCACGCGTTCCAGGTCACGTTCGTGGTCGCCTTCTACGCGGTCGCGTTGAACACCCTGTTTGGGGTGGGAACCGCTCTCCTGCTCGTTCGCCGGACGTTTCCCGGCAAGCGGATCCTCAACGCGATCATCGACCTGCCGCTGGCCGTCTCGCCGGTCGTCGTCGGGCTCGCCCTCGTCCTTGTCTACGGCAAGTTCACGCCACTGGGCGGATGGCTGGAGCGCAACGGGATCCAGGTCATCTTCTCCATCCCCGGCATGGTTCTCGCGACGGTCTTCGTCTCGTTGCCGCTGGTGGTCCGGGCAGTCGAACCCGTCCTCGCCGAGATCGGCGATGAGCAGGAGCAAGCGGCACACACGCTCGGAGCCAGTCCCTGGCAGGCGTTCTGGCGAATCACCATCCCGGGCATCCGGGCCGCCCTCGGCTACGGCATCGTGCTCTGCCTGGCCCGGGCACTCGGCGAGTACGGGGCGGTCGCCGTCGTCTCCGGCCGGCTGATCGGGCGGACCCAGACCCTGACCCTCTTCGTCGAGGAGCGGTTCGACGGGTACCAGGAGACCGCCGCGTTCGCCGCGTCTGCCGCGCTCGCCGTGGTCGCCGTCCTCACGCTTCTCGTCACCCGGATCCTCCGCCCGAAGGACGACAGCTGATGGCCATAGACGTACGCAACGTGACCAAGACGTTCGGGTCGACATCCGTGCTCACCGATGTCTCGGTCTCGGTGGCCACCGGATCCCTCACGGCTCTTCTCGGGCCGAGCGGCGGCGGCAAGTCGACCCTTCTACGCATCATCGCAGGGCTCGAACAACCCGACACGGGAACGGTGATCATCTCCGGCATCGACGCGACCAGGCTTCCACCGCAGCGACGCAACGTAGGCTTCGTGTTCCAGCACTACGCGGCGTTCAAGCACATGACTGTGTTCAATAATGTGGCCTTCGGTCTGCGGATCCGTAACCGCCCCCGGACCGAGATCCGGGCCCGGGTGACGGAACTGCTCGAACTCGTCCACTTGGAACAGTTCGCCGACCGGTACCCGGCCCAACTCTCCGGTGGCCAGCGGCAGCGTATGGCGCTCGCCCGCGCGCTAGCCGTCGAGCCACAGGTCCTCCTGCTCGACGAGCCGTTCGGCGCCCTGGACGCCCAGGTACGCAAGGAACTGCGGGCCTGGCTGCGCCGCCTGCACGACGAGGTACACGTCACCACCGTCTTCGTCACCCACGATCAAGAAGAGGCGATCGAGGTGGCCGACACCATCGTGGTCCTCGCCGGGGGCGTCGTCGAACAATCCGGCAGCCCCGAGGACATCTACGACAACCCGGCGAGCCCGTTTGTCATGCGATTCCTCGGACCGGCGACGACGGTGGGCGGCCGGCTGGTCCGTCCCCACGACATCGAGGTCTCCACCGAGCCGGTACCGGACAGCTTCCCGGCCACGGTCACCCGGGTGGTACGCCTCGGCTTCGAGGTGCGCGTGGAGATGCGCACCGATACGGAGGAAACCTGGGCCCAGATCACCCGCGGTGTCGCCGAGCGCCTCAACCCGGCGCCCGGCGACACGGTCCACATCCGGCTCACCCCAGCCCTCGCTTGACCGGGTAGACCGGGTTCAGGCCGGCTGCGGCTGGGTCCAGATCGGACGGAACGGCTTCACCTCGTGCAGCCGACGCAGCTGTGAGACGCCGGCGAGGATGCCGCCCCAGGCCGGGTATGGCGGATTGCCGGTGAATCCACTCTGGACCATCGTGATCCGGGTACGTCCCTCGGACCCTTCCAGCTCCCACATGTTGACTCCCATGTCACCCCAGTCGAGGGCGAGCTTGTGGTCCGGCTCGAACGCCACGTATCGCGCCGGGTTGGGGTCGTTCTCCAGTCCGCCCATCGCGAACCGGCCGCCCAGCCACGGTTCGATGCCGATCGGGAAGCCGAACCAGTACGTGACCGTGTCAGAGTCGGTGACCGACCCGAAGATCTCCGCCGGGCTGGCCGCGATCTCCCACTCGGCCCGCAGTTCGCGGCTGGTGAAGTCGACCTTGGGCGTGAGCGGGCGCCCCTCGAGGTGGTCGACGAGGTTGGCCAGCGCGAGTGACCAGAATGTCTGTAGGACACCGCGGATGCTCTTGCCCGTGAACACGTCCTGGAAGTCGAAGTGCGACTGGCTCAGCGTGATGACGGTCCCGTCGTCCTCGGGTGTCAGGCGGATCTCGACGGTGGTCTCCTCGCCGTCGAGGAGCCACCGCAGGCGCAAGCTGCGATCGTCCACGTGCACCAGTCGCTGGTGCGGCGCCCCGCCCTCCGGGGTGTAGCGCCCCCAGAACTCGTACCGGTGGGGAAGCTCGACCTCGGCGTACTCGGCCAGCCACTGGCGTAGCTGGGCGGGGTCGGTCAAAGCCGTGTGGACGGTGGCGAGCGGCGCGGTGGTACGGGCCGCCAGCATCATCGGCGGATTTGTCGTCATCGTGTCTCTCCCTTGGGATAGCAGGCGACGGCCAGCTTGAACGCGTCACCCTCGGCCCCGCCGTAGCGGGTGAACAGGTCCTGCAGCAAACCCTGCAAGTCGGATAGGAACTCCTGCCGGTGCTGCGGCGGGATGCGGATCTCACCCGAGATGCCGATCGACGGCAGCTCGGGCGCGGTGCGGTCGAGGCGGGCGATGTCGTGCTGCACGTCCTCCATCAGGTCCAGCAGATACCCGAGGCTCAGCTCGTCGCGGGTACGGCGCGCTCCGATCCGGCCGACCAGACGTGGCGAGAGCCAGTACGACTGAGCGGTCGCCTGGTAGATGCCCTCGACGATCCCGCGGACCCGCCGCTCGGCGACCTGCGTCGCGAGGCCGGCTTCGACCAGCCGCTTGACGTGGTAGTAGACCCGCTGCGGCGTCTGGTCGAGCCGGGCCGCTACCTCGGAGCATGACCGGGGGTCGGCCAGCTGCCGCAGCACGTCGATGCGCTGTGGTTTGAGCAGCGCCTCAGCCTGCTCGACCTGCTCCAGGTAGAGGATGTCCCTCATGGGAAAACAGTCTTGTACGTACAAGGAAGTTTTGTCAATAGCCAGGAAGTAACGTGAGGTTCCTGTAGCCGGGCGAGGAGGCTCGATGGCGGGTCAATCATTTCGGGACGCGCGGGAGTTTCTACTCGCCCATCCCGACGATTACGACAAGGTGTACGCAGAGTTCAGCTGGCCGCGGCTGACAGAGTTCAACTGGGCGCTGGACTGGTTCGACGCCTTCGCCGAAGATAACGGCAGCCCGGCGCTGTGGATCGTCGATGCGGACGGGTCCGAGCGGAGGCTCACCTACGCCGAGATGTCCGGTCGGTCGAGCCAGGTCGCCAACTGGCTACGGGCACAGGGGGTGCGGCGGGGCGACCGGCTGATCCTCATGCTCGGCAACCAGGTCGAGCTGTGGGAGACCATCCTGGCCGCGATGAAGCTCGGCGCGGTGCTCATCCCGGCGACCCCACTGCTCGGCCCGGCCGACCTGCGGGACCGGATCGAGCGCGGAAACGCCCGCCACGTCGTCGCCGGTTCGGCCGACACCGGCAAGTTCGCTGAACTCAGCGGGGCGTACACCCGCATCGCCGTCGGTCCACCGGTTGACGGATGGGCAGACTACGCCCAGGCGTACGGGCAATCCGAGCGATTCGATCCCGCCGGCGTCACCCGGGCCGACGACACCCTGCTGCTCTACTTCACGTCCGGCACCACGGCCCGGCCCAAACTGGTCGAGCATACCCACGCCTCGTACCCGGTCGGACATCTGTCCACAATGTACTGGATCGGCCTGCGCCCCGGTGACGTCCACCTCAACATCTCCTCGCCCGGCTGGGCCAAGCACGCCTGGAGTAATGTCTTCGCGCCGTGGAACGCCGGCGCCTGCGTATTCATCGTGAACTACTCGCGCTTCGACGCGACGCGGCTGATGGCCGAGATGGACCGGTGCGGCGTAACCAGCTTCTGCGCCCCACCGACGGTCTGGCGCATGTTGATCCAGGCCGACCTGACCCAGCTGACCCGGCCACCCCGCGAGGTCGTCGGGGCCGGCGAACCGCTCAACCCCGAGGTGATCGAGCAGGTCCGGCGCGCTTGGCGGGTCACGATCCGGGACGGTTTCGGGCAGACCGAGACGACGGTCCAGGTCGCCAATACGCCAGGGCAGCCGGTCAAGCCCGGTTCGATGGGTCGCCCCACGCCCGGGTACGCGGTCGCGCTCATCGACCCGATCACCGGCGAGCCGAGCCAGGAGGGCGAGATCTGTCTCGATCTGAGCCACCGGTCGCTGGGCCTGATGGTCGGCTATCACGGGGATCCCGAGCTGACCGCCCAGGCGATGGCGGGCGGCTACTATCACACCGGCGACATCGGCGCCCGGGACGAGGACGGCTACATCACGTACGTCGGGCGCACCGACGACGTGTTCAAGGCATCCGACTACCGCATTTCGCCGTTCGAACTGGAGAGTGTGCTGATCGAGCACGAAGCGGTGGCCGAAGCGGCGGTGGTCCCCTCGCCCGACCCGGTGCGGCTGGCGGTCCCCAAGGCCTACATCGTGTTGGCCGCCGGTTGGGAGCCGTCCGGCGAGACCGCCGCCGCCATCTTCGCCCACTGTCGCGCCAACCTCGCTCCGTACCAGCGGATCCGGCGGCTCGAGTTCGCCGAGCTCCCGAAGACGATCTCGGGCAAGATCCGCCGGGTCGAGCTGCGCGCGGACGAGCGGGACAAGTACGCCGACCCCGCGACAAGGCCGGCCGGCGAGTACCGGGAAGAGGACACGGGCATCGACGACGGCAAGAGCATCCGTCGCTAGACTGGCACGTTACTGGGGAGTCGGGCTGGACCCTCCTCGACACGAAGGAGGGAGTACTTGACCGGCGAACCTCTGCGGGTTGCCCTCCTGACCTACCGGGGCAACCCGTTCTGCGGCGGCCAGGGCGTCTACGTACGGCAGTTGAGCCGGGAGCTGGTCCGGCTGGGACACCGTGTCGACGTGTTCGCCGGCCAGCCGTACCCGGTCCTTGACGAGGGGGTCGGACTCGTCCGCGTGCCGGGCCTCGACCTGTACCGGGAGCCGGACCCGTTCCGGATGCCCCGCTTCCGCGAGTACCGGGACTGGATCGACGCACTCGAAGTGGCGACGATGATGACGGCCGGGTTTCCCGAGCCGATGACCTTCTCGCTGCGGGCCCGGCGCTTGCTGCGAGCCCGGCGCGACCGCTACGACGTGGTCCACGACAACCAGTCGCTCGGCTACGGCCTGCTAAGGCTCGGCCTGCCACTCGTCGCGACGGTGCACCACCCGATCCAGATCGACCGCGCCCTCGAACTGGCCGTCGCCAGGGGGTGGCGACGCGTCTCGCTGCGCCGCTGGTACGGCTTCACCCGGATGCAGCGCCGCGTCGGGCGGCGCCTTCGCCACGTGGTGACGGTCTCCACGTCATCCCGTGACCAGATCGTCGAGCATCTCGGGGTGCCGCCGGGACGCATCAATGTCGTGCCGATCGGCACGGACGCCGTGCGGTTCTCGCCGGACTCCACAGTGGAGCGTGTCCCCGGTCGCGTGGTGACGACGGCGAGTGCCGACGTGACGCTCAAGGGGCTGCTGCCGCTCGTGGAGGCGGTCGCCAAACTCCGTACGGAGCGCCAGATCGAGCTGATCGTCATCGGCTCGCCGCGCCCGGGCGGACCCGTCGCGGGGGCGATCGACCGGTACGGCGTGCAGGACGCGGTCCGCTTCACCGGACGGATCAGCGACGAGGCCCTCGTCCACCATCTGCGTACTGCTGAGCTCGCGGTGGTCCCTTCGCTGTACGAGGGGTTCTCGCTCCCCTTGGTGGAGGCGATGGCGTGCGCCACGCCGGTCGTTGCCACGACCGGTGGCGCTCTGCCGGAGGTCGCCGGCGACGCGGCTCTGCTCGTCCCGCCGGGCGACGCGCAGTCGTTGGCCGCCGCCATCGCGTCGGCGATCGATGACCCGGGGCTACGGGTGCGCCTCGCCACCGCCGGGCGGGCGCGGGTGCTGGAGCGGTTCACGTGGCGCGCCGCCGCCGAGCAGACCACCCGCATCTACCGTAGAGCGGTCGCCGAGTGCTGACCGTCGATTTCGCCAAGTTGGGTCTACGCCCGGGAGACCGCGTGCTGGACCTGGGTTGCGGGGCCGGCCGGCACGCTTTCGAGTGCTACCGACGCGGCGCGGATGTGATCGCCCTCGATCTCAACCCGTCGGACGCGGCCGGTGTCGCCTGCATGTTCGCCGCGATGCATGCGGCGGGCGAGGCACCCGCACTGGCCTCGGCTCTCGCCGTACGGGCGGACGCGTACCGTCTGCCGTTCGCCGACGCCGCATTCGACGTCGTCATCGCGGCCGAGATCCTCGAGCACCTTCCACGCGACGCGGACGCCATCGCCGAGGCGGCCCGGGTGCTCCGGCCCGGCGGCCGGATCGCGGTGACCGTGCCCCGATGGTGGCCCGAGCGGGTCTGTTGGGCCCTCTCGGGCGCCTACCACGAGGTGGAGGGCGGCCACGTGCGCATCTACCGCGGGACCGACCTGGTCGCGCGGTTACAGGCTGCCGATCTGGCCCCGGCCGGCAGCCATCATGCCCACGCTCTGCACTCGCCGTACTGGTGGCTGCGGTGCCTGTTCCGCGCCGAGGATGCCTCGATTCCCAAGCTGTACCACCGGTTCCTGGTCTACGACATCGTGCACCGTCCATGGTGGACTCGGGTAGCGGAGCGCCTGCTCAATCCGGTGCTGGGCAAGTCTCTCGTCGTATACCTGGACAAGCCGTCGTGACGCGGCCGGACGCCGCCCTGACCGCTGCGCAGCTGAACGCGACGGCCGACGCGATCGAAGCCGCCCAGTCGGCCAACGGCCAGATCGCCTGGTTCCCCTGTGGACAGACCGACCCATGGGACCACGTCGAAGCCGCGATGGCCCTCGATGCCGCCCACCGCCACGCCAGCGCTCTCGCGGCGTACGAGTGGCTACGGCTGACCCAGAACGCCGATGGCTCGTGGTTTCGGGGGTACCGCGGGACGGACGTGACCGATCCGGTACGCGAATCCAACTTCACGGCGTACGTAGCGGTCGGTCTGCTGCACCACATCCTTGGCACCGGAAGCGACGCGATCCTCGACCGGATGTGGCCGATGCTGGAGCGGGCCATCGCGTTCGTGCTCGGTCTGCAGCGACCGGGCGGTGAGATCGCGTGGGCCATCGGTACCGACGAAGCCCTCCTGACGGGCTGCTCGAGCATGTACCACAGCCTGCGGTGTGCGATCGAGCTCGCCCGGCTGCACGCGACGCCGCAGCCCGATTGGGAACTGGCGGCCGCTACGCTCGGCCACGCCGTCGCGGCCCACCCGGAGCGTTTCGGTGATCGTGGCCGCTACTCCATGGACTGGTACTACCCGGTCCTCGGCGGCGCCGTGCGAGGTGAGGCCGCGATCGGCCGACTCGACGCGCAGTGGCATCGCTTCGTCGTCCTCGGACACGGGGTGCGCTGTGTCAGCGATCGGCCCTGGGTCACCGGCGCGGAGACGTGCGAGCTCGTCCTTGCCCTGTGCGCTCTGGGCGAGTTCGACCGGGCGGCGGAGCTCTTCGGCTGGATCCAGCACCTGCGCGACCCGGATGGCTCCTACTGGACCGGGTACGTCTACACCGATCGCGCCCGCTGGCCCGAGGAGCGGACGACCTGGACCGCCGGAGCCGCCCTGCTCGCCTCGTCGGCCCTCGCCGGTGACCCGGTCACGACGACGATCTTCAGCGGCCTGGACTTCCCGCTGGCGCTGGCCGATTGCCCTGATTCGTACAGCTTTCGCGACTAGCCTGAAGATCGTTTCCGTACAATCGCTCAGCGAGAGAGCTGCGGTATCGCGAAATGAGGTGTCCCCGAGGGCCGTTGCGAGATCGACACCCGGAGCTTGTGAAAGGGGTTGTTTGCGTCTCATATCCCGGGATGGCGGTCGAAGATCGCTACCTGTCCTTCTCAGCCAGCACGGCGGAGCACCCGCAGCGAGCCCGCACGCGAGTCGTCGACGAATACTCCACTGTGGAGCGCCCGCTCATAGATATGGAAGGGCGCCTGGCCTCCGTCGGCCGGGTTGGCAAAGACGTCGTGGATGGCGAGCAGGCCACCTGGGCATACATGTCCGGCCCAGCCCTCGTAATCGAGTCCGGCCGCTTCCTCGGTGTGGCTTCCGTCGATGAAGACCATTCCGACCGGTGTGGACCACAGCCGGGAGACCACTGTGGAGCGTCCGATGACCACGACCACATCCTCCTCGACGCCGGCCATGTGCAGGGTACGGCGCATGGTCGGCAGCGTGTCGATCCTGCCTGCCGCGGGGTCGACGAGTGCCGCATCGTGGTACTCCCAGCCCGGCTGATGCTCCTCGGACCCACGATGATGGTCGATTGTCACGACCACCGTCCGATGTGTACGGGCGGCGGCGGCCAGATAGATCGTGGACTTACCGCAGTAGGTACCGATCTCCACGATCGGACCAAGAGTCGCCGCACGGCCGGCCGCGGCGTAGAGCGCGAGTCCTTCGTCGGGCGGCATGAAGCCCGGTGCCGCCTCGGCCGCCATCCGCATCGCATCGTCCATTGACTCCCGCAATCCGTTGCCCCTCATACGATGCCATCCTGCTCGCCGGTCACGCAGGCACAATGGGCTGGTGGTGAGTGGTCCCTTTGTCGTCGCGATCCGGGTCAAGCCAAGGTCTTCCCGGACCAAGGTGGGCGGGCACCACGCTGGAGCGTCGGGACCCGCCCTGGTGGTCGCCGTGACCGCGCCGGCGGTCGGTGGGCAAGCCACCGACGCCGCCATTCGGGCAGTCGCCGCGGCGCTGGGTCTGCCGGCCAGCCGGGTACGCCTGCGCAGCGGCGCCACCAGCCGCGACAAGCTGCTCAGTGTGGACGATCCGCCAGCCGATCTATCCGCCCGCGTCGCCGCACTCCGGGGGGATCCCAGCTGAGGGGTGTTCCGCTCGGAGTCGTCAGGGCCCACGATGGTCATCATGAGCGTACTCGGGACTCGGCTGCCGCGTGTTGAAGACCATCGTCTGGTGACCGGGCGTGGGACCTATGTGGACAATCTGCGAGCGCCGGACGCACTGTGCGCTACGTTCGTCCGCAGCCCGTACCCGCATGCCCGGCTGCTGTCGATCGACAGTTCTGCCGCCGGTCGGGCCGTGGGGGTCGTCGGAGTGTTCACCGCGGCCGATGTCGAACTGGCCCCCCAGAGTCCGGCGTACCTTCCCGAAGCGCAGCCAGCTATGGCCTGTCCCTACCTCGCCACCGGGAGCGTGAGGTTCGTCGGTGAGCCGGTCGCGATGGTGCTGACCGAGGGACGCGAACAGGGCGAGGACGCGGCCGAGCAGGTTGTCGTCGAGTACGAACCACGTCCGGCGGTGATATCGGTCGAGCGGGCGCTCGCGGACGGGGTCCTCGTCTTTCCGGAGGCGCGGACGAACCTCGTCCACACCGCCGGCACCACAATGGACGATGACTTCGGAGAGCACGAGGTGGTCGTCACCCAACGCATGATCAACCAACGTCTCGCTGCGGCGCCGATGGAGCCGCGGGCATATCTGTGCCAGCCTTCGTCCGACGGACGCCTCACGCTGTGGGCGTCCACGCAGAACCCACACATCCTGCGCGACGATCTCGTGCGCCAACTCGGCCTCGACTCCGCCGACCTGCGCGTCATCGCCCCCGACGTCGGCGGGGCATTCGGTTCGAAGTCCTTCTGCGATCCGGAGATCGTGCTCGTGTGCTGGGCCGCCCGTCGCCTGGGACGCGCCGTCCGATGGGTCGAGACGCGCACCGAGAGCATGCTCACGCTGGGACACGGCCGGGCACAGGTACAGACGGTGACAATCGCCGGCCGGCGCGACGGCACCGTAACGGCGTACCGGCTCGATGTGCTGGCCGACGCGGGCGCGTACCCACGGTTGGGGGCATTCATACCGGAGGCTACGGTGGCGATCGCGAGCGGCACGTACGCGATCGCCCGGGTCGAGGCCAGGTCCCGCAGTCTGCTCACCAACACGAACCCGACGACCGCCTACCGCGGTGCGGGGCGGCCGGAGGCGATAGCGGCGATCGAACGGGCCATGGACCTGTTCGCCGCCGCGACGGGTATCGACGCGGCCGTGGTACGGGAGCGCAACGCCGTAGCTCCGCAGTCGTTTCCGTACACGTTGTCGAGTGGCGTCAACTACGACACGGGCGACTATGGGGCGGCTCTGCGGGCGGTACTCGCCGCGGCCGACTACACCGGTCTGCGCGCCGAGCAGTCCGGTCGCCGGGAAGCCGGGTCGGTACGCCAGATCGGCATCGGACTGTCGTCCTATGTGGATATTACCGGCGAGGGGACCGAGTACGCCCGGCTGGAGCTGCGGCCGGACGCGACCGTCGTGGGCTACACCGGAACGTCGCCGCACGGGCAGGGGCATGAGACCGCGTTCGCCATGGTGGTGGCCGACGCGCTCGGCCTTCCGGTTGACCGGGTGGCGGTCCGCTTCGGCGATACCGACGAACTCACCAACGGAGGCGGAACATTCGGTTCGCGGTCGCTGCAGACCGGCGGATCCGCGCTGCACGAGGCGAGCCGCCTCCTCGTCGAACGCGCATCGTCGATCGCCGCGGCGCTGCTCGGAGTCGACGACGAGCTGGTCGACCGGGACACAACCGCCGGGGACTGGCACGTCCGCAATGCCCCGGGCCGCAGGGTCGGCTGGGGTGATGTCGCCACCCACGACGGTGCCGGCCTGACGGTCGAAACGGAGTTCAAGCCCACCGGAAACACCTGTCCGTTCGGGGCCCATCTCGCGGTGGTCGAGGTGGACATCGAGACCGGCGGGGTGACGATCGTCCGGTTCCTGGCCGTCGACGACGCCGGCAACCTGGTCAACCCCCTGATTGCCGAGGGCCAGCGGCATGGCGGCATCGCGCAGGGCATCGGGCAGGCGCTCTTCGAGGAGTTCACCTACGACGACGCCGGAAACCCACTGACGGCAACACTCGCGGACTACACGATCCCCGCCGCCGCCGATCTCCCGAGCTTCGAGCTGCTGCCGATGCACACGCCGACCCCGGCCAACGCCCTCGGCGTCAAGGGGATCGGGGAGTCAGGGACGATCGGTGCCACCCCGGCGGTGCAGAACGCGGTCATCGACGCGGTCGCCCACCTCGGGGTCCGCCACATCGACCTGCCGCTGACACCGCAGCGGGTGTGGAATGCGATCAGGACGGCGCCCACGGACCGGTGATGAACGTACCGTCGGCGGTGAACGGGTAGGCATTGGGCAGGCAGCCGGCCAGGTCGATCGTCTCCTCCTGCATCACCGGCGCCAGCTTGCCCGGGCCGGGGCAGAGCATGTGGTCGAACCCGAGCCGGTGTCCCATCTCATGGTTGACCACCATCGCGTGGTACCTGTCGATGCTCATCGCGAATCCGGGCGCGCCCTTCAGCCACCGCCGCAGGTTTATCACCAACGTGTTGCCGTACCGGCAGGAGTACTGGCCCTGCGTGTCGAGGCCGACCGATCCGCAGAGCTTGTCAGTCGTGTTCGGGGTCGCGAGCAGGATCCTCACTCCGTACGAGGAGCCGCTCACGCGCTGGAACCGCCACGAAGCGTTGGTCAGTCCTTGCGCCGGATCGGTGATCGGAGCCGCCGCCGACGCCGTCCAGCCCCGGGGATCAGCCACGATGGCGTCCACTGCCGCGGCGAAGCCGTCCGGTGTCCACACTGGATTGGTGCCCCAGGCGATGCCCTTCTCCACCTGCGTCTCGTACGTGACCAGGGTCGTTCCCGTACCGACCACGCCGGTACCGCCGGGCGAGACGGCGAAGGTTCCCGAACCGCTGAGGGGAACACCGTCGGCCGGCCGGCTCGGCGCGCTGGGCGTCGCCTTGGCCCCACCGGTCTCGACCGCCGGCGCCACCGGCCTCAGCGTCGCCGGCGGCTGACGCTTGGGGGTGGCCCGGGATCGCGGCATGACCTGCGGCGGCAGCGGGGACCTCGTCACGCTGGGTACCGCGGTGGTCGTCTGGGGTCGGGCCGCCTCGGGCCGAAGCGTTGCCGCCGTCGCACACCCCGCCAGCGTGACGAGCAGGACGCTGCTGATCAGGCAGACCCGTCGAAGCACCCGTAGCCTCCTCTGCGTAGCAGGCCGCAACCGTACGTGACCGAAGGCGCCGGTGCGCCCGGCACGGGACTCTACCGCAGCGGACGGCACATGCCGCCACCGTCCACAAGAGACTCACCCCGGATAAGCGCGGATCTCCGCCGTCTTGACCGAGGCCCACACCTCGCGACCCGAGCTCAGGTCCAAGGTGGACGGCCGCCGCCGGGGTGACGTCGGCCGCGGTCGCGACCGGGCCGGTGAGCTGAACGCGCAGGCGGAAGCGCGAGGAAGGCAAGTCCCAGCACGGCCGGCAGGCGCAGCGCCGACGACACCCTGGTCCCGACTCGCCGGCGCGGAAGCGCGTCGGTCGGGGCCGCGGCGCCGGCGGTCATCTCGCCCGGCTCGAGAGCGGCTCCGCCCGTTCGACCACCACCGTGGTCGACTTGATCACAGCCACGGCTACCGAGCCCACCTCAAGATCCAGCTGGTCCACCGCCTCGCGACTCATCAGCGACACCACCCGAAACGGACCGGCCTGGATGTCGACCTGGGCCATCACCGTGTCCTTGACGATGTTCGTGACGATGCCCCGCAACCGGTTACGGGCGGACGACCGGTCAGCACGCTCGTCCGCGTCGGCGCCGAGTCCACGGGCGAAATCGGCGAGGTCGGTTCCGGCGATGGCCCGGTGACCGTGCTCGTCGCGACGGGCGGGCAGCCGTCCGCCGTCGATCCAACGCCGTACGGTGTCCCCGCTTACGCCGAGCAGCTCAGCGGCCTCGCCGATGCGAAACTCGCTCACCGCGCCAGCGTAGTCCATCGCAATTGCACGCCAACAGCGGCGAGTGCCCTTGCTACTGCGGCCCGACGACATCGCGCCCCGGTCCGGTTGGGTCAACGGAGGTCCCGCCCTGCCGGGACCCGGGTGACCCGGGCGCTCGGAGCCTCAGCTGGCCTTGCGGTAGGCGAGGACGCCGACGACGAGCGCGGCCACCCCAGCGATCAGTCCGACCAGACCGAGCACGAATCCGCTGTTCGAACTGCTCCCCTGCGCGGCAGCCGCAGCGGGGGCCGCCGATTGGTCAGCGGTGGTCAGGGTCAACACCGGCGCCGGATGCTCCGGCTCCTGGCCGCCGGGGTTGGGCAGGTCGATCCAGCGGACGATGTCGCCGTTGGAGTACGTCTGGATTGTCTTGAACACCATCTGGTTGGTCTTGGGCAGCGGGCCGAGGGAGACTTCGAATTCCTGGAACTGGCCGGGTTTGATCGCCTGGCTCGCCGATGCCGTCCAGGTGATCTTCGAGACGGCCTCGCTCACCTGTTCGCCGTCGTCATTCGTGATCGGCGCGGCCAACTTGATCGTCGCGGTCACCGCTGTCCACCCGACGACGGGTCTGACCGAGACCGAGGCCACGGGCGCGTCGGTGGGCAGGTTCACCTCCAGCTTGACCGTGGTGGCCGAGTCCTCCTCGTTCGGCACCCGGAACGCGATCGTGGCTAAGCCTCCTTGCGGCGCCGAGGTCGGATCGACAGTTATGTGGGCCGCGGCCGGCGCAGCGAAGACGGCCACGACGGCGGCAACGGCGGTGACCAGAATGCCGGCACGGGCAACGGCACGGCGCATCAGGACTCCATCCTCGACAAATACGTGCGGCGGCGACGAGCCGCGGACGGCCTGTCGACCGCCCGCACGAGGCATATGTCGTTCCCAGTACCGGAAAAGTTCCGCGATGGACGCGCGGCGGCCCTCGGCACTGCATTGACATCCTTCGCAAGCCCGGCCTACGGTCGATTTGCTACTGACCGGTACGCGTCGCCTGACCTCCCCCACGTTGTGACGCGGCCCCCGTCCACTCAGGAGCTGATCATGCGAAAGCGGCATCTGCTGGGCGCCATCTGCATCGCCAGCGCCCTTGCCC
>JBKPDY010000164.1:0-18230 GCA_046728155.1 Actinomycetota bacterium
AAGTCCTGCATCAGCACCCTGGCCGGGGTGAATTGGATCTCCACACTCGGCTCCGCGGTCGGGACCCAGCCGCCCAGGGCGCGAATGTCGGACTCAGTGATGTTCGCTCCATCCTCGGTCCGGAGCAGGTTCTCCAGCAGAATCTTCAGGCTGTAAGGGAGCCGGTCGTGCCCCGGCACGGTGTCGATCCGGTAGATCTCGTAGCTCACGTCTCCGACGGAGAGCTGGCTCTTCGCACCGAAGGTGTCGAGGCTGGCCACGTCGCACTTCCTTCGTGTTGGTCAACGGTTGGAGGGTTTCTTCACCCTGAGTCTCTCGCAGAACATCGCCGCAGGCCTGGCGACGCTCGGCTTCCAAACAAACCGTACGTCCGTCTTGCTATGCTCGTCAAGTCCGGACGACCATGTGTAGCGCCGCCACGCGTAGTTTCGGGTACTGAAACACCGATCTCCAGTGGGGTCGCTCCGGAATGTGAGACGCAACGCTCCGTTTTGCCACCTCCGGCGGCCGTTGCTGCCGGCGCCCCGTGATGTTCCAAACGGCGATCTCGAAGAAGGGCCTTTCATGCCGATCGATCATGTTCAACTCGCCTGTCCGCCTGGATCGGAGGCTGCCCTGCGGGCGTTCTATGTCGGTGTCCTCGGGATGACCGAGAAACCAAAGCCGCGAGCTCTCGCGTCACGAGGCGGATGCTGGTTCACCGCGTACGGGATCGACCTGCACCTCGGTGTCGACCGCGAGTTCCGCCCGGCCCGCAAGGCCCACCCCGGCATGCTCTGGCCCGACCTCGACCGCCTCGCGGCGCGCCTGGCCGCCGCCGGCCATCCGGTCCTGTGGGCCGACCCCGACGAGATCCCTGGCGTCCGTCGCTTCCACACCGAGGACCCGTACGGCAACCGCCTCGAGTTCCTCACCCGTGAGTCAGTCACGTCGTGTTGTGGCCCTCAGGGCGGCCACAACACGACGTAGGTCAATCGGCTGGCGCGGCTTGGCGGGGAATCCGGGAAACGGCCTGAACCAGCAGGGTCGGCAGCGTTCCGCCCTTCCTCTTCGCTGGCCCGTGCAGCGCGAGTCCGACAACCACACCTCCGCTGCGCGCCATGCACCGGTTGTCGTCCCTCCAGGCTTCGTCTCCCACTTCGGGGATAGGCGTGCCGCGCCGGCGGTGGCCCCGCCACAGCGCCCCCACCAGAGCGCCGCGCGTGACATGGAGCATGAGCACCGTCTTGCCGCCAGGATCCGTGGCGAAGGTCGTCGTCGACACCGGTCCGGTTGCCGGCCCGGGTCGCATCGTCACCCGCATGCCGAGTGTGACGCCGACCTCCTCGGCGGTAAGCAGAACTGGTACGTCCGGCCGGGCCAGCCAACCTGTCAATGGGGCGAGGGGAGAAGCCGGCGTTCCGGCGGCGGGCGACGAGGCGAGGGTCGAGGGCGCCGGAGACGGTGGTGAGGGCAGAGCGCCGCGGGTGAGTCCGGCCGATCCTCGTTGTGTGACCTCCAGCGCCACCACGCGGCGAGACCACCGGAGGACGCTGGCCTGGACGGTATCTCCGGTATGGCAGCGCAGTTCCAGGTCGGCCGGCAACCCCCACGCCCTCGTCTGGTCGCCGCTACCGTCGTCGATCGCGGCGTAGTAGAGCCACGGGACCGTGGGACCGCTCTCCTCACCGCCCCTGGTACGCCACACGCGCAGCCACAGGACCTGGCCCGCCAGCATCTTCGGCGCGGTCACGTCGATGATCACCCGGATCAGGACGTAGGCGGCGTACGCCAGCAGCGCGAACCCGATCACGAAACCAGCCGGCCCGATCAGTCCAGCGACGGTGTCGTACCACCGACCGTGCACGAAGTCTACAGTGGAGAGTCGGGTCAGCCCGGGACGCCACAGGCGTACCAGGATCGCGCCCAGAACGCCGGCCAGCACGGCCCGGAAGACCAGCTTGCCGGCCGGGTGGCCGTACCGCGGCCAGAACCGTGGATAGCTGACGCGCACCCGGTGCCAGGTCCCGCCGTACGACGACCAGGCCCGACGGCGGTTTCCCAGGCCGAGGTCGATGACGGCGCTCGCCACGCGGGTCGTCCCCAATGCGGCGCCGTAGCCGAGATAGCGGTCCCAGACCACGACCGCCGAGGGCGGGAGATCGGCGAACCCGTCGTTGCCGCGTAGCCATTCCTTGACGCCGAGCCACCGGGCGGCGACCTCCCTTCCTTCGGGTGTCTCGCGCTGGCCGATGTCGCGCCCACCGATGGCGGCCAGGACCAGGAAGGTGATGAAGCCGGCGGCAATTGCCGTGCCCAGCGGATCGCCATCGCCGCTCGGCGTCGGGTCCCGATGAACGTTATGGAATACCGCGATGCCGATGCCGACCCCCGCGAGGAGGGCGACAATGGTCAGCACGGTTACGATGCCGGAGCTGATCCGGCGCCGGCTCAGCCCGCGCTCGCTCGCGTCGGCGATGATGCTGCCCCGGACCGTCTTCCACCACCGTTTGGCCTCGCTGTCGTCGCGGAAGGTCAGCGCGGTCAACGGCACCAGGCCGTTCTGGGCGAGGTCGCTGACACGCTCGTAGATCGATCTCTCGTACGGCATGAGGTCGGCGTCGTCGTGATTCTGCGTCAGGTGGATGGTCGTCTGAGCCGGATCGTTGGCCGGCTGCCGGAACTCGTAGAACTTGCGCGCAGCCAGATCGAGCAATGTGGACTCGACGGCGTCCTCGGTGACCTCCCAGCCGTTAGCGAGCAGGCTCACCACCGCCGGTGGTTGCGGGCCGAGTTCCTGGCTGGCCGGCGCTGGCTCGATGTGCCGGGGCCTGGTGGCGAGCAGCATGAGACCGTACGTGCCGAACCAGACCACCAGGGAGGCGGCCGCGATGACCGCCTCCACCAGCCAGGGTTTCATGACGCCCGTTGGTTAGAACCGGACCTGGACAGGTCCGCGCTCGCCCTCGGGCGCCTCGAAGAACTCCTTGGGCTTGAAGTTGAACATGCCGGCGATGACGTTCGCCGGGAACGTCTGGGTCGAGTTGTTGAACGTCTGCACCGAGCTGTTGTAGAACTGCCGCGAGTAGGCGATCTTGTCTTCGGTGTTGGTCAGCTCGGATTGTAGAGCCAGGAAGTTCTCGTTGGCCTTCAAATTCGGGTACGCCTCGGCGAGGGCGAAGAGCCGGCCGAGCGTCTGGGTCACGGCGTTCTCGGCCTGCGCCCGGGTGGCCGGGTCGGCGTTCTGCGCCGCTACCGCTCCGTTGCGCGCCTGGATCACGGCGTCGAGGGTGCCCCGCTCGTGTGCGGCGTAGCCCTTGACCGTCTCGACGAGGTTGGGTATCAGGTCGGTGCGGCGCTTGAGCTGTACGTCGATCTGCGCCCACGCGGCCTCCACCTGGTTGCGCTGGCGGACCAGCCGGTTGTACATACCGATGACCGCGAGGACCAGGATGATCAGAAGTAGAACGATGACGCCGCCGACGATCAGGGCGATGGTGCCAGAACTCATGACGCACCTTTCAGACGACAGAGGACCGTGTTCCTTGTCATCGTGCCTGATGCCGGCAAGGGCACCGTCACGGACGGCGCTATTGACCGGGCAGGCGTGGACCCGCCTCACGCTGGGTCGCCAGCCAGGTCTGGACGTCCTCGGGCCGGCGGGGCAGTCCGGCCGAGAGCACCTGGGCGCCTTTCGGGGTGACCAGAACGTCGTCCTCGATCCGGACCCCGATTCCGCGCAGCTCATCCGGAACGAGGTCGTCCTCGGGCTGGAAGTAGAGCCCTGGTTCAACCGTGACGACGTACCCCGCCTTCAGTTCACCGTCGCGGTAGAACTCCTTTCGGGCGCGGGCGCAGTCGTGGACGTCCAGTCCGAGCATGTGTCCGAACCCGTGCAGGGACCAGCGACGGAAGACCATGTTCTCCTTGTCCATCGCCTCCTCGACCGAGCCGGGCAGCAGCTTCAGGTCGTAGAGGCCCTCGGCGAGAACCTGGTTGCAGGCGCGGGCGACCTCCTCGTAACGCACCCCGGGTGCGACCGCGTCCACTCCGGCCTGCTGCGCGCGGTACACGATGTCATAGACATCGCGCTGGATCGAGCTGAACGTGCCGTTGACCGGGAGCGTGCGGGTCACGTCGGCGGTGTACAGGTGGCGGTTCTCGACCCCCATGTCCATCAGGATCAGCTCGCCCGCAACAGTGGCGCCGGTGTTGCGGATCCAGTGCAGGATCGTCGCGTGCGCACCGGCTCCGACGATCGAGGAGTATCCGACATCGTTGCCGTCGTGACGGGCCCGCAGGGCGAACAGCCCCTCCAGGAAACGCTCGGTGACCGACCGGTCGGCCGGGAGGTGCCGTGCGACATCCTCGAACCCGCGGACGGTCGCGTCGATGGCGTCCTGCAACTGGGCGATCTCCCACTCGTCCTTCGCCAGGCGGAGCTCGGAGAGGGTGGAGGCGAGCTCCCGGTCGCGTTGGCCGGCCTCTCCGGGGTCGTAGCCGAGTACCGCGGCGTCGACTGTCGAGTCGTACCCGCGCAGGACCCGGGCACGCCCGGGAGCGCAGGCCGCGAGTGCCTCGCTGAGTTGGCTCAGGTTCGCGGTCTCGACGCCGAGCTCGGTCGCCTTCTCAGCGAGCGTGTGCCGGCGGCCGATCCACAGCTCGCCGTACACGGCGTTACGGAAGAACTCGTCCGTGTCACGGGGTGACCGGGGGCGCACGTAGAGGACGGCGTCGTGGCCGTCGCCGTCCGGTCGCATGATCAGGACGGCGTCGGGGTCGTGTTCGCCGGTGAGCCACAGGAAGTCGGAGCCCGGGCGGAAGCGGTACAGGTTGTCGTTGGCCCGCACCTTCTCCCGGCCGCTCGGAATGATCAGCGTCTCGCCCGGGAACGCCGCGCTCAGCCGGGCCCGCCGGGCGGCGTGGTGATCGGCCTCGGGGCGTCGGGACACGTCGAGCCACGAGTCGTTCCAACCCGTACGCATGAAGGCCTTGAGCGCCTCGGGGTACTCGGTGTCGTACGACCTGACGCCCGGCTCCGGGTCGGCGGCGGTCTTCGCGGTGACGGAGTCAGGCTGCCCGTCGTTGGTTTCCCGGTCCGCAGTCATTGCGCCTCCTCACATCGCGGGGATCGGCCCGCGACCCGCGTCCGAGGGTAGCTCGTGACAAGATGGCGGCATGTGCGGAGTGCTCGTCTACATCAGCGACACCGGCTCGGCCGAGACGAGGCGCGAGGCGGTCGCGGCGGCACTGGAAAGCCTGCACCACCGCGGCCCGGACGAAACCGGCGTGAAGACGTTCGGGCCCGACGTGATATTCGCCCACAAGCGACTGTCGATCATCGACGTCGAGCTCAGCCACGAACCGCTTCGCTACCCGCCGACGCCTGGGGAGGCGGGTCGTTGGGCTCAGTCGCCGACGCCTGCGGAGGCGGGTCGTTGGGCTCAGTCGCCGACGCCTGCGGAGGCGGGTCGTTGGGCTCAGTCGCCGACGCCCGCGGAGGCGGGTCATGAGGCTCGGCCGGAGGCCGGCCCTGAGGCTGGGCGGTATCTGCTCACCTTCAACGGCGAGATCTACAACTACATCGAGCTGCGGCGGGAGCTGGCCGAGCAGTTCGGGGCCGAGTTCTGGACCCAGGGCGACGGCGAGGCGATCGTCGCCGGTTACCACTACTGGGGCGAGCATGTGCTCGACCGGTTGCGCGGGATGTTCTCGTTCGTCATCTGGGACTCGGTCAAGGGCGTCGCGTTCGCCGCCCGGGATCCGTTCGGCATCAAGCCGTTGCACTACGTCCGTACCGAGGACGGGCTCTACATTGCCAGTGAGAAGAAGGCGCTGCTGCCGTTTGCCCCATCCGCCGTAGTCGGCGACGCGGGCATCAACACCGCGAACTTGTCCCACTATCTGACCTTGCAGTACGTGCCCGAGCCGCACACAATGCACCGGGGAATCAGCCGGCTCGGGTCGGGGGAGAGCCTCACCTACACGCCCGGCGGTGCCATCATCACCCGGCGGTACTACCGGGCCCACTTCCGGCCGGCGCCGGTCTCCGATCGGGAGGCCCTGTACAAACGGATCCAGGACACGTTGCGTGAGTCGGTCCGGCTGCACATGCGCTCGGACGTACCGGTGGGTGCGTTTCTCTCCTCCGGCATCGACTCCACCGCGGTCGTGGCCCTGGCCCGGGAGTTCAACCCGAAGATCCTCACCTTCACGATGGGCTTCGACGTGCCCGGCTACAACGAGCTCGACGTCGCCCAGGACTCCGCACGCCATCTCGACGTGACCACGATCGGCACGAAGATCGGCGCCGAGGAGATGATGGAAGCGTTGCCCCGCATCGTCTGGCATCTCGACGATCCGGTCGCCGACCCGGCCCTCGTCCCGCTCTACTTCGTGGCGAAGAAGGCGGCCGAGTATGTCACCGTCGTGCTCTCGGGCGAGGGTGCCGACGAGTTCTTCGCCGGGTACACCATCTACCGCGAGCCGCTCTCCCTCTCCGCCGTCAACGGCCTGCCGACACCGGTGCAACGTGGCCTACGTGCGGTGTCCCGGGTCATCCCGGAGGGCGTGAAGGGCAAGAGTTTCCTGGAACGCGGGACCACACCCCTGACCAAGCGGTACTACGGCAACGCCCGCATCTTCACCGAGGAGGAGAAGGCGCAGCTGATGCGCCACTACGACCCCCGCGTGCGCTACACCGATGTGACCGCACAGCTTTACGCGGAGGCGGCCGCGCTGGGACTCGACGACGTCACCGCGATGCAGTACATCGACGTGTATACCTGGCTGCGCGGCGACATCCTGGTCAAAGCCGACCGGATGTCGATGGCCCACTCGTTGGAAGCGCGGGTGCCGTTCCTCGACCGGGAGGTCTTCGAGGTCGCCGCCGGAATCCCGGTCGAGCTCAAGCTGCCACCTCGATCGATCGAGACCAAGTACGCGCTGCGCCAGGCTCTCGCGGGCGTGGTACCACCGGCGATCGTCACCCGCAAGAAGCTCGGCTTCCCGACGCCGACCCGGGTCTGGCTGAAGAACGAGATGTACGAGTGGGCCCGCGACATCCTCCGTCGGTCCGGCGCCGGCGAACTTCTCGACCTCTCGTACGCGCTGCGCCTGTTGGAGGCCCATCGCCGCGGCGAGGGCGACCACTCCCGTCCAGTATGGACGGTGCTGGTCTTCTGTGTGTGGCACGCCATCTTCGTTGAGCGTTCACTCGACCCGGGTGTCGCCCGCAACCAGTCGGCGCTGCTGACCAAGCCCGTCGTCGGCTCGATGGTGAGGTGAGCTGAGCGCTTGGCGCTCGCTCCGCTCGCGCGTGCCGTGTGCCCTGGTAGCCGCCGTCTTCCCTCGTCGCTCGACTCCTCAGTCCAGACGACGTCGGCCCACGCCGGTTCAGATGCGGCCGTCCAGTTCGGCGTAGCCGCGGATTACGGCGCCGCGGGCGATCTCCGGACCGAACGGAGCCTTCGCCACCACCAGGTCAACCTGCACGCCGTCGCAGTGCCCTTCCCGGATGAGCCACGCGAGCGTGGTCAATTCGTCGTGCTGGGCCTGGACGAACGCGAGGTCCACCACATCGCCGTGTCCAGGTAGGACGGTCGAGACCATGGGCGTTGCGCCGGACGGCGCGACCGCGTGGAGCAGCGCGGCCAGTGTGTCGGGCCATTCGACCGGGTACGAGTCCCCAAAGGACGGCGGCGCCCCTTGCTCGATGAGGTCGCCAGCAAGCAGAACTCCGGCGTCGCTGATGACGACGACCAGGTCTCCATCCGTGTGTCCGCGGCCGAAGTGGCGCAGATCCACGCTCCGGCCGCCAAGGTCCATGATGGACTCATCCACGACGAACCGGTCGGGCGTCCGTAGCTCGACCGCCGCGACCGCCGCGGCGAACCCAGGATCCCGGGCGGCGTACTCCGCCTCGATCGTCCGCTGCAACTCGGCTCCCCGCTCGCGGAGCGTGGCGGCGGCGGACTGCTGGGACCAGATCGTGGTCCCGGGCGAAGCATCGGCCACGGTCGCGTTGCCGAAGCAGTGGTCGAAATGGTGATGCGTATTGACGATCACGAGCGGCAGGGGGGTCACCCGGCGGACGTGCCCGAGCAGCTCCTCCGCCTGAGCGTCGGTGGAGAGCGTGTCCACCACGAGGGCCACCTCGCCACCGACGACCAGCGAGGCGTTCACGTCGAGCACCGGATGGCGCAGCACGTACACGTCCGAGGCGATCTCCCGCAACGGTGCCATCCGGCCTCCTCAGGTCCGCGCCCGGTCGAGGAACCGCTGTCGATCGACGACCGCCCGCTCGACCCGCCCGGTGGCGACCGTCTCCGTCGCGTCGCGTACGGCCACCTCGAAGATGAGCCGTCGGCCGTCCACCTCGACGAGTCGCGCCTCGGCCTCGACGATCCGACCGACCGGTGTAGCGGCCAGGTGCTCCAGCTCGACCCGGGTGCCCACGGTGGTCTGCCCGTTGGCGAGGAGTCCGTCCACCGCTCGTACCGTCGCCGCCTCGGCCAGGGCGAGCACCCGCGGGGTAGCGAGCACGTCCACGTCGCCCGTGCCCAACGCCCGTGCGGTGTCGGCCGTCGTGACACGCAGGCCGACGGTGGCCGAGGCGCCGACGGGCACTCCCATAGCTCGCAGCCTACGGGGTCGGGCACCGGTCGTTCGCGGCGATGCCCGGTCGGCCCCGGGACCGGCTACGGTCGCTGGCACGGGTAGGGCCGGCGGGCGTGGCCTCACCGCCGAGCAGGTCGCGCGACGGATAGCCGCGACGACCCGAGCGGTCGCACTGACCGGTCCCGGCATCTCGACCGACTCGGGGATCCCCGACTTCCGTGGCCGGAAGTTAGCGGAGTGCACCAACCGCGCTCACGGTGGCGAAGTTGCATGTCCTTGACCGGTCCGGCTTGGCCGGGCGGCGGGATCTGCGGCCACTCCCGCATCCCGGCACCCGACCTCTAAAGAGGCGTGTCACCATAATCAATTAGTTGTTTGGCACCTCGGGCGAGGGAGTGCCGACTGCACCATGAAGGAAGGCGTCCCTGACCGCGATGGCGGTTGCTATGTCGTTTGGGCGCGAGGGTCGGCACGGCCGTGGTGAGGATCTCTTCGAAATCTGCGCGAGGGTTCCAACGCCCGCCAATCGGCTGCATGAGCACTCCGCCCGAGTCGAACAGCACAGCGGCTGGTCGGCTCGACTCGCTCACGTCGGCGAGTGTATCGGCACACGGCGCGACGACGCATCAGCGAAGACAACGCCGGACATTAACCCCACCCGTTACGGTTCTGCCGACGAAGACATGGTCGGACGCATTGGCCACGTGCAACAACCCGGGCGAATCGATCTGCCCAACCAACTTTGTTCCGACGATCACGCTCGCCCCTCGCCACTGACCCAGGATCGGGCACAGACGAGCCGGACGGGACTCTCAAGCCACTCATGAAGGACACGTTGGTATACGTGATAACGTTCGTGAACGTCCCGTGCGCTCCCGTTGGCCCACCCCCACAGGCTACGCCGTCCCCCACAACTACGTACTTCTGTACGATCATGAATTTCGTTGACGCCGACACGGGAAAGATGCTGTACGCAGTCGAGAGCCCGGAACCATAGCTTTCGGTCCCTCAGGCAGGGCAGCGAGTCACCGGGGAAGGTCCAACCACCGTGGGGACCGCGCGGGCATGATCCACTCCGGACACTTGCGCCGGTCGGGCCGCGTATCCCACTCTTGACGCATGGCCGATGCAGACAACTCGGACGCGCCCAACGACGTACACAATCAGGACCTCAGGGCACTCATTGGAGTGTTGGCCATCATCGAGGGCCACATAAGGGCCCGAGAGATACCTGAGCACCTGACCGAGCAACTCCAGCGCCGCTTCATCTCGGTAGGATTGCTCAATGAGAGCTCACGCCGACGCGATCTCCGCCAAGCGATCAATGACCTGAATCATCGGCTTCGTTACGCCCGAGGCGAGTACCCCGAACCGCCCGATCCGTTCCCTGTCCCGGACTAAACAATCACAGCGGATATCCAAGCTGCCGTTACGCGGGCGATTCGGCAAACCTCGTACAGGATATCCGAACACCCGTACGCAATGAGCGCACAAGTCAGCCCGCAAACCTCGATACGGAATCCGGGCCCTGTCGCTGCTTCTAAATTGGGTGATTGGCTACCGAAGGCCGAGGCTAACCGAATGTTTCGGCGAGCTTCTGTGCCGTCGCGGGGGGTAGCGCGGGCCCCCAGAAGTTGACGCCGACCCAGACGTTGCTCGAAAGGCTCATGGTTACGCCGCTCGTACCATTGCCAGTTTTCAAATAGGCCGGGATGCCGGAACCGATGGTTATCAGACTTACATGACCCGGAAACATTTTCGCGTCTGTATCCGCCATCGAAATGATGTCGGATGGTCCCCCACTCCGTCCCTCAAGTACCTCCACGCGTCCATCGGTCGGGAAGTCCGGCCCCAGGGGGAAGTTGAAGACGAAAACGGCCTCGCTCTCTGTAGCTTGGACAATCGTCGGCAATATCGAGAACCTCGGGACGATGGGGGTGAAGGCGAGCGGGCCCGCTCGTTGTATTGCCCCAGCGTCGCCAGCCTGACCTGGCGGTACATCGCGCCCCTCTGGAAATGGCCGTTCCCAACATGGTGGTGGAACCGTAGTGCGTCCACAGTTGACCCTCGGTGAATCCCCGGACGCCTGCGGCGCCGCGCACCCGTAACTGACGGCCATCACTGGCAGGACCAGCCAGATCTTGCCCAATCGCGTAATGCGAATCATGAAGACACACCGCCCTTGACGCTCAGCGACCAGATTGGACCCGGTGTCGTCCACAGCGCACTACCAGCCAGCCACTTTGAGACATGCGGTCCACCGAATCGATACCCAAACGTCGCGGTCGAGGCGAGGTCCACGACGCCGGCCCGCCGACCTACGAGTGTCGCCGCCCGAGCTCGCGCGCGTGACTCCCGTGCGCGGGACGGGTGTAGGTGAGCCAATGAAGTCGCTCGGCGGCATCAGTCACAGCCCGCTCGGCCGCCCGACCTCGCGGGAAGTCCTCGGCCAGGATCGGGCTAAAGAAGATCATCGATGATCCGTGGAGGAAAGGGCCGCGACGAGCCCCACGGCATTGGGCGCGGTCATTCTCTCAGACAAGATCGTTGACGAGATCCGGCTCGGGTGCGCCGTCGTTCGCGCCACAACTTCTCTGTGGAGGAGCTGACTGGGTTGATCCGCGCGACGGTCCTGCGGCCCCGAGGTGGTGCCGTAGGTTTCGGCTCTCGCGGCGTACGACGTAACGACTCTCGTCGCAGCCAGCGGACGCTAAACGGCCGCCGCGCAACCCCGTGTGCAACGGCGTTAGATGGGAGGAGGGAAGCCTTCCGGGTCGGCGGTGATCGCCCGAGCGTCGCGCACAAGCCGCGGCCTGATCAGCGCCTGATACCGGAGCCTGTCGACTGTTACGGCGACGGAGCGTTCGCCGGGTCGGCGCTCCGGCCAGACCTGACTCAACGGCGGCCGCGCCGTATTGATCGCGGCGGTGAGGTCGGACCGGGACGTGAGCGCGCGAACGCCGTTCAGCGCGGCGACGACGGCCTCGCCACGGGCGTCGGCCACCCTCCGAGCCGGGTGACGCGGTAGCGGGTACTCCCGGCCGCCCCGCCACGCACCCCACACTTTCGCGAGCAGTTCGACCGCGGCGCAGATGTCGGCGACCATCTCCTCGTCCGTTGTCTGCGCCAATGCGGCGACGGCGGCGAGGGCGGCCTCCTCGTCGAACACCACGGGATTGACGGTATGCCGAACGTCGGACGTTCTTCATCCGATCGGACGAGGTGATCACGCCGGGGCGCAGGTCACGATGACCGACCGGATGGGCGGTGCTCGGCTTCGCTACGCTGCCCGGTCAGGGCGTGATGGTTCCCCGAGACGCCTGCGGCAGAAAGTGATCACACACCGATGCGCCTTCAGGGTGAGAGTAGGTATGAACGACTGACCGCACCCGCGCTCGTAGCTTTGGGCCTGGTGTTCCTGGCCGTGTACGCGCTCCCGATCCTCAAGCCGGATCTGTCCCCTCCCTACCAGAGAGCCTGTTATGCGATCAGCCTCGTTGTCTGGATCGTTTTCGTCGTCGACTACGCGGCTCGACTTATCCTGGCGCGTGATCGACTTCTGTTCGTCCGGCGATACTGGCTAGATCTCGTGATGATCGCCCTACCCATGTTGAGGCCTCTTCGTGCTGTCCGAGGGGTCGTGGCGCTACGGGCCATGAGCCGTGGTGGATCGCCGTTCAACCGCAGCCACGTGGTCGTAGGCGTCGCGGCCACCGTCGCAGCTGGCGGGGTAGTCGCGGCCCTGGCCATGCTTGACGCCGAGCGCGCGAACCCACACGCCAATATCAAGACGTATGGGGACGCGCTGTGGTGGGCGTTGTCGACCATGGCCACCGTTGGCTACGGCGACCGATATCCAACCACGGCCGAAGGTCGTTTGGTCGCCGGCGGGTTGATGCTCGGGGGCATCGCGCTGCTCGGTGTCATCACAGCGTCTCTAGCGTCATGGTTCGTTGAACGCCTCGGACAAGCGACCAGGATCGAGCAGGAGACGCTTACTGTCGTTCAGGCGCTCCGCGATGAGCTCGACGCGATCCGCGAGGAACTGCGGGCAGCCAATGCTCCGCACGGTGCTGGTGCCGGAAACAGATCCCTGTACGACGCCGTTGACGATCGGTCGATCGAAGGCCCATCGCCGGGACCGCCCGACGCAGACTCACATGTCCCATGTGGATGCTGGCGATCAGGCAATTCGCCAACCTTAGAGCCCTGAGGCGGCGTCTCGGTCCCCCTCGCCGGACCCTCGCCGGCAGCGCAAGCAAGCCGTGCGCAAAGACGTTGGCGGTTGGCCAGGCCCGGATCGTCGCCCAGCGGCAGGTACGGGACCGGAGCGCATGGCTTGCCCGATGCGGCGAAACGATTGCTGGGTCACTGCGATATCCCGTCTAGGTGAGTAGCCGTCCACGCTCGGCCGAGGACGGTACGCGGCCTGAGCGCCGGGCGAGCACCCGGCTCGGCCTACGCGCGCGGTCGGCGGTGACATCGTGGGAGAAGTGGGCCCTCCAAACAGACATCGCGACCCGGCCGAGGTACACGGCTACCGGCATGCAGTCGCGAGCTACGGCGAACGCGCAAGCTGCCGGCGGTGCAGACGCACCGACAGAAACCCCGGTCCCACGGGCGGGGTTTTCGGTGTCCGGCAGAGGTCCGTGCTGCCGGGCGCGTTTCCCGGCCTTGTTTTGGACTGCGCTTTGTCCCTCAGGTTCCGCTCTTTTCCGTTTCCTCCGGCATTTCGGGTGTCGGGGCCCACCCGAGAACCCGGCGGGCCTTGGCGGTGCTCCACAGGCGAGCCGACTCGTCGCCCGAGATAGTGAAGATCTGACCGCCGTCTCGATGATCCAGAGCGAGCAGGAGCGCGCGGGCGACGTCACTGGCCCGGGTCGGGTGAATGAGTGTGCCGTCGTCCGCGTACAGCAGTTCTGGCGCCTCCCACGGGCCCCATGCCGGCCAGAGCTCGTCCGGTGTCGGCCAGACCAGTCGGAGCACGTTCACGGAGAGACCCCATTCGACCGCGGCAGCAAGGCACACCTGCTCGCCTAGGCGCTTGGTCAGTCCGTAGAGGTCGGTGGCGTCGGGCGGCAGCGTCTCGTCGAGCCGGCGCCGCATGAGATCCCGATAGACCGACATGCTGCTGACATGCACTGCGTGCGGTACGCCGGCCTCCCGGGCGGCCAAGAGGGTCAGATGCACGGACTTGACGTTCACGTCGAACGCGTCGGCCGCGCCCTGCGGCGTCGACCACTCGCGGCTGCCCATCGCGCAGTGGATGACCGCGTCCATGCCCTCGACCGCACGGCGTAGGTCCGCGAAGTCGGTGGCGTCCCCGATGACGTGCTCGGCGTCGGCGGATGGCGGTCGCCGGTCCAGGACCCGGATGGCATGCCGCTGGCTGAGCAGGGGCATCACCAGGCCGGCGACATAACCCGAGCCACCTACGACCAGGACACGCATTCGGTGATCCTTGCACGGAATCCGGTCCGCCCGGCGGACGATCGGTTCCTATGTGGACGGCCAGAGACGGTGGCCGGGGTCTCGCCAATTCTGGACGGATTCCAGATCGTAGTGGAAACCGATACGCAAATGCTTCGCCGGCACTCTTGACAAGCTGCGCGCCTGGTAAGAAGTTTTACCACTACAGATAAGAAACCTTCCTGAAAGGTAGCCATGCCGCGAGCTCCCGTCCGGGTGTCTCCGATGGTTCCCCTCGATGAGCTCGGCTCACGGGACGGGGCCACGGGCGAAGGCTTGTTGGCCCGGGTGCGGGCGGGTTTGCCCGAGTTCTCCGATGCACTCCAGCGGGTCGGCGAGTTGATCCTTACCGATCCGGCCGGCGCAGCGCGGTCGACCATCGTGGAGCTGGCCGAGCGGAGCGAGACCTCACCGGCAACCGTCACCCGGTTCTGCCGGGCGCTGGGGTTCGATGGCTATGCCGATCTGCGGCTCGCAATTGCCGGCGAGACCGGCCGGGCCGCCCGCGCGGCCGGTTGGATGGTCGACATCGGCCGCGAGATCCAGCCGGCAGATCCGCTCGAGCGGGTGCTCAGCCAGATCATGGCCGCCGACACCCGCGCGATGCATGACACGGCCTCGTTGCTCGACCTGGGCGAGGTCGAACGGGCCGCCGATGTCATCGCCGCCGCCTCCCGGGTCGATATCTACGGGGCCAGCGGCAGCGCTCTCGTCGGGGCGGAGATGCAGTTCTGTCTCCACCGCATCGGTGTCGCGGCCTGGGCCTGGTCCGATGTACATAACGGACTGGCCAGTTCGGCGCTGTTGAGGCAGGGCGACGTGGCCCTCGGGATCTCCCACAGCGGCCAGACCCGCGAAACCATCGAAATGGTCGCCGAGGCCGGAAGCCACGGCGTGACCACGATCGCCCTGACCAGTTTCCCTCGCTCTCCGCTCGCCGCCGTCGCTGACATCGTCCTGCTCACGGCGACGCAGGCGACCACATTCCGGCCGGACGCGCTGTCGGCCCGGCACCCGCAGCTGGTCGTCCTGGACCTGCTGTACATCGCCGTCGCACAACGCACGTACGAACAGGCGCACGCCGCCTTCAAGGTCACCGCGCAAGCGGTGGCGGGTCACCGGTCGCCGATCCAAAGAGAGGCGACAGCGTGACCAAATTGTGGTGCATCTACGGCAGAGTGATCCATCTCTGTCCGCAACCGTCCCCACGGGGACACAAATCAACAAACCTCGATCAGCGGGACTACCGCCGAGGTCCGGCAGACCGCCTGACACGAAACCGAGGAGACGCACATGCCAGCTAGTCCCCAACCTCACAATGCCCTGCTGTCCCGGCGGGCCCTACTCCAGCGAGCCGCGTTGGCCGGCCTGATCGTCTCGCCGGCGGGGAGCCTGCTCGCGGCGTGCGCCGGGGGCTCCAGCAACAACAACGGCGCCAACGTTGCCGCGAAGACGCCTGACAACCCGTTCGGTGTCGCCGACGGCTCAAAGGTCGACGTTATCGTGTTCAACGGTGGACTCGGCGACGAGTACCCGAAGTTCGACAAGACGCTGTTCGCGGCGAAGCACGGCCAGGTCACGGTCAACCTCAGCTCAACCCAGAAGATCAAGACCGAGCAGCAGCCGAGGTTCAGCACCACCCCGGCCGACCTGATCAACAATTCGGGTGCCGACTCGATGGCCCTCGACGCGCTGATCAACGATGGGGCGCTCGCCGACCTCACACCGCTGCTCGACGCGCCGAGCTGGGACGACAAGAACGTGAAGGTCCGTGACACCCTGCTGCCGGGCACCGTGGACGACGGAACCTTCAACGGCACGTTCTACGTCATGAACTACGCGTACACCGTGTTCGGCATCTGGTACAACCAGGCCCTGTTCGACAAGAATGGCTGGACGCCACCGACCTCGTTCGACGAGTTCTTCACCCTGGCCCCGAAGATCAAGGCGAAGGGCGTCGCACCGTTCGCGTTCGCTGGCAAGTACCCGTACTACATGCGGTGGGCCATCATGAGCTGGATCTGGAAGTCGGGCGGCCGGTCGGCGGTTGTCGACATCGACAACCTCAAGCCCGGCGCGTGGAAGACCCCCGAGGTCCTGGCGGCTCTCAGCGCGACCGAGAAGATTATCAAGGACAACGACGCGCTCAAGGGCTCCGCAACGTTGAGCCACACCGAGTCGCAGCAGGCGTGGCTGGACGGCCATGCGGCGTTCCTGCCGGTCGGCACCTGGCTCGAGAACGAGATGAAGGCGACCATCCCGTCCGGGTTCCAGATGAAGATCGAGAACTTCTGGAACGTCAGCTCGGCGGACAAGGCGCCGAATGCGGTCTTCGCCGGCTCAGGCGAAGGCTGGATCGTCCCGAAGAAGGGCGCAAACCCGGCCGGGGGCATGGAGTTCCTGCGCGCCATGCTGTCCAAGGACGGCGCGGCGAAGTTCGCCTCGCTGACCCACTCGCTGACCTCGACCAAGGGTTCGGGCGACAACGTTACCGACTCGACCGCATTGACATCGGCCAACCAGCTGATGAAGGGCGCCGGCGAGCTGGTGTCGTTCAAGTTCCCGGACTGGTACGGCGACCTGGACAAGGCGAGCCAGAACGCGATCGGCGAGCTCATGGCCGGCCGCATGACGGCCGCGAAGTTCTCCGACACGATGCAGGCGGCGGCGGACAAGGTGGCCGGGGACAGCAGCATCAAGAAGCAGACGCGGACCTGACGCGGCTGTTACTGGACGGATCGAGGTGAACCACGATGCGGCACGGTAAGGGCCGATTCGTCGCGGGCTTCCTGGCCCTGCCTCTGGCGCTGTACGTCTGGTACGTCGTATGGCCCTTTGTGCAGTCGATCGGCTACTCGTTCACGGACTGGGGCGGCTACTCCGACGAGCAGCATTTCATCGGTTTCGCCAACTATGTCCGGTTGTTCAATGACGAGCTGATGAGGTTGGCCTTCTGGCACAACGTCTTCTTCCTGATCACCGTGCCGCTCTTCACCATCGCGCTGGCCCTGTTCTTCGCGTTCCTGCTGAACGTCGGCGGACGCGGGAACAGGGCCGGCGTCCGGGGTGTCTTCGGCTCCGGCGTATACAAGATCATCTTCTTCTTCCCACAGGTGCTCTCACTGGTCCTGATCGCGATCATGTGGCAAGCGATCTACCGCGGTGACGATCAGGGCCTGCTCAACGGCCTGCTCATCAAGGTCGGCCTCGTCGACCAGGACAACCCGGTCGCGTTCGTCGCCGACCCGACGCCCTTCCTGGGCGTACCCGCCGTGTTGTGGTGGATCCTGTTCATCGCGATCTGGAGCGGGGTCGGCTTCTACCTGGTGCTGTTCTCGGCGGCGATGCAGTCGATCCCGAAGGACATCTACGAGGCGGCCCTGCTCGACGGTGCCAACCGGGTCGATTCGTTCCTCCGGGTCACCCTGCCGCTGCTTCGCGACACCGTCTCGATCGCGTGGGTGTATCTCGGCTTCATCGCGCTGGACATGTACGCCCTGGTCTTCGTGATGACGCCGAGCCAGGGCGGCCCCAATCATGCCAGCGAGATCTTCGCTTCGGTCATCAACTTCACCGCTTTCAACAGCAGCCGGAGCGGCCGCTACGGCTACGCCTGCGCGATGGGGGTCGCGCTGGGCATCTTTACCATGATTCTCGCCGCGTTCCAGTTGCGGATCACCCGCCGCGAACGGCTCGAGTACTGAGGGGGTGGGCGAGTGAGCACCGTGAAGGTCGAGAAGACCGTCGCCATCGCCGACACCGGCCTTGAAACGGTCACGCCCGGTCGGAAGCCGAAGCTCGTTTCTGGTGGCACCGACTCCATCTTCAGCGGGTTCTCCCACGCCTTCCTGCTGGTGTGGGGGCTGATGGTGGTCTTCCCACTGCTGTGGGTGGTGCTGTCGTCGTTCAAGGATGACGCCCAGATCCTCACGAATCCGCTCTCGCTGATTCCGAAATCACTGCACTGGGGCAACTTCAGCCGGGCCTGGGGCGCCGGCCACATCGGCGCGTTCTTCCTGAACACCATCATCATCGTGGGATGCGGCGTATTCCTCACCATGCTGCTCGGTTCCATGGCCGCGTATGTGCTGGCGCGCTACGACTTCCCGGGCAACCGGCCGATCTACTATCTGTTCCTGGCCGGACTCACGTTGCCGGTGTAC
>JBKPDY010000165.1:0-6844 GCA_046728155.1 Actinomycetota bacterium
GTCCCCGACATCGCGAACACGACGGCCAGCGCCAGGGCACCGAGGCCAGCGACCGCCCAACCAGACGCGCGGCGTACGGATTGCGCCGGGGTCATGCCCCACCGCGCCTCGCTCAGTAGTCCCCGGCGGCTGAGAATGCTCAACGCCAGGCAAGTGAACATGAGCACGATCAGGTCGCTGCCGATCGCGTCGGCCGGTCGGTGCGACCCGCTGGCGACGGCGGCCACGGCTATTCCCGAGGCCGCCGTTGCCCCGATCACCGCCGTTACAAGCCGGATCCGGTGCGGCACCACCAAGATCAGCGCCGACATGACCGACATGGCGATCGCTACGTGTCCGCTCGGGAAACTCTGATCCTCGCGGCGGTAACCGAGCGACAAGAGGACCGGCCGCGTCATGAGGTGCTGAACGAGCTCGACGGTGACGACGGACGCAACGATGACCGCGGCGGCGAGGACGGCCAGCAGAATCCGCCGCCGTGAGAGTCCGATCGCCACCACCACCGCTCCGCCGAGGGCCCCGGTAATGGGGTTGATCTGCCGTAGCACGAGCGCCGAGCGGCCGGCCGCGGAGATCCGCTGGGCAGCCTCCAGGATGTTGTCCTCGAACCGTTGCCCGTGCGCGGTCCAAGCCGTGAGCAGGTAGACCAAGGCGGCGAGCACGCCGCACACCAGCGCGACCTGCATGGCCCGACGCGCCGCTCGCTGATGCATGTGTGTCATCATCGGGCACTGGTCAACCCGTCGGCGCTCGCCCTCGCCCGATGGGGAGTATCAGGTCCCCTATAGGGGACCCCGATTGACCCACCCCGATCCCGGCAGCGGCAGGGGTCAGCTGCGCGAGTAGTCCCGGAAGCCGCGGCCGACCTTCCGGCCGAGGTAGCCGGCGGTGACGAGGTGCTCCAGCAGTGGTGCCGGGGCGAAGCCCGGCTCCCGGAATTCCAGGTAGAGCTCACGTTGGATGGCCAATGACACATCCAGGCCCACCACGTCCAGCAGCTCGAACGGCCCCATCGGGTAACCGCAGCCGAGCTTCATCGCGTTGTCGATGTCGTCCGCGTTGGAGTACGAGGCCTCGAGCATCCGGACGGCGTCGTTGAGGTACGGGAAGAGCAGCGCGTTGACGACGAAGCCGGCCCGGTCACCGCAGACGACCGCCGTCTTGCCGAGCCGTTCGCAGACCGCCCGGGCGGTTGCCAGCGCCTCCGGCGAGGTACGGATGGTCCGCACCACCTCGACCAGAGACATCACCGGAGCCGGGTTGAAGAAGTGCAGCCCCAGGATATCGGCAGGTCTCACCGTCGCCGCGGCGCACTCGATCACCGGCAGGCTCGACGTGGTCGTGGCGAGAACGACGCCGGGCTTGCAGATCTCGTCCAACGACGCGAAGAACGCCTTCTTCACGGCGAGGTCCTCCGCCACCGCCTCCACGACGAGGTCGGCGTCGGCGAGCTCGTCCAGCATGCTGGACCAGGTCACCCGGGCCGACGCGGCATCCCGGTCGGCCTCGGCGAGCTTGCCTCGGACGACTGCCTTCTGGAGCGAGCCGGTCAGCCTCTCCCGCAGCGTGCTCGTGCGGTCCGACCCGCGGGTCACCGAGATCACCTCATACCCGGACCGGGCGAACACCTCGACGATCCCGGCCGCCATCGTGCCCGACCCCACGACCCCGACCTTCTGTACCGGGCGCGCCGGCGTGCCATAGGCAGCGGCACCGGTCGGAGTCTCCTCGTCCGGAACAACGACCGGGGAGCCGGGCCGCTCGTACGTGTAGAAACCCCGGCCGCTCTTACGACCCAGCAGCCCCGCGGTGACCATCTGCTTGAGTAGTGGTACCGGAGCGTGGCGGCGGTCGCGTCCGCCGCGGCGGTACATCGTGTCGAGGATCTCGTACGCGGTATCGAGTCCGATGAGGTCCATCAGGGCTAGTGGGCCCATCGGCAGGCCACAGCCCTCGCGCATCGCGGCGTCGACATCTTCGCGCGAGACGTACCGCCCCTCGTACATGGAGACGGCGTGATTGAGGTACCCGAAGAGCAGAGCGTTGGCGATGAAGCCAGCCCGGTCGCTGATCGTCACATCGGCCTTGCCGAGGCGGGAGCAGAGCGCCTCGACCGTCTCGACTACCCCGTCCGATGTGACCACGGTCCGGATCACCTCGACCAGGCGCATCACCTGCGCCGGGTTGAAGAAGTGCAGGCCGACGACCCGGTCGGGGCGATGGGTGGCGACCGAGATCTCGGTGACGGAGAGCGCGGAGGTGTTGGTGGCGAGAATCGCCTCCGGCTTACAGATCCGGTCCAGATCAGCGAAGATCTTCTGCTTGAGGTCGAGATGTTCGGGCACGGCCTCGATCGCCAGGTCCACGGCGTGTAGGGCTTCGAGACCCACCGCGAAGACCACCCGGTTCTGCAGTGCCTCGCGCTCGTCCGCCGTGATCTTCCCCCGTGCGACGGCTCGCTCGGTCGATGCTCGCAGCGAGGCCCGGGCGCGGTCCAGGGCGGTCTCGTCCACCTCGACCGCGATGACATCGATGCCGTTACGGGCGGCGACCTCCACGATGCCCGAGCCCATCGTGCCGAGGCCGACAACGCCCAGCGTGTTGATCTCTTGCATGCCTGCTGCTCCCGAACCCAGACTCCGGACCCTTTGCGCGCGAGTCTGCCATGCCGGGCGCCGTGGTGACCTATCGCACCTCGATGATGCCGAGCCGCTGCGTCGCGCGGGTCAGGGCGACGTAGAGGTCACTGCGTCCGCGTGGGGACCCGGCGACGATCCGGTCCGGATCGACGACCACCACGCTGTCGAACTCGAGGCCCTTGGCCTGCCGTACTGTCAGCACGACCACGTGGCGCTCCAGGTCGGCCTGCTCGCCGACGCCGACCTCCGGGATCGCCTCGCTGACGGCTCGGGCCAGATCGGCGGCGCGACCGGCCGTGACGATGATGCCGAGGCGTCCGCGGCCGACCGCCGAGGCCTCGCGTACGGCGATATCCACCAGAGTACCGGGCAGATCCGACTCGGCGACGCAACAGCGCCAAGGGTCCTCGCCCGCCTCGCGGACCGACCGCGGTGGGACCACCGCGGGATCGATCTCGGCGAGCGTGCCGGCTGCGACCGCCATCACCTCGGCCGGGGTCCGGTAGTTCACGCTGAGGTCGGACCGGCGCCAGCGATCCGCGACGTACGGCTGCAGGACATCACCCCACGAGCGGGCACCGGAGATATCACCGGTCTGGGCCACGTCGCCGACGACGGTCATCGACCGGCTGGGGCAGCGTCGCATGAGTAGCCGCCACGCCATCGGCGACAGCTCCTGCGCCTCGTCGACGATGACGTGGCCGAAGGCCCAGCTCCGATCGGCGGCCGCTCGTTCGGCCGTGGTGAGGCGGTCGCGGAACTCGTGCCGCTCGGCGAGAATGCCGGCGTCCAAGAGATCGGTGACATCGAGGATCTCCGACTCGTCCCGGTGCTCGGCGTCGAGCGATCGCGAACCGTATGCGATGTCGAGCGCCCCGCGCGCGTACTCAAGCAGCTCGGCCCGTTCCTGATCGGACCCGGCGGCCGCCAGCCGCACCGTGCCGAGTAGTTCGACGGCCTCGTCGAGCAGCGGCACGTCCGCCGGTGTCCAGCCGGCGTCGAGCGGGCGGAGCAGAAGCCGCCGCTCCTCCTCGGTGAGGTCCGGTGCCGCCGCGGCGATCCGGTCCGCGCTCGCGAACAGGTCGGTGAGCAGTCGCTGCGGCGTGAGCACCGGCCATAGGTCGTCGATGCCCGCTTGGACCTGCGGTTCGGCCGACAGATCACGCCGGATGTCTGCCATGTCAGCCGCGCCGAGCAGCATCTCGTCGCCGGGCGCGTCGTCGGCACCCAACGGATCGAAGGCGTACGGGTCGGTGCCGATCGCCGTGGCCACCTGGTCGGCCAGTGCATCGAGCAGCTCGGCCTCGAAGACCTCGCGGGCGTCGTTGTGCAGCCGCCCCGACCGTCGGGCCCGGGTCCGCGCACGCTCCACTATGGACGGCTCAAGATGCAGCACCTCGCGCTCCACCTCGAGCCGGACCGGGTCGACTGGTACCTCTTCCCGGTCTGCGACGGCGGCGGCGAGGACTCCGGCCATGGCGAGGCGGCCCTTCACCTCGGCGACGCGAGGATCCTCGACCGCCTCCGCGTGGACCCCGGGGAACAGCTGGTCCATTGTGGATAGAAGCACACCGGTCTCGGCCAGGGAGGGCAGCACCTGTGAGATGTAGCGCAGAAACGACTGGTTGGGCCCGACGATGAGTACGCCGCGGGTGGACAGCAGATTCCGGTATGTGTAGAGCAGATAGGCGGCCCGGTGCAGAGCGACCGCCGTCTTGCCGGTGCCCGGACCACCCTGGACGACCAGAACACCGTCGAGTGTGGACCGGATGATGTGGTCCTGTTCGGCCTGAATGGTCTCAACGATGTCGCGCATCCGGCCGGTACGGCTTGCCTTCACCGCGGCGAGCAGGCTCGCCTCGCTGGTGAGTCCGGTCGTCTCGTACGGGTCCTGGCCAACGCTGGCCAGGTCGAGCACTTCGTCGTCGAGCGCGGTGACTGTACGTAGCTTGGTGCGGATGTGCCGCCGTCGGCGGACGCCCTCCGGTGACGCCGCGGTGGCGAGGTAGAACGGTCGGGCCGCGGGTGCCCGCCAGTCAAGCAGCAGCGGCTCGTACTCGCCGGTGTCGTCGAAGAGCCCGATCCGGCCGATGTAGCGCGCCCCCTCGCCATCCAGATCGAGCCGGCCGAAGCAGAGGCCCGACTCGACCGCCCCCAGCTGCGCGATCTGGTCGGTGCGGCGGGCCACCTCCGCCTCGCGCTCCGAGCGGGCCTGGTGGGTTCCGCCCGGCTGACGCAGCGCCAGCGAGAGGCGCCGGGCGGCCTCCTCGCGCAGGTGGTCGAGCCGTTCGTACAGCGCACATACGTACGCCTGTTCGGTAGCGATCTCGTCGGTGTCGTGGGTTGGGACGTACTGAGCTGACGAGCTGGGCAAGTCGCCTCCCAGGTAACCGCGTTGCTCAATCAACGGTAGCCGGACCGACGGCCACGACCCTTACCGGAGAGTAGGTACGCAACTAGACTGGCCGGCATACCGACCCCAGGAGGCCCGCCATGTCGGTCCAGACGCCGTCCGCAGCGCCCGATACGCCGGCCGCCCCCGACTCGCCCGCGCACGCCCCGGGCGTGCCGGTCATCGTGGACGGAGAGTTGATCTCTTCGAACCCGGCCACCGGCGCCGAGGTCGGCCGGTTTCCGGTCGCCGACGCGGCGACGATCGGCCTCGCCGTCGATCGGGCCCGGGCTGCCGCCACGTGGTGGCGGGGTCTCGGGTTCGACGGGCGAAGGCAACGCCTCCTGCGGTGGAAAGTCCTCATGACCAGGCGCATGCCCGAGTTACTCGACCTCCTGCACGATGAGGGCGGCAAGCCGAAGGCGGATGGCTTGATCGAGTGCATCACGGCGTTCGACCACATCACCTGGGCCGCGCGCAACGCCAGGCGCGTCCTGCGCGGCCGTAAGGTCCGTGGCAACCTGGTCATGCTGCCCGAGTTCGGCGGCAGGCTGGAGTACGAGCCGTACGGCGTGGTCGGCGTCATCGGGCCGTGGAACTACCCGATCTTCACCCCGATCGGCTCGATCGCGTACGCGCTGGCGGCGGGCAACGCCGTGGTGTTCAAGCCGAGCGAGTACACCCCGACGGTGGCCCGCTGGTTTGCCGAGCGCTTCGGCGAGGTCGTGCCGGAGCAGCCGGTACTCCAGATCATCTACGGTCGCGGCGAGACCGGCGAGGCGCTGGTGCGTTCGGGTGTCGACAAGGTGGCGTTCACCGGCTCGCCGCGTACCGGCAAGAAGATCATGGCTGCCTGTGCGGACACGCTCACCCCGGTCATCATCGAGGCCGGCGGCAAGGACGCGATGATCGTCGACACCGACGCCGACCTCGAGCTGGCGGCGCAGTCGGCAGTCTGGGGCGCGATGACCAACGCCGGCCAGACCTGCATCGGCGTGGAACGCGTCTACGTCGCCGAGCCGGTCTACGACACGTTCGTCGCCAAGGTCGTGGACAAGGCGGCACGCCTGCGGGTCGGATCCGACTCCGCCGACGACATCGGCCCGATCACCATGCCGAGCCAGATCGAAACCATCCGCCGCCACATCGACGACGCGCTGGCCCGCGGCGGTCGAGCCCTCGTCGGTGGTCCGGAGGCCGTACAGCCGCCCTTCGTCCACCCCACGGTCCTGGTCGACGTGCCGGAGGAGTCCGCGGCCGTTCAGGAGGAGACCTTCGGCCCGACGATCACCATCAAGAAGGTGGCCGATGTTCAGGAGGCGGTCGCGCTCGCCAACGCGACGCCGTACGGGCTGGGCGCAGCCGTCTTCGGCAAGGCGCGTGCCGAGGAGGTCGCCCGCCGGCTGCGGGCCGGAATGGTCGCCATCAACGGGACACTTTCCTTCGCAGGCCTGCCGTCACTACCCTTCGGTGGCGTCGGCGAGTCCGGCTTCGGGCGTATCCACGGTGACGACGGGCTACGTGAGTTCGTCCGGTCGAAGGGCATCGCCCGCCGCCGGATGCGCTCCCTGCTCCCGGCGACGACCTTCGACCGGCAACCCAAGCACATCCGGTTGATCGAACGTCTCACCCGGATGGTGCACGGCCGCTGAGCGTCCCTGCTATAGCCGCGCTCGGGGCTCACGCCGTGCTCGGCGCTCATCAGCCGTCGGGGCACACGAGACCGTCCCAGGTGTGGCGGGTGTTGCGGAGGAAGTACTCCGTGCCCGGGTCCCAGGTGTGGCCCTGAGGTCGGCGGTGGTACACGTACCCG
>JBKPDY010000166.1:0-25134 GCA_046728155.1 Actinomycetota bacterium
GCGCCGCCGGATGGTCAGCCAGGCGCCGATGGCGAGCGCGACGACCACCAGGCCGACGACGATCAGAATGACTAATCCAGCAGTGGACATGGTTGCCTCCTTACTGGTACGTATTCCCAGATCGCATGGATTCCAACCTGACCGCGCAACTCGGGTATCGGCACCCCCCATCAACGGTCATTTACGGCGTCTCGGCGACTCAGGCGCGGCTTGACCCTCGGTGTAGTCGGTGGACTGCCTGGGCATACAGTCCGTATGTCGTGGGCGTCTGTACGTTCTCGTGCCGGTCTGCTCCCTCTGGTCGGGGTGAGCGCGTCGGCGTTGGTGTTCGCTGTGTTGCTGATCTTCGTGCGGACCCAGTGGGCTCCGCTGGAAACGCTCGACCATGGCCTGGCTGCCGATCTCAATAACGGCGTGTCCGGCCACACGCTTCTCGTGAACGTCGCGAGTGTCGTCTCGTGGTTTGGCAGCAACGGCGTACTGTGGTGTGTCGTCCTTGCCGGCGCTGTCATCGCGGGCGTGCGTGGTCGATACCGGCTGGCGATCTATCTGCTCGCCGCTGGTGCCGGCGCCCTGGTCCTGGACCCAGTCCTGAAGGCTCTGGTTGGCCGGGTACGTCCGGTCGTGCCGCATCCGGTGTCCTACGGCACCGGCAACAGCTTCCCGAGCGGCCATTCGCTTGGCTCGATGATCTGCTATGGTGCGCTGCTTCTGGTGTTCCTGCCGGTCATCGCGCCGCGTTTCCGTACGGTATCCAGGATCGTTGTTGGTGTCCTGATCACGGCGATCGGAGTCAGCCGGGTAATCCTCGGGGTCCACTACCTCTCCGATGTGGTTGGGGCCTGGGCGGTCGGCGTCGCGTGGCTCGGCCTAACGGCGTATGCGTTCGAACTGATGCGCCAACAGTCCGCCGAACCGGTGACCCACCCGCTCGGCGAGGGCCTGGAGCCTGAGGCGGCCAGAGATCTGAAGCCGGCCGATCCGCAACCGTTGGCGCGACGCCATCTGGGCCGATCCGCTGCCGGTGTGGTCGTGGCATGGGTGCTGATCCTGGGAGTCGTGGTCGGCATCGGTGAGCTGGTCGTCAAATACGGCACCGGGGACATCGCCGGCGATCATTCGATCCCGCACTGGTTCGCAGCGCACCGAACTCCGGCCTGGACCTGGTGGAGCGAGGCTTTCTCCGCCCTCGGCGCGACCCAGATGATCCTCATCGTCGCGGTCACGACCTGCGTGGTGGCCCTCGCCGTTACCCGACGCTGGTGGCCGGTCCTGTTCATCGCCACTCTCATGATCGGCGAATTGGGCCTGTTCCTCACTGCCGCGGCAATCGTGAAGCGGCCACGGCCCGACGTCACGCAGCTCGATCCGCAGCTGCCCACGTCGGCGTTCCCGTCCGGGCACGTCGCCGCGACGTGCTGTATCTATGGCGGCGCGGCGGTTCTGGTCATCGGACACGCCCGAGGCTGGTGGCGTTGGCTGTTCCTGGTTCCGGCGATCGCGATGCCGGTCCTGGTCGCGACCTCGCGTATCTACCGCGGCGAGCACCACCCCACCGATGTGATAGGCAGCTTCGTCTTCGCGGCGCTGTGGATTCCCGCGATGTACCTTCTGATTCGGCCGAGCACGAGGCGAGCCGTAGATGCCGTCGCCGGCCGGCATGCAGACGCCAGCGCGGCGCCTCCACGGCCTGGAGAACTCATGGGCGTCGGGAACCGGGCGCCGGCCGCGAGCGAACGTCGCGACCCAGCCGCCGCGGTCGACGAACGCCACACCGAAGATGCGGCTGCCGACGGCAACGCCGCCGCCGCGCATCCGCACGGTAAACCGGCCTTGTGGCCATAGGTCACCGGCTCCCGGATCAGTCCGAAGTGGATAGTTAGCCCCGCCGGGGGTCAAGCGAAGGATCAACATTCGTTGAATGGTCGGCGTGCACGGTTTCACGTGCGACCACCAGGGGTACGTACGACGCATGACAGCTACGCAGGTGGCCGGCCGCACCGCGCGCCGGGCGAGCAACAGCCGCGCGCTGGAGCTGTTGACCCGGGTGGGTTTTGTTGGATATGGCCTGTTCCATCTGGCGATCGCGTGGCTTGCTCTGCAGATCGCGCTCGGTCACGGCGCGGAATCCGGTGACCAGTCCGGGGCGTTCCAACTGTTGAACGGGCAGCCGGGTGGCAAGGTTCTGCTGATCGGCGTCATCGGGGGTCTCATCGCCATGGCGGTGTGGCAGCTCCTGCTCGCCGCGGTTGGACACCAGGAGGAAACCGGTCGCGGTCGGGTCGTGGAACGTCTTGGCTCGCTGGCCCGCACCATCATCTACGCCGTGTTGGCGTGGACCGCGATCGGTGTCGTGTCAGGCGCGCCAACCTCCAGCGCGGCGCAACAGACGAAGGCTACCGCCGGAATCCTCGCCGATCCGGCCGGACGCTGGCTTGTCGGCCTGGCCGCGGTGGTCGTGCTCACGGTGGCGGTCGGCATGATCGTCTACGGTGCCCGTCGGTCGTTCGAGAAGAAGCTGCGCCTCGCGCAGATGAGTTCCCGCGTGCGCGATGTCGTGACCCGCCTGGGGCAGGTCGGCTATATCTCCAAGGGTGTCGCGTTCGGCATCGTCGGGGTGCTGTTGTTCGATGTCGCCGTCATCGACACCGCCGCCCGGTCGGCTGGCCTCGACGCGGCGCTGCACACGTTGACCAGGCAGCCGTTCGGGCGGTACCTGCTGATCCTAGTTGCGATCGGGTTCGCCGCGCATGGGGTGTTCTGTTTCTGCGAGTCGAAGTACCGCAAGGTGTAGCCATGTCAGCATCCGTTACCCGGACACTGGGGGCGCGAGCCAGCTCCGACGTTCCCGACGTGACCGATTGGCTCCTCGGGACAACCGAACGCGGCAACGAAGCGACCGACCTGGATCGCCGTCACGACTCGGGGCGTTCGTGGACGACCGGCAATACGGTGACGCCGTTGGTGCATGGCGCAGCGTATTTCAGCGAACTCGTCGAGGAGATCGGCGCGACCGGCGCCGGCGACCTGCTGCTGTTCACCGACTGGCGGGGCGACCCCGACGAACGCCTGCGCGGGCCCGGGACGGAGGTGTCGCGGCTATTGTGCGAGGCCGCTGCCCGTGGCGTGCTGGTGCGGGGACTTGTCTGGCGGTCCCATTGGGACCGGTTCAGGTTCAGCGCTACCGAGAACCGGCACCTGGGCGAGGAGATCGAGCAAGCCGGCGGGAGGTGTCTGCGCGATATGCGGGTGCGGATGGGTGGATCACACCACCAGAAGATGGTGGTGATCCGTCACCGTGACGATCCCGCTCATGATGTCGCCTACGTCGGCGGGATCGACCTGTGCCACAGCCGCCGTGACGACGGCAGCCATCACGGTGACCATCAGGCACAGGCCATCGCCTCCGAATACGGTGCGCACCCGCCGTGGCACGATATCCAATTCGCCATCCGTGGTCCCGCGGTCGGTGACGTTGAGGCGAGTTTCCGGGAACGGTGGAACGATCCATCACCGCTGTCACGCAATCCGATCGTCCGCCTTCAGGACCTGTTCGAACGCGAAGACACCGACGCCAGTGCCCTGCCTCAGCAACTACCGGACCCACCGCCATCACCCGCGCAGCGCGGTGAACGGCATCAGATCGTGCAGATACTGCGCACGTATCCGTACCGGCGCCACGGCTACCCGTTCGCACCCAACGGGGAGCGCAGCATCGCCCGCGCCTACAACAAGGCGGTCAGTCGTGCCGGGTCGCTGATCTATGTCGAGGATCAGTACCTGTGGTCCGCGCAGGTGGTGGAATCACTCGCCGGCGCACTCGCCGCCTCACCCCAGTTGCGCCTCATCGCGGTCGTGCCCCTTCACCCCGACCAAGGTGGGATAGGCGGTGCCATGCAGGTTGTGGGACGCAGGCTGGCCCTCGACCTCCTGCGGGAGGCCGGTGGCGCCAGGTTCGCAGTGTACGGGCTGGAGAACCGGCAGGGGACTCCGGTCTATGTGCACGCGAAGGCGTGTGTCATCGACGACATTTGGACCTGCGTCGGCTCGGACAACCTGAATCTGCGGTCGTGGACCCACGACTCGGAACTCTCCTGCGCTGTCGTCGACGACACCAGCCGACCCGGGGACGGGTTCGGCCAGCGCCTCCGATTGACCCTGTCGCGTGAGCACCTCGACCGGGTCGCCGGCGACGACGCTGACCTTCGTGAGCCCGCAGCGGCGTTTGCCGCGTTCCAAACTGCGGCACTACGCCTGGACGCGTGGCATACCGCCGGTCGACGCGGCGAGCGACCCGCCGGCCGGCTGCGCACCTACCAACTGCCGGCACTGGCCATGCGCCAACGGTTGTTGGCCGTCCCGATGTATCGCTTGGCCGCCGATCCGGACGGCCGCCCGCGTTCACTGCGCCGCCAGGGACAGTTCTGACCCGGGATCACCCCGGCGGATCGATCGAGCTACATGCCACTGTCGGCGTAGTATCAAGCGAAACGCTTCGCGTGCCGGTGCCGATCCCAGCATCGCCGGCCCCCTCTGCCGCCTCCCGGACCTCGCGGCCATGACTGGTGACTTCCGGCGCCTCAGCAGACGCGCCGACGGTGTCGGCACAGCTACGCTATACCACGAGGCACGTCGATGACGGTGACGATTCTCGCCGAACCGCTTGCTCCGACGGCCCATACCCGGCCGAACGGCGTATCCAAAAGTGCAGCGACGTCACGCGTCGGCCACGGCCGCGCACCCGCACTTCTCTTGGCCACACCGCCAACCGGTGCGCGCGCCCGCGAATGCTCAACGGCTACCGCGTGCACCCAACGACCCGCCAGGCAGCGAGTCTGGGGCCGCCAGCCGTGACGCAGCGAGTCCTGCCCAGGACGCGGGCGCAATGTGGCCGGACCCGCCGAGGACTTCTACGATTTCCAAGTAAACCGGCCGACGATCCCGGCCCGATTGCCTTGGCTTGGACTAACAACACGTCTACCGGGGTCCCACGGGGCAGGGTGAGGAGAGCCCGGCCGGCATCTGTAGACGAACATCCGCGGGGTCGTGGGAGGCGCGCCAACGCCCTACGTCACGCCCGCGACATTTGTCCTCGGAGCGTCCCGGCGAAATGATCGACTGCGGCTAGAGAAACCTGAGACGCCAGCTCGGAGTTTCCGGGTGGCGCTGCATCCATGGGGCCTGCGGCCGGCGGGACTGCACCTTTGCGGGCAGCGATAATTAGCGTTGCCTTATACATCAACGCAACGGGTGCTGGGGCGAGGACGGCGAATCGGTGCTGGCGACGAAGATTCTCGGCTCGGCACTCCCGGCCGCGGGCCGGTGTTCCCCGCTGTCGGCGGTCACATCCTAGCTAGCTAGCGTCACGCGGGGCGTTCGCGACTACAGCCCTGAGCGGGAATCGCGCCGGGATTGTATTTAGTGGTTGGCGCAGACGCCGCGCTGCTGATTCAGCGAGTACGCGACCAATTCCGCGTTCCGGAAGTCGGCGCTTTCAAACCGCCGTCAGATACGTCGGCGACATCAATGGCGAGTCCGCGCCGGCGGTCTGCCAAATATCACGAGTCGGTCTTCATGCTCGCCGGTGACTTCTTCGAGCGTGTCGAGTAACGCCAATGGCGAGGGGCGCTCTGTTGGGGCGCTGCCCACTTCGGTCATTCTCCAAGGTCGGGGATTGATGGTGGGGGTGCCGGTTACGGCGCTCATACCGGCCGAGCGTTGCGATCAAGCCCCTCTGTTGCCGTGCGAGTGCTTAACGTGCGGCTTGTGAAGGCGGGATGGTTGCCTTTCAGGTGGCACCCGTGCGATGGTCACCACCGCATCGGGCGATTGCGCGGCGGTGCGCAGGGTGACGGTGGCGTCGCAGCGTTTGCCGTTGAGGGTCAATCCGGTGGGCGGCTGGATCGCTGCGACGCCGTATCGGCCGCTCAGCGTCAGCGAAACCGGCACCCCGGACGCCAGCGCATGCGCGTTCGTTACCGTCACTTGGCGGCCCTGCTGGCCGACGCGTATCTGGGGTGCGTTGGCTACCTGCGGCGTGCCTGCGGTGGCCGGGCTGGCGCCCACCAGGGATTCGCCGCCGGGCAGCGAAAACCGCAAGGTCCATTGATCGATGGGCTCACGCGCGGTGCTGGTTACCGTCATCACGGCATCAAATTGATGATCTTTCGTTGGGCTGGTGATGTAGGTGATCGAGCACGACCCTGGGTTGGTGGTGTCGGCCTGCGCAACAACGGTCTGCGGGCCAGTGGGATACCGGAGGTATCCGAGCACGAGGACCGCGCACAGCGCGGCGGTGGCTGCCAGGACGCGCCGAGCCGGCAGGTACCGCCGTGGTCTGCTGACCTCGATCGGGATGGTCATGATTTCGCCGTTGCGGTCGGCTGGCGGTTCGGGAATCTGACCCAGCCGAGGCATCGCGGCGGCGATGCGTTGCACCTCGCGGGACAGGATCTGGGCCAGTTCGGCGGCCGACGGGCGATGCTGCGGTTCGCGGGCCAGGCATTGGTGGCAGGCTTCCTCGATGGCCAGGGGCAGGCCCAGGGGCGGCAGGCGGCGCGGCTCCAGGTGGGTGTGGGCGTAGAGCACTTCGGCGACAGTTCGTGCGTCCCAGGGCAGGCGTCCGGCCAGGCAGCGGTAGAGGACAAGTCCCGCGGCGTAGACATCGGCGCAGGCGGTGACGTGGCCTCGGATGAGGCGTTCGGGTGCCAGATAATGTGGGGTGCCGACGATGTCGCCGTCGACGTGGTTGTGACTGTCGCCGATCAGGGCCGAGATGCCGAAGTCGAGGACCTTTACGCCGGTGGTGGTGAGCATGATGTTGGCTGGGCTGATGTCGTGGTGCACGATCCCGGCCGCGTGCGCGGCGGTCAGGGCCGCCGAGAGTTCCGCGCAGACGCTCACGGCTTGCCGCCACGGCAACCGGCCGAGGCGTAGCACGTGCGATAGCAGTTCGCCGTCAAGCATCTCCATGACCAGATACGGCGTGACGGCGCCGTCGTCGGCTCGGTGTACGCCGAAGTCATAGATGGAGGTGATGTTGGGATGGCGTAGCGCTGCAACCGCTCTGGCCTCCAGGAGCAGGCGGCGCGGCAGGGCCGGGTCGGCGGCCAAGCTCGGGGCGAGCATCTTGACCGCGACCTGCCGTTGCAAGATCTCGTCGTGGGCGTCGAAGACTACCGACATACCGCCGGACCCGACCTGTTTGATCAGCCGGTACCGGTCGTCGAGCCGCAGACCGACTTTTGCGATCGGCGCACGGTGCGCGGTCATGCGGCCACAGACGTCAACGGAAGGGACGCGGACAGATCGATGGCGGGCGCAGACGCCCAGTCCGCCGGGATGTCGTCGCGCACAGTGGCGAGCTGATCTAAGAACGTCAGCTCGATGATCCGCCGTGTCGCCGGGGTAGGCCCGCACAACAGCATCGAGGCCCCGCCGGGCAGCCCTGCGGACACAGCGAACAGGAAGTTGGCGAGGGCTGCGCCGGCGAAGGTGATCCCGGTCAAGTCGACACACACCAAGGGGCACCTCGTGGCGGCCAGTTGCTGTTCCGCACGGGCGAGGTCGGCCGCGGCGAGCAGGTCGACATCGCCGATGATGCGCACGTTCATAGCGCTGCCGCCTGGCGCGGCGGCCACGACGAGGGTCAGGGGTTTGCTGGGCGGATTACTCATACTTCACCTCTGGCGCATCCTGGCGGGCTGCCGAGGTCTCGGGCAGAGGTCAATCACTTGGCCCAATACTGGTGAGTGTACGCCGCGTCCGGTCGCGGCGTAATACGAAATCCTGTCGCCTGATCGATAGCGGTCATTCGGGGTCGGGGGTGGTCCGGTGCCTAGGACGCCGGATGTCCGAACCGGGTTAACTGCCTGGCCCTCGGCGCGGCATAGACTCGTTGAGAGTGAAGCGATGCGGCCGACAGCGCACTATGTGGTGACAGGTGGACTGTCATCCATTTTGGCGGTGGTGCCGCGGAGTGGTCGGTGTTCTCCCGGCATGCCCACGCGGAGTTAGTAATCGCGCAGCCGCGGCCCGGGCGGCCAGGATCCTCCTTCGCGGGCGTCTCCAACGGTAGCGCGGGCTGAGCCGCCACAACCGCGTGGCGGCCGGGGCCGCCGTCCGAACCGACTGAGGAGGGCAAATGATCGCTGCTGCTCCGCGTGATTCGCCCCCAGCCCCGCCGCCCCGCCTCGTGCTCGCTCCGACGCGGCTGAGCCGGGCGGTCCTAGACGGCGCCTGGTGGCCGCGATCGGGCGACGCTTCGGCCGAGTTGACCGCTCTCGTTCAGGCTCTAACCGAACGCTACGGACGCATCCGGTACGTGATCCTCAACGGGGCGTCTTGGGAGGGCCACATCCGACGGTTGCCCGTCGCCGGCAACCTGTGTCGGGTCGGTTGGTTTACCAGCATGAATGCGGCGCTGCTCGTCGCCACCACCGATGGCGGCGATCAGCTCGATCTACTTCTCGTGCCCCCGTCGGCCAGCGAGACCGTTGCCGAGCTTGCGATGACCGCCGCGGCTGATCCGTCCAACATGGAGCATGCGGCCGATCTACTCGCACGTTCGCAGCAGACCGCGATCACCAGACCAGTAGCGGCACTGGCTGGAGCCGATGACGCCCCGGAGGCGGTCTGGGACAACGAAGGCGGCGGCCAATCGACTCGCGGCGAGTTCAGCCACCAATTCGCAACCCGGACGTCCGCCGAACGTCCCACCTGACAACCCTCGGTAGTGGCCGCTGTGCCGGAACCACCGGTCGAGGTGGCCGGTCTCTTGCTTTGCGTTGCCTGCCGGGCTTGCGGCCGCGAGCCGGGAGCACGCACCTCCCGCGTGGTCAGTACACCCGCCGCACTCCCGTTGAGTCCAGATGTGCCGATCGACCTTCGCCCCGTGGTTTTGGGCACCCACGGAGCACCGGATGTCACCGCGTGATGACACGCTCAGCATAGAGATCATGCGGCGTCGTCAGGGTCGTCTTCATCGTCTATGAGCGCGAGTTGCACGTCGTCGTCAGGCTCAACCGTGCCGTCGGGGTAGCTCGTGCCGTCGCCCGGGCCGGTCTCCGACATCACGCCGGCGCCGGCGAACTCCTGCTCGTGGCGCAGGAGTTGCGTCGCCTCCGCGCTGTCGACGGCCTGGATCTCGGCCAGTACGGCGCGCCAGGCGTCACCGAGTGGCAGGTTGCGCGAGGCGTAGGCCAGCTCGGCCAGGTGCTGGACGCGGGTGGCCATCCGGTGCCGGTCGTTGCTACCCAGCGCGGCCAGCGCCGCCTGGAGATCACTCATTGCAGTCTCCTTCGTGAACCTGCCGCCAGGTCCGGTCGTCGAGCAACTCGATCAGCCACGGCTGACCGCAGTCGGAACAGATGAACGGGTGCGAGCCAGGCTCGACGCGCCAGAGCACGTCAGGCTCGACCGGCCCGAGCATCGGCTTAGGGCCGTGGCGGTCCTTGCGGTACGTGCCGCGCTGTCGATTGATCTCGGTGGTTAGTGGCGGGCGGCCAATCATCGGCATAACTCAGCGTCACCCTCGTTCGTTTCGTTTCGACATCATGTGCATGCGGTTGGCCCCGGGGTCCTGCCGTCCATTGTGGACTCGGAGCCGGCCCGCCCGCTACGGTGAGTCACGAACGGCAACGTATTTCGCGCTAACGATCGTCGATAGGTTGCATGCTCAGTGAGGCGCATGGCGCTCGTGCGTCTGCCTAGCTTAGCCAGCACGATCACACGAACTTCCTCGGGTTGACTGCCTTGGTGCGCCGGTGGCGCCCACGCATGTCCGAACCAGCCAACCTGGCGCAAAACCGCACGTCAAGCACCGTGACCAGGTTTGCGAGCGGTTCAAGGTCCACGAGCGCGTCTGTCCACAAGGGAGTTTGCCGAAGTGGCCAACAGCGCGTCTCCCCTTGATCAGACTCCGGTCGCCAGGACGATCATGACCCCAGGCCGCGAGCCTCAATCACGAGGTTGCGGAGTACCACGTACCGGGTGCCGAGACGGAGATCATCCCGCACAACCACCCTGACCAGGCGTTTCACCCGCTCGCCCTGACTGACCACTTCGCCCCAGCCCGAGGCGCTCACCCTGTCGCCGCTGCTCAGTAACCAGACACGTACAGGCACCACGGTAGGTCCACGGTGGACCCGACACGACAAACGCTGTTCGACCCCGGCCGCAGGCTGATCGGACCAACGAAGCGGGTTTGCCATAGACAACGCGGCCGAATATAGGGGTGGGTGAGCACCTGGTGCACCGCGGTGTAGGTCGGCTCCACCCAGACGATGTCGGTACCCCGGGTCGTAGACGTTGCGCTGCAGGGGTATCTTCAGGCCTTGCTCCTTGAGCCACAGCCACATTGCCGGGGCCGAGCCGGGCAGCGGGAGCTGTTCGAAGATCGTCGCGAGGACACCGCGGACGGCCTCGTCGGGGTGCAGCAGGATCTGCCCGTCGGCCTCGCTCCACACCGACCCGACAGGCAGGCCCGGGCGTAGCTCGCCCGGCGGCCTTGTTGCGAATCCCGCCGCCGAGTCGGGCGCCCAGGATGTGAAGCTCGGCCTCGGACATGGTGCCTTTCATCCCCGCAGCAGTCGGTCGTTGAACATGGCCGGGTGATAAACGCCGTCGGCGTCGGCGATGAGCGTGTCGGTCATGCCGGCCAGGTCGAGCAGCCGGTACCGGTCAGTGTTGTTCCTTGCCACCCGGGAGATCTCCAGCGACACGACGATACCGGCCTGGCCCAGCTCTAACCTGCGCGGCCGGCTCCGCGAACCCCGGCCGGTCGTGCTCGCGCCGGATACCCCCTGGTCGTCATCGATAACGTGGATCCCGGAGCGGGGCCAGCCCAACGACGGCGCACGGGCAACCAGGTCGTACTAGCGGGCGGTGGACTCCCGGTTGCGCTCCACCTGCGCCAACGTGGACTGGCGCATGTAGATCACCGCGGCTCGGCGAAGATTCGAGGCAATGATCTTGCCGTCTCACTCATCGCCGGCCTCCGCCCCGCTGGCGCGCCGAGATCCGGATCGGCGGTCTCGGCGATCAGGTGAGCCAGCAGCGCGACCGCGGGGGCGACCCGCTGGGCTGGGAGCTCAGCGATCAACACCGGCGATGGCCCAGTTCCTCACCTACCAGGCCTACAAGATCCTGGCCTGCGACTCTTCATCGTCGACACCGTGCTGCTCAAACGAATCTACGTGCTCTCTTCGTCGGACTGGCCACCCGCCAGGCCCACGTCGTCGGCGTGACCGCCCATACCACCGGCCTCCGGAAGTACCTGGGATAACGTCTTGACACCGCGGATCAGAACCCGCAGACCACGCATGGCTGCGTAGAGCCGCGTTACCTGGAAGAGTAGGCGTCTGGGTGCACCCGCCACGGGCCGAGCTGGGAACTGCGTGCATCGGCCTGGCGGTGGCACCAGAGAAAAGCATTGCGTCGGAGACCGTAGGGAGGCCGTTATGAAGAGGTCGGCGCTTGCCGTCGGCAGCATGCTGGCCCTCGCGGCGTTGATCCGTCGGGCTTGCTCGAACGAACTCTTCTTGGACTATCTACTTAACACGGTTGTCAACAAAATCCCATTTCCCACCACGCGTCTAGCGCTTTATCGGGCGGCGGGAATGCGGATCGGTCACAATAGCAATATCATGATGCATGTACGCGTTATGTCGCCTCATGGAATCGAGATCGGCGACAATTGCATCATCGGAGAATTCGTTTGGCTCGATGGGCGCGCCGTGCGAGTTGGGGAAGGACCGGGTCTCAAGATCGGTAACAATGTCAACGTCGGCGCGAACACCATCTTCATCCCGGGCGGTCACCTGCCGGACTCAGCCGATTTCTTCGGTCTGCCGGAGAAGACGTTCGTCGAGGACAACGTTTGGATCACCATGAACTGTACGATCCTTTACGGCTTGACAGTCGGCGAGGGCGCAGTGGTCTCGGCGGCCTCACTGGTAAACAAGGACGTCGCGCCGTACACGATGGTGGGCGGGGTGCCAGCCCGATATCTGAAGGACCGAGCGCGCGATCTTGACTACAAGCTGTACAACAGGGAACGCTGGATCTAGCGCGGTGATTGTTGGGGGAACGACATGAGGGTGTGCGTTGTCCTGAACCACATGCCGGGGCCGGGTGCGGGGGGTCTTGAGGGACAAGTGCACGACGTCTGCACCGGCCTGCTCAATCGCGGCGTCGATGTACATGTGGCGTGCCGGCCCAGCCTCTACATGCCCGCGGAGAAGGTCCCGTTGCTCGAGCACGTCCACGCGGTCACCGTCAACCTGACGCCCGCAGAGATCGACAACCCATTTCTGGGCATGTGGGGCACCTCTAGGAACCTCGCCCAGGCCGAAGACTGGAGTGCGTATGACGTCGTGCACTTGCAGTCGCACTACGGCTATCACACTGCGTTGCGCCTGGCTCGGATGTCCGGCTCGCGCCCGGCCCTGGTCACCACGTTCCACCTCACGGCGATCGGCGGGATCGTCCGCCTGCACGAGCTTGGCTTTCCCCAGGAGCCGGACCTGCTCCAGACCCAACCGGCCGCCGTCATGGAAGCGACGCTCGCCTGGTTGTCGGATCGTTCGATCGCCGTATCGCAGCAGGTCTATGACGATCTCACGCGCGGCTACAGCGTCGCACCGGAGGAGGTCAGCGTCGTTTACAACGGCATTGACACCGGGCTGTTCGCGCCGATACCACGTGCCGAGGCCCGCGCACAACTCGGGATCCACCCCGGCCTCCGGTGTGTGTTGTATGTGGGGCCGTTCTTCGGCTTCCGCAGCACCATGCTGCTGGACAGCCTGACCTACCTGGATCCGGATGTTCGCCTGCTGGCAATCTGGCCGTTGACCGGGCCGTGCCAGCCTGAGCGAGTCGGTGATCGCTTGATCCCAATTGGCTACGTACCGCGCGAGCGGATGCCGTTATACTACGCGGCGGCCGACCTACTGGCCTATCCGCTGGTCTACACCGGCTTCGGCCTTGCGCTGCTGGAAGCCTCGGCGTGTGGCTGCGTGCCAGTGGCCTTCAACGTCCCGCCCGCCAGCGAGGTGGCGCCCCAGACGGCGTGGCTGGTCAACGAGATAAGTCCGCAGGCATTCGCACGCGCGATCAACGCGGCATTGCGTGACCCCGAGACCCCGCGTAAGGCCGAAGCCGGCATACGCGCGGCCCGCCATCGCTTCAGCCTCGACCGCATGGTCGACGAGACGTTAACAGTGTATGAAACCGCGCTCAGGGACAGGGCGGCCCGAGCAGACGTCGCCCCACGCCTCATCCCTCACCCACGCCGGAGCGAGATCGTGCCGCGAAAGAGCTCTCCCTCGTTCTCAGTCGCAGACCGCACCCTCCGCAGCTAAGCCCACGAGCCGGGCGCCAGTACGCCGCGACGCCGTGGTGTCACGCGGCGCACAGCCCGACCTCGCCGCCGAGTCCCTGCCCAGGTGCGCGCGCCGCGCCCCTCGTCGGTGCTCGCGACCGTACTTCGAGGGTCGCCTGTACTGGAGATACGCCTCGCCGAACCGCCTCTCCAGGTGCTGCTCCTCACGAGTGGCCTGGGAGGTCCCGGCCGGCCAGGACCTAATAGACGGGCAGGATCAGGAGCCACGCCCCGTTGAAGGCGCACGCGATGCCGACGAACACGATAACGAAGCCGATGTAGATGGGGTTCCTACCGAGGCGAAACGGCGCTGTTGCATTGAGAGATGGTGGGCGCGTTGAACCACGGCCAGTTCTTGGATCAGATCGCCCGAGCGGGTTCACCGAACGCTGGGTTCGCCCGCCTAGCGGAAGGGAGGTCGACGCCGAGTTGGTAGTGTCCGAGGCGGAGGTCCGCATACGCGTATCCCGCGATGATCACCTGCGCGGTCCGGTCGGTCTGTAACCCGCGCATCGGTTGCAGCCGGTACTTGAGCTGAATGTGATCTGCTTCGATCGAGTTGTTCGCGTGCGGTTCGACGTGGCGCCATGCCGACGGGACGAGTTCCTCGAGCATTGCCGGGTAGATCGGAGCGGCGTCGGTGACGACGTCGCCGGGCGTCACTTCCAGCATCGTCAGCGCCCGTTGGAAGAACGGGCGGGCCGTGGCCGCATCCCGGCGGGCGGAGACCAGCACATCCGATGACCTCCCATCCTGGTCAATCACCCGATAGACGTCGCGCCAGATACCGTTGACCTTGACGCAGGTTTCGTCCGCGAACCAGCGTCACCTGATGAGTGGCGAGCCAACCTCGCGGCGTCGGCCAGCAACGGCGTGAACCGTTGCACCCACCGGCGGACGGTGACGTGATCGACTTCGACACCCCGCTCGACCAGCAGTTCCTCCACGTCGCGGTAGGACAGGTTGTAGCGCAGATACCAGGGCACCGCGACCACGATCACCTCAGCCGGGAACCGGAACCCGTGCAAAGGTCGACCGCGGCGGTGACCACAGGTGGGACCGCATCTTGGATGAGCATGGCGACCTACGACCCGCAGCGGCTACTCGAGCGGGTAGTCGCCATCCTTGCGGCCGAAGGGCATAATCGCGACGGTGCCGACCGATGCCCGCGCCGGCGGCCGAGCGCCGGAGCTGCCGCGCTGTTGCTCGACGCGCTCGACGTGGCGACCTATCCGCCACCGCCGAGGCTGTCTCGGATGCCCGAAGCTAGTCGAAATCGAGGACGACCTCGGCTGATGACTACTGACCGGCGAGGCGCGTCGCCCGCGCCGCCGATTCGTCGGCACCCGCCTGAACCAGCACGTCCAGCGCGACCGGGAACCACCACTCGTCAATTGCCGGACGCTCTACCGCATATAGGGCCGCAGCCATTGTGAGCGCGACCCTGGCCACCTCGGTGCCCGCCTTGACTCCGGCGGCGGTGAGGCTGGCGGCGATCTCCTCCAACGCCTCGGCGGCGGTGATCCGGCGCATCTGGGCATAGCCGGCCGCAATTCCGCTTAGCTGGGAAGCAAGGAGACGGCGGTGATCGGATGGGGGCATCCCTCGACGGTACGTGCTGCGACATCGCAGGCAACGTCGATCAAGTCTCTGTTGGGTGTCGGATCAGTTCGTCGACACGACGGGCTGGATGGCGCTGTTGCATTGGCTGATCACCTGATCAAGGCGCGCTTGATGTGTGAGGTCTCCGATGCGGTCCGAGGATCTTTCCGGTGAGGATGTGCCCGACGCCGCGGATGTTGGTGACGGTGGTGTCGGCAGCGGGCAACGCCCGGCGGGTGCTCGTCGCTTGGCGCTCAGCTGCCGGTCCAAGCGGCGCAGATCTGCCAGCAGGTCGCGGGCGAGCTCGCGACGGCGTGCGTCGGTGCTGGTGAGCGGCCGCACACCGCGCATGAGTATGGCGGCCTTCTCGGTGGTCAGGTCGGCGGGCGCCGCCCGGGATCAGCTCGCGGAACAGGACATGGAATCGATGGAGCACCCCACACTCGTTCGGCCGTTCGTTTCGCGGCGAGCCTCTCGGACAGTGCTGCCCACGTCACGCTTTCGATTTCTGCCGGTGTTTCGATGGTCGTGGGCCGGCAACCGGGTTGCTTTCAGAACAGGTCCCGTTCTGACCAGGAAGGTCGTCACCCCTGGCCGGGTGCCCAGGGGTGACGGCGTGCAGCGCCTTCGGCGCGGACGGCACATCCAGCTGGCCGGCATCGGCTAGCGAATGACCCTATCGGTGATCGGGCGTTACTCCACATGGGCCGTCTGGTCATCACCTCCTGACCAGGCGTCAGAGTGAAACGACCAGGACATCGACGACGAGGAGTGGTATTTCTCGGCGAGCTCGGGCAGCCAGGGGCATTGCGACGGGATTCGGCACGGTGGCGCCGTCGAGTCGCACGGCGGCCGACATGACCGTACACAGTGCAATGACGACGCCGGTCGCCACCGCGAGCGGCTGCCTGTGGAGCCCGCAACCACCCGTCCGGGACGTAGCGGAGCGCCCTCGGGAGGGCGGTCGCGTCAGGCTGGGAGGTTCCCAACCGTAACGACTAGTGGCAGCAAGAGATCGGTGGTACGAATCCTTGCATGGCAGGGCTCCTCGACGGGTATCCGTGCGGCCCAGCCTACGACGAGATGTTCGCGGCGGACGGGATGCCGCACCCCCATATGCGGGCGCTGTATAACGCACTCCAGATGCTCACCAGCGAGGACCTGGCGCAGCGGGCGGCAGCCCGGGACCGCAGCTTCCGCGACCAGGGCGTCACCTTCTCCCATGCCGGCGAGGAGTGGGTCTTCCCGCTCGACCTGATCCCGCGGCTGATCCCGGCGGCCGAATGGGAACTCGTCGAAGCGGGTGTCGTGCAGCGGGTACGCGCGCTGGAGGCGTTCCTGGCCGACGTCTACGGGCCAGCTGAGGTGGTTCGGGACGGTGTGGTACCCCGCTCGCTGCTGACCACGTCGGCCAGCTTCTGCCGGCCAGCGCACGGCATTAGCCCGCCGAACGGCGTTCGGATCCACCTCGCCGGGATCGACCTGGTCCGCGATCAGGCGGGCGTCCTGCGGGTGCTCGAGGACAACCTGCGGGTGCCGTCCGGCATGTCATACGTGGTAGAGAACCGGCGGACCATGGCGCGCGTCTTCCCGGGCCTGTTCCTGGAGCAGCAGGTGCGGCCGGTTGCTTCCTACCCGGGGCGGCTACTCGACGCGTTGCGGCGGTCGGCGCCAGTCGGTGTCAAGCAGCCCACGGTGGTGCTGCTCACCCCTGGCGTGCACAACGCGGCCTATTTCGAGCACGCCTTCCTGGCCCGCAAGATGGGCATCGAACTGGTCGAGGGTCGGGACCTGTTCTGCCGCGAGCACGTCCTGTACATGCGCAGCATGGGGGGGCAGCAGCGGGTGGACGTCGTCTACCGACGGGTCAACGACGACTTCCTCGACCCGGTGCATTTCCGACCCGACTCGGTCGTGGGGTGCCCGGGCATCCTGAACGCAGCCCGCGTCGGCAACGTCACGATCGCCAACTCGATTGGCAACGGCGTCGCCGACGACAAGCTGACGTATACCTACGTCCCCGCCCTCATCGAGTACTACCTCGGCGAGCGGCCGCTGCTGCCCAATGTCGAGAGCTACCGGCTGGATGATCCGGATGTCCGGTCGGAGTGCCTGGCCAGGCTCGACGAGCTGGTTGTGAAGCCGGTGGAGGGCTCCGGCGGCACCGGCATCGTCATCGGGCCGCACTCCTCCGACGCCGAGCTGTCCGCCGTGCGCGAGCGGGTGCTAGCCGAGCCGCGGGCGTGGATCGCGCAGGAGCTTGTGCTGTTGTCGACGTCGCCGGCGCAGCTCGGCGACCGGCTGCTGCCCCGGCACATCGACCTGCGGCCGTTCGCGGTCAACGACGGCGAGCAGATTCGGGTGCTGCCCGGCGGACTGACCCGGGTGGCGCTGCGGGAAGGAAGCCTGATCGTGAACTCCAGCCAGGGAGGCGGCTCCAAGGACACCTGGGTGCTCACGTCGCCGCAGCAGCGCGCACCGGAAGCGGACGTGCCTCCCGCGTTCCCCGCGCAGGCGGTTTGGGGCACCGTCCCCGATCGTGGACCCCGCGACGAACAGCCGCAGCAGTGAGGGGGCCGGCGTGCTGAGTCGGGTCGCCGAGGCGCTGTTCTGGATCGGCCGTTACGTCGAACGAGCCGAGGACACCGCCCGGCTGCTCGACGTGCATTTCCACGAGGTGCTCGAAGATCCGAGCGTGGACGAGGCGCGCGCCTGCGCCGTCCTGTTGACCGTGATGGGGTTCCCGGACGACAGCGCGCAGCCGCACCGGGACAGCCGAGCTCTGCTGGAGTTGCTCGGTTACGACGAGGCCAGGCCCAACTCGATCGTCGGCGCGCTGGTCGCCGCCCGGCAGAACGCGCGGGGCGCGCGGGAGGCACTCTCGGCCGAGATCTGGGAATGCCTGAACTCCACACACAACTCCCTACCGTCCCGGGTAGCAGCCGCTCGCGACTTCGGTCCCGCGCCGTTCTTCTCCTACGTCCGCGAGCGCGCGGCCACCTTCGCCGGCTACGTCGAGGCGAGTATGAGCCGGGACGCGTGTCACGACGCGCTCGTCCTCGGCCGCAGTCTGGAGCGGGTGGACATGACAGCGCGCCTGCTCGCGGCCCGGATCGGCGCCGGGCGAGGCAGCGAGGGCTGGACCTCCGCCCTGCGAGCGTGCTCCGCCCACGATGCCTACCTGCGTACCTATCAGCAGGGTGTCGAGGCTCCCCGGGTGCTGGAGTTCCTGTTGGTGGACCGGCTCTTCCCCCGGTCGGTCTTTCACGCCCTCAGCGCCGGGGAGGATGCGCTGGCCCGGCTCGACCCGGCGTCGGGGCGGTCCGCATTGGACGAGCCCGCCCGCCGGGCGATCGGCCGGGCCCGTACCGACCTGGAGTTCCTGTCCGCCGCCAACCTCCTCGACGACCTGCCGAACCGGTTGCACAGACTGCAGCGGACGGTATCGACGGTCAGCGAAGAGGTGACCCTGCGGTTGTTCGGTGGGTCTGCACCGCTGCAGTGGAGCATCGAGGAGCCCGCGGGATGAGCTGGCGGATCGCGGTCCGGCACCGTACCGGCTTCCGGTACGCCGGACCAGTGCGGGCGTCGTACAACGAGGCGCGTTTGACCCCGCCGAACCTCGACAGGCAGCGCACCCTGCAGGCTGCCCTCGCCATTACTCCCGCGGTCCGGCCACTGCGCTACGTCGACTACTGGGGCACGACCGTGGACGCGTTCGACATCCACGTCCCGCACACCGAGCTCGTCGTGGTGGCGACGTCGACGGTCGAGACCGCCCCGCCGCGGCCGTTGCCGGCTGGCGCCGGCTGGCCCGACCTGGCCGGTTCGGCGGTCCAGGACCGCTTCGCCGAGTTGCTCGCCCCGTCGCCGTACGTGCCGGCGGAGCCGGAGCTCGCCGAGGTCGGGCGGTCCCTGCGCGCCGGTTCGACGCCAGTACAGACCGGGCTGCGCTCCGCCGAGTGGACCCACGAGGCACTGCGCTACGAGCGTGGCGCGACGCACGTGCACACGTCGTCGGCCGAGGCCCGCGCCAGCGGGAAGGGAGTGTGCCAAGACTTCGCGCACCTTACGGTGGCCCTGCTGCGCGCGGTCGGCCTGCCCGCGCGCTACGTCTCCGGCTACCTGCACTCGACGGTGGAAGCCGAGGTTGGGGAGACGACCACGGGTGAGAGCCACGCCTGGGTGGAGTTCTGGGCTGGCGATTGGGTCGCGGTCGATCCAACCAGCCTCGTCGACGTAGGCAGCCGGCACGTGTTGCTGGCCCGTGGCCGCGACTACGCCGATGTACGGCCGCTGTCCGGCGTCTACTCTGGCCCGGCAGCGGAACACTTCGGCGTCACAGTCGAGGTCACTCGGCTCGGCTGACACAGCCGCAGTCGCTTGCACGTCGAGCAGACAAAGATTGTCCCAGACGGGTTGGCGACCACCGCCGTTCTAGGTTAAAGATCAAGCTGGAGTGGGGTTTCGACTGAGACGACGCCGACCCGGCGGGCGCCGGTGAGCCGGCCGCCCGGCGGTCCCAGGTAGCTGCCCGAGGTCGGCGCGACATCGTTGTAGTCGCGGCCGACAGCCACCGTGACGTAGCCGTTGTCGGTGCGGCGGCCGTGGCAGGGGTCGAACGGAACGGCCACCGCCGCGTCGTGGTGCGGCACGATGACCTCGACCCAGGCGTGCGTTCCGCCCTGGCCGAGCAGATGCCCGGACACGTATCGGGCCGGCAGCTGCGCCAGGCGACACAGGGCCAACATGATGTGGGCGGCGTCCTGGCAGACCCCGCGGCCGGCGGCAAGCGCCTCGGCAGCAGTGGTCTTCACGTTCGTAGCCCCACGCCGGTAGGTCAGGAGGGCGTGCACGGCCGCGCAGATACGCTCGGCAACGAGCAGTGGCTCGCCGCCTGGCCGCAGCAGGCCATTGGCCATTGCCCGAAGTTGGTCGTCGGCCGCGGTCAGCCGGGTGGACTGCCGCAGCCTCGTGTCATGTAACGCGCTGGCCGGCAGAATCGGCCACCTGTCGCGGCGGACGCGTTCGAGCACCGCCACGGCCCGGAACTCCACACTGTGTTCCACGCGTGCCGCCGTAACGCGTACGACGGTGTTGCCTGCCGAGTCTTGATGAGTACGCCGCCGGGTCTGCGTTCCGGTCACCTCGAGCAGATACGTCCGTCGGTACAGGTCACCGTGGCGTGGCCTCGGCACGATGACGAGACGTTGCGAAAGCGACGTTACCGGGGCGTCGTAGGTGTAGCGGAAACGCTGCTCCACCCGGTAGGTGATATGCCGGGCAGCCTCAAGGTCCAGGGCGGTGTGATCCAGCAGCGGCGTGGCGAACATAGCCGAGACACTGGTGGTCACGCCGGCTCCTCCTCCGCGCGTACTGTCATCGACTCCAGCACGGGTGAGCCGAAGGTGGTGACCATGGCCACATCGGACGCGTCCCGTCCCCGTCCTATCAGAATTCGTCCCTTGCGTCGGCGATTGTTGCGGGGATCGAAGGTCCACCACTGCTCGCCAAGCCAGACCTCCATCCAGGCGGCGAAGTCCATCGGCGCGGGGTCCGGTGGTACGTCCATGTCGGGTAGGTAGCCGAAAACGTACCTGGCCGGAATGTTCAGAGCCCGGCAGAACGAGATCGCCAGGTGAGCGAAGTCCCGGCAGACGCCGAATCCCGAAGTGTTGATATCGACCGCCGTCGACTGCGGACCGCTGCTGCCGTAGCTGAAGGTCAGGTGGCTATGGACGTAGTCGCAGATCGCCCGCACGCGCGAGTAGCCGCGCGGCATGGCACCAAAGCGCGACCAGGCTTCGTCGCCGAGCAAATCTGGCAGGCAGTAGCGGCTGGGCAGCGTATAAAGGAGGACCTTGTCGGGCAGCTCTTCAGGCGGCAGCTCCGGTGCGTCTTCGTCGGCGGCCTCGGTAGCGTCGGGCACCAGCGCGACCGCGTCATAGCTCAGCACGCACCGCCCGGCGGGGAGTAAGACCCGCACACACGGGTTGCCGTATAAGTCGGTATAGCGACGGATGCGCAGCTGTGGCTCCATCGACCACTCCTGCCGCTCGATACTGATAGGCGCCGCATCCTGAGCTTCTATCTGGAAGACGGCCGGGGTATCAACGGCAGCGACGTGCACGAACTCGCATCCCACCCGCACCCGTCGCACGTCCACGGCCCTATCGTCTTGTCGCGATGTTTCGGTCACGTTACGCGTCTGCTGCGGACCCCAAGCGGTCGAGGAACTGTTTCAGCGCGCCCGCTAGTACGGCACGACGGTGGCGATGCCCACGATCACCGGAATCTCCCTAGTCTCGATCACTGAATCTCCCTAGCTCGGAGGGTCTCGGCGAGTCGCTCGCGAGGTCCGCCAAGACGGGCTGGCCCCTCGAAGGTGACGGTGTCCAAGCCGTCGATCGAGGGAGCCCTGCTCGATGCTCCGGCAACACCGAATCCCACAACGACGGCTGAAGGTTACGCGTCCGCAGCATCCCGACCCCTTGCGTGACAACCGTTTCGTTGATCATCTCGTCACCACGGGGTGTCCACACGCGACACGTCGACGACCGTCGATCTACTTTTCAGGTCGATGTAGCTAAGCTAGGGTGACTCGGTAACGCAGCGCGGGCGGGGCGGTGAAGGTGACGAGCACCGACTGACAGCGATCTGAACCACGTCATCGATCACCTGCTGCGCCGGAGCTCATGGGTCGGCAAACGTCCCAGAAACCAATGTGGCTCGGAGGCCGCGAAGCACTACAGGAGGCAAGCAGCCGGTTTGCGCATTTCAACCCAACATGGTCAGGTTATCGAAACGCCGCTCGACCGCTCTGCGGTGGGCGTCGCGGCCGTGTGGAGGTCACCATGAACTTCACGAGCTCGGCCAGCTGTGTCGAGTCGCCGCAGTCCCGTACGGCGACCTCGACCTGCCGGCCACGACGGCGTTCCGGAAGACACTCCAGAGGAGGCGGCAAACAAGGAACCGCGTCGGTCGTCATTGACCTCGGCGGCGTCACGTTCCTCGACCCCTCGGCCCTCGGCGTCCGCGTTGCCGCCCGCACTGCCGCCCAGCGCCACGGGGCGTCGGTTGCCGTTCACGAATCCCAGCCCTATGGTCACATTGGTCCTCACCGTCACCGGACCCTTGACATGCTCGTTGCCGCATGGCCGACCCGATCCGGCCACGCCGCGATCACATAGCCGAAGTTCCTGACACCGACAAGGGAGCGCCCAAATGTCGCAGCCAGGCCAACACGACGGAGCAAACGGTACCGTGCCATCCCAGGCCGAGCGTTTGCAGGAGCTGCGACCGACTCACGAGCTGCAGGGTCACGAGGTATGCGGCGACATCCATAGGGCGCTGTCCGTGGCTCAGGCTGTGCTGGCCTCACGCAACGACCGCGTCGCCGAACTCGCGGCCGCGGAATCGAGCACCGCCCTCATCCGCGAGCTACGGGCACTCGGCGTCGAGGAAGCGGCGCCACAGCTGATCGCGATGGTTGCGCTGGTCGACTCCGCAGTTGACCGGATCGCCGAGCTGGGCGGCATGACCGAGCACGACGCCTGGGAGCAGATCCGCAAAGACGTGCTCGGCCGGCATTGCCAGTCGCCCGACGCCGTTTAGCCTGGCCGAGAGCGGCAGACGGCGTTGCTACCGAACGCCGCATCGGTCGGTTCGTACAGATGTCTGCCGTCTAAAGGGCCGTCGGGTGTTCGATCGCTTCGCCAGGGCGTCGGCGTACTACTCCAAGCCGTGGTTCTTCGCGATGTGCGTCCTGCCGCTGCTGGTATGGGCGCAGTCGGTTTTCCTTGTCGGAATCGACGCCGGGCAGTTGATTATGAATACGGCGACGACCATCGTCACCTACGCGACCACGCGCTGGGCACAACCCGCCCGACCGCGTCGACCTCTGCGACCGACTCCCAGGCGCTTCGACGTAGCCGCGTCACGATCTACTTGACAGCGATACCTCATAATGCCAGCGGTCGCGCGGGAGAACGTCATCGGCCGGCTCGCGCACGCCAGCATCGAGGTGGCTCCGCGCAAGTCGCGGATATCGAGACGTTGGCGCCAGCGTCGTCGACGGGCGGAGGCGTTGCCCGAGTGGAGCGCCGAACCGCCCGGCACGCGCCCCCTCTGGCCAAAGACGCGGTGCCGGTGCGTGCCTGGGTGCTGACGCGAAGCCGAATCTGGCATTGGAGCCGGCTCGGTACGCCCCAGCGCGAACTAGCCACAGACCCGGATGACGTTACCGGTCACGCCGCCGGATGCGGGTGATGCCAACCAGCCGACAGCCTCGGCAACGTCCATTGGCAGGCCGCCCTGCGCCAGGCCACCGTGTGTCAGGTTGTGGAGGCGTCGAGCGATTTCACGTGTGAGCCCTGGCATCGCTGCCGTCATGGGGGGCTCGATGAACCCGGGCACCACCGCGTTAGCGGTCACACTGTACTTGGCCAGCGTGCGGGCCTGCGCCTCGACGAGCCCCAACACGCCGGCTTCGCTGATCGCATAGCTGGTCCGGCCGCGGCGGCCAGCACTCCCGTTCATTGACAACACGGAGATGATGCGACCGCCCGTATGGAGGATCTTCTCCGCCACCAGGACAGCGTTCGCCCGTTCCGGTGCGGCGAGGTTTACCTCGAGGACAGAGTCCCACTGTGCGGCGGTCATCTTGTCCAGCGTCACGTCGTAGTCAATCCCCGCGTTGTGGACAATCGTGTCGACGCCACTGTGTCGCGACATCAACTCATCCGCAATCAGCCGGGGCGCCCCGGCACCGGCGAGGTCGACACGAAATGCCGTACCGCCGATCTTCGTGGCGACCGCGGCGAGAGCCTCACCCGTGCCAGGGAGGTCGACGCAAACGACGTGTGCGCCGTCGCGGGCGAGCACGGTGGCGATGGCGGCGCCGATACCGCGGGAGGCACCGGTGACGAGCGCGACATTCCCGGCGAGCGGGCGCGTCCAGTCCGTCGACACCGGCGGCACACCCTGGGCAATCTGGATGGTCTGACCCGACATACACGTCGACCGGGCCGAGAGCAGGAACCGAAGCGTCGATTCAGTCATGTCCTCGGCGCCAGGCGATACGTAGGCGAGTTGGGCTGTCGTTCCTCGCCCGAGCTCCTTGCCCACCGACCCGACGAACCCGGTCAGCGCCTGCTGAGCCGCGGCCTCGGGCGCTGTCCGGCACTCCCGCGGCGGCGTGCCAAAGACGACAACCCGCGCGAACATTGCTAATGCGCCGGCCGCCCGATGGAAGAAGTCGAAGAGCCCACGCAGTGCCGCCGGGTCGCGCAGCCCGGTGGCGTCGTACACGATCGCTGCGAGATCAGCACCGCCGTCGACCACCACGACGCCGGCGTCGGCGAGGACCTCGGCCATTCGATCGCGCAGCCGGTCGCCGCCACCGAGCAGCACGGGCGCCGCCACGAGTGGTTCACCCGGCTGATCTCTGCGCAGCCGAACCGGATCGGGCAGGCCAAGGCGCGTCACGATCGCCCGACCCGCCGCGGACTCCGCGAAGGTGCGGTATCGGTCGCTCATACACCGACCCTACGTGCCGGCAGACGCGACAGCGCCGGCCATGTGAACACAAGACCCATGCCCTCGGTTCAACGACCCATTGCCGCCGTCGCAAACGGACCGTTTCCGCTCCTGCTCACCCACCTGGCAGACCCGGACATGGCAAGCGCAACACAGTCTGACACCACGACCGGCCGGACACCGGGACTGGAGCGCGCCAACGACCGGACCATCGGCTCCCCGGATATGTTAACCGCGAGTTTGAGCGGCGGGAGGACGTGCGAAGGCGCCCGGTTGCGTTCGGGTCTGGCCCGCTCGGGTTCGCCCCGCGTTGGCCGGGCACGACGGGGCGGAAGTCGGGCGCGTCATCCGCGTTGGTGGCGTCGTGGTCGCCGGTTGGCGGCCATCCGCCCCGACCGGCCGGCGGGTGGCGGGTCGGTGGCGTGTCCACTGTGGAGGCCCTTGCCAAGCTGGAACTTCGCACCCTGGACTTGAACGCCTGACACGCGCTGCGGGCCACGTGGTGCGTCTATCCGATGGCCTCGCACGCGCAGACAGGCGACGCAATCTCAGCTCGTTCGAGAGGGACTCCCAAACTCGGCCGTTGCGGTCGCCGTCCGCGTCAGCCAACGGCG
>JBKPDY010000167.1:0-27601 GCA_046728155.1 Actinomycetota bacterium
GATGCTCGCTCGCTGTCGGCTCGGTCACTCCGCCTCGCCTCCGCGCTCGCTGCGCGCCTCGGGCCCAGCGGCCCTGCGATGCTCGCTCGCTGTCGGCTCGGTCACTCCGCCTCGCCTCCCGGCTCGCTGCGCGTCGGGCCCCAAATGGCAACGTCTCATGCCGGCGGGGTGGTCCGGAACGGACCCCCGAAGATCCAACAGAATATCGAAGAAGTCCAGTTTTCTCGGCGTGCCGCGATATTTTGTTGGATCTTGGCCGTGCCACCGGGCAGGCCGAGCGGCTCGGCGATGCTCGCTCGCTGTCGGCGCGGTCATTCCGGCACGGTAGCCGATCGCGGCATATCCTGCCGGTCCGATGTTGTCAGGGCAGGTTGTGCCCAACCAACTGCCACCCACGCGTCACATGACGGTGCAGTTCGGTGCGATGGCAATTGTGCAGCGGACCGAGAGTCGCCCAGATCCGCTCCGGCCAATCCAGTAAAGTGGCGCAACCGAGTCGCGCGCTGCCGCCGTGCACGACCAGGACGACAGTCCCGTCGCCGACCTGCTCGACGGCGTCGTGGAACGCCGCGGAGCAGCGCTTGGCCATGTCCTCGAAGCTCTCGACACCGGCGACGACCATGCCGTCCGCGAGCGAGCGGGCGATGTCGTCCGGGTAAGGTTCGCGGATCTCCGCGTCAGTGAGCCCTTGCCACGGCCCGAAGTTGCGCTCGCGCAACCGAGGATCCAGCTGCACGGCCAGGCCGGTCAGCTCGGCCAGGGTCTCGGCCGTCTGAGTCGCGCGGCGCAGATCGCTGGAGATGATCAGATCTGGGCCGCGCTCAGCCACCCGTACCGCCGCCTCCGCCGCCTCCGCCAGGCCGACCTCGTCCAACTCGACATCGGCCAGACCCTGGACCCCTACCGACAGCGTTCCACCGCGTCCGGCCGTGTCGCCAGACGATCAGCCTTGTCATGTCTGCTCGCCTCCGCGCTCGCTCCGCTGCTGCCACCCCACGAAGACGCTCCGCTGCGCTCCACGCCTCCGCGGGGACCCCGGCTGAGGCCTGTCGGCCCTTCGATGCTCACTCGCTGTCGGCTCGCTTGTCATGCCACGTCGTGGTCGACGAGGTCACGGTCGACGAACGGGACCCGGGGCACGTCCTTCCACAGCCGATCGAGCGAGTAGAACTCGCGCTCCTCCGCGTGCTGGATGTGCACGACGATGTCGACGTAGTCCAGCAGCACCCAGCGCCCACCGCGCTCGCCCTCCCGCCGTACGGGCTTAGCCTTCTCCGGAAGAGCGAGCAGCCGTTCCTCGACCGCGTCGACGATCGCGAGCACCTGCCGTTCGTTCGGCGCGGAGGCGAGGAGGAAGAGGTCGGTGATCACAAGCTGGTCGCCCACGTCGAGGATGACGATGTTCTCGGCCTTCTTGTCCGCGGCGGCCTGGGCCCCTGCGAGCGCCAGCTCCAGCGCCCGTTCCGATGCCGACACGTGGCTCCAATCTCTCGGCGTATCCCTGATCTCTCGGCCGTATCCCTTTCAGGGTCTCACGAAGGCTACCGCCCCACCGTCGTTGCAAACCCGATCGAATCCCCCAATCGGCTATCAACGGTAGAGATGGCGCTTGTTGATGTACTGCACGACACCGTCCGGTACGAGGTACCAGACCGGCAGGCCCGCCGCGACCCTGGCCCGACAGTCGGTCGACGAGATCGCCATCGCCGGTACCTGGACGAGGCTGACGACGTCGCGGGGCAGGTGGTCGTCGGTGAGCAGGAAGCCCGGCCGGGTGACCCCGATGAAGTGGGCGAGCTCGAAGAGCTGGTCGGTCTCCTTCCAGGACAGGATCTTGTCCAGCACGTCGGCTCCCGTGATGAAGAAGAGCTGGACCTTCGGCCCGTACTGGCTCTTCAGGTCCCGCAACGTGTCCACTGTGAACGTGGGACCGCCGCGATCGATGTCGACGCGACTGACGTGAAAACTGGGATTGCTCGCCGTGGCGATCACCGTCATGAGGTACCGGTCCTCGGCCGGACTGACGGGTTCGGTGCCCTTCTGCCACGGCTGGCCGGTCGGTACGAACACGACCTCATCGAGCAGGAACCGGCTCGCCACCTCGCTCGCCGCCACCAGGTGTCCATGGTGGATCGGGTCGAACGTGCCGCCCATGATGCCCACCCGGCGGGGTTCCGGGCGCCTCGTACGGGCCGTAGGGGTCCGCGGTGCCCGTGCGCCAGTAGCCCTCCCGGTCCTGGTCGCGGTCGAACGGGCCGAAGTGCGCGTGGGCCGGGCTGGTGCCTTGACCGCACCTGCCTTTACCGGCGTGGCCGCCTTTGGAACGGCCTTGCGGCTACTCATTTCGCCCGTTCCCGAACCGTGCCCTTACGGTCAGCGCCCGGCGCAGGTCATCGGTGGTGTCCATGACCGTGCGGCGTAGTATCGGCGAGATGTTCGGGTCGGCCAGCATCCGCTCCGAGGCATCCACAGTGGACTGTCTGATGGCGAACCGCGGGTAGGCGCGCTCGACGACCTGGAGCACGACCATCGGGGACCGGCGGGCAGCCATCGCGGGGACCTCGGCGAAGAAGCGCGGGACATATGCCGCCGTCAACTCCGTCTGTTCGGGCTGCCAGAAGCCCTCCGCTGCCGCGATCACAAGCCGGTTGGAGAGTTCGTCGTCCTCGATGATGACTCGCCACGCGTCGGCCTTGGCGGTCGCGTCGGGGCGGGCGGCCCTGCAACGAGCGGCGTGCTCTGCTCCCGCCGCGGTGTGGTCCCGCTCGTACTCGGCATCGATGTCGGCCTCACTGCCACCGCCGAGAACGCAGAGTCGGGTGAGGACAGTCCAGCGCAACTCCGCGTCGATCTCGAGTCCGCTGGGAGCCACGCCGCCGAGCCAGCCACGCAGATCATCCATATCGGACGGTCCGGCCGAGGCGAGAAGCCCGCGGGCGGCGGACAACTGCCGCCCGCTCCCCGGCTGGGCCGCGAGCATCGCCGACCGACAGGCCGCCGCGATCCTCGCCCGCGCCCGGGGTTGCTCCGCCGTGCTCAGGTAACGATCGACCGCGGTTCCCGTGGCGAACCCTACGATATCGCGAAACACGGGTAGCGACGCCTCCCCGGGCAGCACGGACGCGCACAGGTCGATCAGCTCGGCCGGGGGTGTTTCGGCGTCACGTACGGCATCGACCACCGATGCCCATACCAGCGCCCGGGCCAGCGGATCGGCCAGGCTGGGTAGGGTTGACGCCAGTGCGGCCCTGCTCGCCGGATCAAACCGGATCTTCGCGTACGCGAGGTCGCCGTCGTTAACGAGCAGCAGGTCACCGGCCTCGACGCCAACCAGCTCGGAGACCGGCGTCCGTCCATTGTCGAGGCTTGGGTCGATGTCAACCTCGACCCGAGCCGTGCGTGTCCCTCCCTTGTAGACACCGATGCCGAGGTGGTGCGGGCGCAATGTCGGGTAGTCGGCGGGCGCGGTCTGCACGATCGCCACGTCGGCGTAGCGACCGTCCGGACCCACGGCGGCTTCGGCGCGCAGGGTGTTGACCTGGGCTCGTCGAAGCCACGCGTCGGCCCAGCCGGAGAGGTCACGTCCGCTCGCGACCGACAGCGCGGCGAGCAGATCGGCCAGCGTGGCGTTGCCGTACGCGTGCGCCGCGAAGTAGCCGCGCAGGCCGGCGGTGAACGCCTCGTCTCCGATCCACGCGGTGAGCTGGCGTAGCACCGACGCGCCCTTGGCGTACGAGATGCCGTCGAAGTTGAGCAGCGCCAGGCCCGAGTCCGCGATTGAATCGGGCGCGACCGGATGGGTGGACGAGCGCTGGTCGCTGGCGTATCCCCATCCCTTGCGGCCGACCACGAATTCGGTCCACGCCTCGGTGAAGCGGGTCGCCTCCGCCACGATCCGGTAACCCATGTACTCCGCGAACGACTCGTTGAGCCACAGGTCGTCCCACCAGCGCATGGTCACCAGGTCGCCGAACCACATGTGCGCCATCTCGTGCGCGATGACCTCGGCACGCTGCTCACGTTCGGAATCGGTCACGGTGGAGCGGTGGACGTACTCGTCGCGGAATGTCACCAGACCGGGGTTCTCCATGGCTCCTGCATTGAACTCGGGGACGAAGGCCTGGTCGTACTTTCCGAACGGGTACCGCACGCCGAAAAGCTCGTGATAGCGGTCCAGGCATGAACCGGTGAGCTCGAACAGCTCCGGCGCATCCTTGTCCAGATGCCGGGCGATCCCCCGCCGAGAGTAGAGCGCCAGCGGGATTCCGTCGTGTGTGTCTGTCAGCACATGCCACGGGCCGGCGACCAGGCTCAGCATGTAGGTGGCGATGGGCTTGGTCGCTTCGAACTCCCACCGACCGGGCGCTACCTCGGATCCAGGGGCGTTGCCCGCCACCACCCACGCCGCCGGGGCGTGTACCCGCAGTGTCACCCGCGCTTTCAGGTCCGGCTGGTCGAAGCAGGCGAAGATGCGCTGGGCGTCATCGAGGAAGGACTGCGCGTACAGGTAGATCTCGCCGTCCTCTGGATCGACGAAGCGGTGCAGGCCCTCGCCTGTGTTGGAGTACGCCATGCTGGCCCGGAGCACAAGGGTGTTCTCGGCGGCGAGCCCGGGCAGGGGCAGGCGGTTACCGGCGAGGCTACCGGGGTGGAGCCTCGCGCCGTTGAGGGATACCTCGTCCAGCCGCAAAGGCTCGAGCTCCACGAAGGAGCCCGCACCCGGCTCCCGGCAGCCGAACCGGATGGTGACGGTGGATCCGAACGCGGCGGAGTCGGCCGCCTCGGTCAGGTCCAGGTCGATCGCGTAGGAACGCACGTCGAGCAGAGCGGATCGCGCCACCGCTTCGGCGTGGGTGAGGCTCGGCATCCATCGAGCCTACGTGCACCGCGTGGGGGTCGTTGGCGCTGGTGCCGGCACTGGCATTCTTGCTATCGTCGGCTCATGCGGACAACGCCGAACGTACTCGGTTGGTGGCGCCCCTGAGGGCGGCCACATTCGTTCGCGTACCCACATCCACGCGGCCGCCCGACCTGGGCGGCCGTTTCGTGTGTCCACGGCTGGTCCGGCGAGGGCGTCCAAATCCGTCGAGGAGAAAGCCATGACCACCGCCACCACCATTACCGCGCCCGCGACTACCGGCCGTCGCCTCTCCGGGTTCAAGCCCACCGGCCGCCTGCACATCGGCAATTACCTCGGTGCCATCCGCCCGATGCTCGATGCGCAGCAGACCAGCGAGTCAGTCGTCATGATCGTCGACCTGCACGCACTGACCGTGGAGCACGACCCGCAACGGCTGCGGGCGTTCACCACCGAAACGCTCGCGACCCTGCTCGCCTGCGGCGTCGACCCCGTGACTGCCCTGTGCTACGTCCAGTCCGACGTTCCGGAACACGCCGAATTGCACTATCTGCTGGAGTGTTCCACCGGCTACGGCGAGGCCGCCAGGATGATCCAGTTCCGGGAGAAGTCGCGGGCCGAGCGTCAGGTCAGGCTTTCGCTGTTGACGTACCCCGTGCTCATGGCCGCGGACATTCTGCTCCATGACACGGCCGAGGTACCGGTGGGCGATGATCAGACCCAGCACATCGAACTCGCCCGCGATGTGGCCAACCGGTTCAACACGCGTTACGGCCGGACCTTCGTCGTGCCCCGCGCGGTCAACCCCGGAGTCGCCGCCCGGGTCATGGATCTTACCGACCCGGTGGGGAAGATGGGAAAGTCATCCACATCAGACGGTGGGACCATTCACCTGCTCGATGACCCGGATACCGTTCGACGCAAGGTTTCTCGGGCCGTGACCGATGGCCACGCCGAGGTACTCTACGACCCTGACCGGCGGCCGGGTGTGGCCAACCTGCTGGCGATTCTCGCCGCCTGCACCCGTGACCAGCCCGACGTGGCGGCGCAACTCTACGACAGCTACGCCGACCTGAAGGAGAACGTGGCGCAGGCCATTGTGGACACTCTCACCCCGATCCAGGCCCGCTTTCGCGAGATCGTGGCGGAGCCGGGCTACCTCGGCCAGGTTCGTCGGGAGGGAGCCATCCGTGCCCGGGATCGGGCCGCGGCCACGCTCGCGCGGGCTAAACGGGCGATCGGCCTCACGTCGTGAGTCTGCTTGTCCGGACAGTTTACCGACACATCAGGGCTCGTCGGCTGGACGTTGCCGGCGGGCCTTGCGGGCGGCGAGGCGCTGGGCGGCGGTCGGCCGGGTGGACGGCTCCTCCAGGCGGTAGTCCGTCCCCCGTTGTCCCGGGGTGAAGTCCGATCCCGCATAGATACTTGGCTGCCAGTCGAACTCGTAGGCGCTGATCCGTACCAGACTGCCGGGGGTTGCTCCCTGCTTGGCGAGCGCCTCCTCGACACCGAGGCGGGCCAACCGGTCGGCCAGGTACCCAACGGCTTCCTCGTTGTCGAAGTTGGTCTGGCGAACCCATCGCTCCGGCCTCGCACCGTGCACGACGTAGGTATCGTCGTCGACCGCCTCGATCGTGAAACCCGCGTCGTCAACGGCGGGCGGGCGCACCACGGTCCGGGTGGGCTGTCCCGTCGGCTCCAAAGCCCGGTGCTGCCGTACGATCTCGGCGAGCGCGAAGGTCAACGGCCGCAGGCCTTCCCGGGTGACGGCGCTCACCTCGAACACCGGCCAGCCGCGGTCGGCGACGTCGGACCGCACGATCTCGGCGAGGTCCCGGCCGTCCGGTACGTCAATCTTGTTCAGCACCACGACCCGTGGTCGATCGTCGAGGCCGCCGTAGGCGCTCAGCTCGGCCTCGATCGCGGCGATGTCGGAGACCGGGTCGCGGCCGGGTTCGAGCGTCGCGCAGTCGACGACATGGGCCAGCACCGCGCAGCGCTCGATGTGGCGAAGGAACTTCAGGCCGAGGCCTTTGCCGGTCGCCGCGCCGGGCACCAGGCCCGGTACATCGGCAACGACGAAACTGTCGTCACCGGCCTGCACGACGCCGAGGTTCGGCACGAGTGTCGTGAATGGATAGTCCGCGATCTTCGGCCGCGCCGAGGAGAGGACGGCGATCAGTGACGACTTGCCCGCCGAGGGAAAGCCGACCAGCCCTACGTCGGCGACACTCTTGAGTTCGAGGACCACCTCGAGACTCTCGCCCGGCTCACCCAGCTCGGCGAAGCCGGGTGCCCGGCGACGCGTGTTGGCCAACGACGCGTTTCCCCGTCCGCCCCGGCCACCCCGGGCGATCTCGTACTCGGTCCCGTCACCGACCAGGTCGGCGAGGACGGCTCCGGCAGCCGTCTGCACCGCGGTTCCGTTGGGCACCCGCAGGATGAGGTCGCGACCGTTGGCCCCGTCGCGGTTCTTGCCGGAGCCGCCCGCACCGTTCTCCGCCTTCACGTGCGGGTGGAAATGGAAGTCGAGCAGCGTGTGCACGCCCGGATCGACAACCAGCCTGACACTCCCGCCGTGGCCGCCGTTGCCGCCGTCGGGCCCGCCCAACGGCTTGAACTTCTCCCGAAGGATCGACACGCAGCCGTGACCTCCGTTGCCGGCCCGGACGTGCAGGACGGCCCAGTCGACGTAACTGGTCATGGCTCCCTCCTGCGGATCAGGTCCACAACGAAGCGGCGGGCGGAGGTCGCACCCCAGCCCGCCGCCCGCGGAGTCACATGCCCGATCAGACCTCGGCCGGGACTATGTTGACGACCTTGCGGCCGCGCTTGGTTCCGAACTGGACAGCTCCGGCGGCCAGGGCGAACAGCGTGTCGTCGTCGCCCCGCCCCACCATCTCGCCCGGGTGGAACTTGGTGCCGCGCTGGCGGACAAGGATTTCGCCCGCGTTGACGACCTGCCCCCCGAACCGCTTGACGCCGAGTCGCTGGGCCTGCGAGTCGCGACCATTGCGGGAGCTGGACGCGCCCTTCTTGTGAGCCATGGTGTCTGCGCCTACTTCCCGCTCGAGATGCCGGTGACCTTGATCTGCGTCAGCGGCTGGCGGTGCCCCTGCCGCTTGTGGTAGCCGGTCTTGTTCTTGAACTTGTGAATCCGGATCTTCGGTCCCTTGGTGTGACCGACGAGCTCGGCCGTGACCGCGGCTCCGGACAGTTCGGCGGCCCCGGTCACAAGGGTGTCGCCGTCGACGAGGAGCACCGCCGCGAGGTTCACCGTGTCGCCAGGCTCGCCGGCGAGCTTCTCGACCTCGAGCACGTCGCCCTCGGCGACCCGGTACTGCTTGCCGCCGGTCTTGACGATCGCGTACATGGACGCGGACTCCTGTCTGTCTGGTGCGATGGTTCGGTATGGTGCGGACCCGCCGCTGGACACGTGTTCCATGGCACGCACAACCGTGCGCACGAGGTGCGCCGACATCTGAGAATACGGCATGCCGCCGGCGAGTCCCAAACCGGCCGCCCGGCCGCCGAACCCCCAGATCCGGCCCCTCGGCGAACCGGCCGCTCGGCCGCCGAGCTCAGAACCAGCCGAGGCTGTCAGCCGCAGGCGCGGGTCAGGGCGCGCGAGAGCCCCCCGAGCTGCCGGGCGATGTCGGCTTGGTTGCCCGAGTACGTCTCTGCGCACACGGCCTGAAGAGTCGCCGCACCGCCATTGAGCGCCCGGCGCAGGGACGCCTCGACCGGCCGCCGCGCCCAGGTGGCGAACGAACCGGCCAATGCAAGCAGCCGGGTCTGGATCGTGTCGGCCGCCGTCACGATGGCCACATGATCGCCCTTGGCCGCTGCTCGGTCGATCGCGTCGAGCTCGGCGTTGAAGCTCCGGGTCACCCCGAGCACGGCCTTCGTCGCGTCGTGGCAGACCCGTCGATTGACCGCCGGATCCGGCTTGACCAACGGGGCCGCGGAGAGCGCCACCGGCAGCAGACCACGTGACGAGGCGCTCGACGCGCAGGCCGACGACCCGGCAAGGAGCGCCACCGCCGCAAGAGCCGAGAGCACCACCCGTCGCATCGACGCCCCGCATCGCCGCGTGTAGCAAACCTGTCGCTACCAATCTAGGGATCGAGCGGCGCTGACCGAACCCGAATCGACAGATCTGCATCGACCGGAGACGCGACCGTTACCCGAACGAAGCCACGGACACAGCGACGAAACAGCTAGGGCCGGGTACGGCGGCGGGACCCACCGCGTCGTGCGCGGCGACGCACCGACGGCGCCTCGTCTTCGTCCGTTGCCAGCGAATCCTCGACATCGTCGACACCCACGACATCATCGACACCCACGACATCATCGACACCCACGACATCATCGACGCTCACGACGTCGTCGTGCTCGTCGACGTAGACCTCAGCATCCACGGCGGACTCGGCCGCGCCACCTCCACCGCGTGCCGAAGCGGCCACGGCCCGCACCTTCTCAGCGACGTCCGTCCTCGGCCGATCGACAATCGGTTCGGTATGGATGATGAGGCCGCGCCCCTTGCAGTGTTCGCACGTCTCGCTGAACGCCTCCAGCAGCCCCTGGCCGATCCGCTTGCGGGTCATCTGGACCAGACCGAGCGAGGTTATCTCGGTGACCTGGTGCTTGGTCCGGTCCCGGCCCAGGCATTCGGTGAGCCGCCGCAGAACCAGTTCCCGATTGGACTCGAGCACCATGTCGATGAAGTCGATGACGATGATCCCGCCGAGGTCCCGCAGCCGGAGCTGGCGCACGATCTCCTCGGCTGCCTCGAGGTTGTTGCGCGTGACCGTCTCCTCGAGATTGCCGCCGGCGCCGGTGTACTTACCGGTGTTCACGTCGACGACCGTCATCGCCTCGGTGCGATCGATGACGAGGTGTCCACCCGAGGGCAGGTAGACCTTGCGATCGAGGCCCTTCATGATCTGCTCGTCGACGCGCCAGTCGGCGAACACGTCTCCGGCGCCGGTGTACCGCCGCACCCGCTCAACCAGGTCGGGCGAAACTTGGCTCAGGTACGCCTCAACCTGCCCGTACGCCTCGTTGCCCTGAATCATGATCTCGCGGAAGTCTTCGTTGAACAGATCCCGGACCACTCGGATGACGAGGTCCGGCTCGGCCGAGAGCAGGCTCGGCGCATGGCCGCTGGCCGCCCTGGACTGGATGTCATCCCACTGCGACTGCAGCCGCTTCACATCCCTCGCAAGGTCCTCCTCCGCGGCACCCTCGGCCGCGGTCCGGACGATGACGCCCGCGCCGTCCGGGACGAGGTTCTTCAGGACATCCCGCAGCCGTCGACGCTCCACATCGGAGAGTTTGCGGGAGATCCCGGAGGCATGGCCGTTGGGTACGTAGACCAGGTGCCTACCGGATAGGGCGATGTGGCTGGTGAGCCGCGCCCCCTTGTGCCCAACGGGATCCTTGGTGACCTGTACGAGCACCGATTCGCCCGACTTCAGCGCCTGCTCGATCGAGCGTGCTCGCCCCTCCAGCCCGGAGGCGTCCCAGTTGACCTCGCCGGCATAGAGAACGGCGTTACGACCGCGGCCGACGTCGACGAAGGCCGCCTCCATGCTGGGCAGAACGTTCTGGACCTTGCCGAGGTAGACGTTGCCGACCATAGTCGATGCCGACTGCCGGGCGACATAGTGCTCGACCAGGATGTTGTCTTCGAGGACGGCGACCTGGGTGCGGTCGCCCTTCTGGCGTACGACCATGACCCGGTCGACGGCCTCGCGACGGGCCAGGAACTCCGATTCGGAGAGGATCGGCGGACGGGTCCGGCGCTGTTCGCGACCGTCCCGGCGGCGCTGCCGCTTGGCCTCCAGCCGGGTCGATCCGGCGACCCCCTGCACCTCGTCCCGGGAGCCCCGCGGCGGCCGGATCTTCACTACCGTGACCACACCGTCGTCGGCGCCGTTCTCCTGATCACCCGAACCGCTGCGGCGGCGTCGCCGGCGGCGACGGGTGAGAGGCTCCTCGCCGATCTCAGCGGCGAGCGGCTCGGTCTCGGCGGCGGCCGGCTCCTCCGCCGTTTCAAGCTCGTCGAAGGTGCCCCGGCCACGACCCCGGCCGCGGCGACCTCGACGGCGCCGACGGCGGCCAGCAGCGTCCAGTTCCTCCTCCGCCTCGTCCTCGTCCGTCTCCGCCGTGGCGGCGGTCGGCTCGACCTCGGGCTCGGCTGCGCGGCGGCGCCGGCGACGGGTGGGCGTGCCCCGGTCGGGCTCAGGCGCCGGCTCGGGCTCGGGGGCCGCCTTTGCCCGGGAGCGTGATCGCGGTCGCGTGGGCTCGGCGTCGACGCGGGCGGCCGGCTCCGGTTCGGCCGCTGGCGCCATGAATACGACCGCAGTCGAGGGAGCCGGCCGGGGCGACTCCTCCGCCGGGGGCTCCGGCTCCTCGACCCGACGGACGCCACGACCACGTGACCTCCGCGTGGGCGGTTCGGCGGCGCCGGCCGGCGGCGCCTCGGGCACCGCCGGAGGCGCCTCGGCCGCGGTCGGAGGGGCTGCGGGAGCCACCGCGGGTCCGGCTGGAGCAGATTCGGCGGCGGCCGTAGCCGAGGTCGTCTTGGCCGAGCGACGTCGGGTCCGGGCGGGCGGCTCGGTCGGTTCCGTGGCGTCTGTCCGTGAATCGGGGGGTACGGCCGGTTCGACGGCTTTTACGCGGCGGCGGCGGCCGGTGGCCGCCGTGGCCGGGACCGCCGGACTCTCGACGGTCTCGGCGGTTTCGCCGGTGGTCTTGAGTGGACGCCGTCGGCTGCGCCGGACCGGCGCCTCATCCCCAGATCCGGACGCGGTGCCGTTGGTAGTGCTCAGGGCGGTCGGCTCGACGCCGTCGGCCCCGCCCCTGGGCTTCGTAGTGGGCATGCGGACGATCTCCAGTTCTGGCCTCCCCGGGCGCGTATCACGCAGCCACGCAGGGATGCCTCAGATATGTGCCGGCGCCGGTTGCCCTCGCGGGTTGCAGCGCCGAAGTCTGCCAGCTGTCATTCGTCCTTACTCGGACGAATGCCCGATCTCCGTACTGGCGTGGAACACCGCCTCACCCATGCGGAACGGGTCGACGATGCCACCCTGGCCGGTCAACCTACCCTGTGCCAGCCGGGTCACCCGCGGGGCCACCGGCGGCGCGAGATCGGCGACGACCTGAAGGCCAGCCACTACGTCATCGGGTCGTACGGATGGGGTTACCTGCCGCACGACTAGGTCAAGTATCGCACACGGTTGCCCATCGGTTGCGTCGGGTGTCAGAGACGGCGCGTTGACCGTCATCGCGACGACCGCCGCCCGCGTGTCGAAGCGGCGCCGCCCCTGCTTGGTCACGCGCTCCACCGGGATCTCCCCCGCCTGCATGAAGGCTGCAACGGCGTGTCGTACGCGATCGGTCGGGAGCCCTGGCAGTTCGATCCGCCACCGCGAGGCGTCGATCCGGTCGGCCAGCGGAGGACCGTCGTCGGCGATGACCGCCTCCAGCACGTCCAGGCCGGGCGAGAGCGCGGCGTCGAGGGCGAGCCTGAGCTGCTCAGGGTTGACCGGAGACCGCACGCCCAGTTCGAGGTACTCGGCCTCGCTCGCCGCACCGGTCGGTGAGGCACCGACGTACGAGATCTTCGGGTGCGGGCTGAAACCCTGTGAGTATGCGATCGGGACGCCGGCTCGCCGGACGGCCCGCTCGAACGCGCGCGCGAAGTCGCGGTGGGACGTGAACCGCAGCGGTCCCCGCTTGGCGTACCGGATCCGGACGCGCTGAACAACTGGTGCCTGAGCGTGCTCAGGCTGAGGTTTGCGGGTGATCGTGTGCCCCCAGGGGTACGGCTGAATGATCGTGACCGGGAAGGCGGAGCGCCGGCCCGACCGGGGTCAACGGCAGCAGCTTGCGGCCGGTCGGCCCGACTTGGATCTCGGTATCCATCGATGGGCATACGCCGCAGTCGAAGCATGGTGTCCACCGGCAGTCGTCCTGCTCGTACTCATGCAGCGAATCCTGCCAGTCCTGCCAGAGCCACTCCTTGTCCAGCCCGGAGTCGAGGTGGTCCCAGGGCAACACCTCGGACTCCTCCCGTTCGCGCGTGGTGAACCAGTCGAGGTCGACGCCGTACCCGGGCAGAACCTGCCCGGCTGCGTCGACCCAGCGCTGGTAGGAGAAGTGCTCCGACCACCCGTCGAAGCGCTGGCCGCGATCCCAGACCCTTCTGATCACTGCGCCGACCCGACGGTCACCCCGCGCGAGGAGCCCCTCGATCAACGTTGGTTGGCCGTCGTGGTAGCGGTAGCCGATCGCCCGGCCGAGCGACCTGTCGGCGTTGATGGCCTGCTTGAGCAGACGCAGCCGGTGGTCGATCGTCTCCGGGCCGCACATGGCCGCCCACTGGAACGGAGTGTGCGGCTTGGGCACGAAGCCACCGATGCTCACCGTGCACCGGATGTCCCGCGATCCGGTGGCCTGCCGGCCGGCTCTGATCACCTCGTGGGCCAGCCGGGCGATCTGGAGCACGTCGTCATCGGTCTCGGTCGGAAGGCCGCACATGAAGTAGAGCTTCACGTGCCGCCAGCCGTGCGTATAGGCGGTGACGACCGTTCGGATCAGGTCCTCCTCGGACACCATCTTGTTGATGACGCGACGGATCCGCTCCGAACCACCCTCGGGTGCGAACGTCAGTCCGGTCCGGCGGCCGTTGCGGGAGAGCTCCTCGGCCAGGGTCACGTTGAACGCGTCCACCCGGGTCGACGGCAACGACAGACTCACATTCGTGCCCTCGTACCGGTCGGCCAACCCCGAGCAGATGTCGCCGATCTCGGAGTGGTCCGCGCTGGACAACGAGAGCAGGCCGACCTCGGAGAATCCGGAGAACTCGAGCCCCTCGCGCACCATCTGGCCGATTGTGGTGATCGAGCGCTCCCGGACCGGTCGTGTGATCATCCCTGCCTGGCAGAAGCGGCAACCCCGCGTGCAGCCGCGGAAGATCTCCACCGCGTACCGCTCGTGAACGGTCTCCGCCAGCGGTACGAGGGGCTTGCGCGGGTACGGCCAGGCGTCGAGATCCATCGTCGTGCGTTTGTGGACCCGGAACGGCACGTCGCGACGGTTGGGTACGACCCGCTGGATCCGCCCGTCGGGCAGATAGTCCACGTCGTAGAAGCGCGGCACGTAGACGGCCTCGGTGCGGGCCAGCCGCAGCAGGAGCTCCGCCCGGCCGCCCGGGCAACCCTCGGCCTTCCACCTCCGGACGAGATCGGTGATCTCACCGACGGCCTCCTCGCCGTCGCCAAGGACCGCGGCGTCGATGAAGTCGGCGATCGGCTCCGGGTTGAAGGCCGCGTGCCCGCCGGCGATGACGATCGGGTCCTCGTCGGTGCGGTCCTTCGCCTCCAGCGGAATTCCCGCGAGACTCAGCGCGGTGAGCAGGTTCGTGTACCCGAGCTCGGTGGCGAACGACACACCGAACAGGTCGAACGCGCGAACCGGGCGATGGGCGTCGACGGTGAACTGTGGGACTCCGTGCGCGCGCATGAGCCGCTCGAGGTCGGGCCAGACCGCGTACGTCCGCTCCGCCAGCACGTCCGGCTGCTCGTTGAGGACCTCGTACAGGATCTGGACGCCCTGGTTGGGTAGACCGACCTCGTACGCGTCGGGGTACATGAGCGCCCAACGGACCGTCGCCGAGTCCCAGTCCTTGACCACGGCGCCGAGCTCTCCCCCGACGTACTGGATCGGCTTGCTCACCTGCGGCAACAGGCTCTCGAGCTGGTCGAAGACGCTTACGGTCATTGCTACAGGTTACGCGGGCCGTGCCGGGGCTCCGGGTGAAGCGTGGTGATCACGCGCATGCGTACCCTTGACCGCATGGCCGCCCCCACCGTCGTTCCGCCCACGATGACCGATCGTCTCGCGGCGTGGCGCTACGCATTCCGTACGACCAACCCACCCGAGCAGGGCATCGTCGACGGGGTCACGCGCTGGCTCGTCGTCACCCGCGCCGGCGTGCTGCCGATGACCCTGACCTCCGGACTCATCGCCGTCCTGCTCGCCGCCATCGCGACCGTGCGCGTCGACTGGCTCAACGTGGCGCTGGCTGTCGTCGGCATCGTCATCGCGCACCTGGCCAACAACCTGATGAACGACCTCGCCGACACCAACGTGGGCAACGACACGGTGAACTACCCGCGCGCACTGTACGCGCCGCATCCGATCCTCGCCGGGCTGGTCACCAAGCGGCAGCTGCTCGCCGGCATCCTGATCTGCCAGCTGCTCGATCTGGCGATCATGATCTCGTTGATCGTGCGGCAGAACTGGTGGATCGCCGCGTTCGCGTTGGGCGGGCTCCTCCTCTCCTGGGCTTACACCGCGCCGCCGCTACGCCTGAAGAAGCGCGGCCTGGGCGAGCTGGACGTGCTGCTCACCTGGGGCCCGCTGATGGTCGGCGGAGTCTTTTACGCCGGCACGGGCACGCTCCCTTGGCCGGTGCTGGTCACCGCGTTCGTGTACGCGCTGCTGCCGGTCACCGTGCTGATGGGTAAACATATCGACAAGCTCCCCTACGACCAGCCCGCCGGCACTCGAACGCTACCGGTGATCCTCGGCGAAGGACGGTCGAAGGCGCTCACCCAGGCGATCGCAGTGGGGTACTACGTGGGGATAGTCGCGATGGTGATCGCACAGCAGCTTCCGTGGCCGGCACTCTTGACACTAGGTGGCCTACCCCGGCTCGTCTGGCTGGTACGGCGGTTCAATGAACCCAAGCCGACCGAGGCGCCGCCCGACAATCCGGTATGGCCGTTGTGGTGGGCGCCGATCGCGTTCGTCCACACGCGACGCACCGGTGGTCTGTTGATTCTGGGCCTGCTCGGCTGGGCGATCTGGGTCGCGGTCCGCTGACGCTCACCTGGCGAAATTCCGCTTCGGCGCGTACCGGGGGACGTAGTCCTGGCCGGTCAACCCCCGGATCGCGGCCATGATCTCGTCCGTGATCGCGCGGAGGTTCGAGCTGTCCAGCGGGCGGTCGTCGAACTTCATCGGCTTGCCGAACGAGATGGAGATCTTGTGTCCGAGCCGCGGAAAGTGCGAGCCGATCGGCTGCACCTTGTCGGTCCCTACGACGCCGACCGGGATGACCGGGACACCCGCGAGCAGGGCGAGACGCGCCGCGCCGGTCCGGCCGCGGTAGAGCCGCCCGTCGGGTGAGCGGGTTCCCTCGGGATAGACGCCGACCAGGTCGCCAGCTTGGAGCGCTGGGATCGCGGCGTCGAGGGCGGTCAGGGCGGCCCGCCCGCCCTCCCGGTTGACCTCGATGGCGCCCAGTCCGTTCATCAGGCCACGCATGAACCAGCCGCCGAGTCCGGTGCCGTGGAAGTACTCCGACTTGGCCCAGAACGCGATGTGTCGATGGATCGAGGCGCCCATGATGTACTCGTCCGCAACGGAGAGGTGGTTGCAGGCGAGTACGGCGCCGCCGGCCGGCGGGATGTTCTCCACCCCGGTCACCTTCGGCTGCAGGGCCAGCAATAGCAGCGGCCTCGCGGTGTACAGGCCGATCGTGTACAGCAGCGGCACAGGTTTCCCTTCGTCGCATTCACTCTAAGTGTCGAGGTACCCCGGTGCCCGACCAACTCGAGGTCAGAAGAGCGCTTCGTCCGCCGACGCCGCCACCCGCCGGTCGGAGCGGTTCGCCGGCCGTGGGATCCGGGCGGCGCTCGCCGGTGGCGGCGTCTCGATGAGCTCGGCCAGGTCGGCGGCGGAGCTGGCCGCCAGCCGGTAAATTCCCTGCAGCGCAAGGGAGCTGGTCAGTTCGCCGTCCTTGACCTGCTTCAGTGGACGTTCGCCGCGCTGGGACCGGAACGTCAACCGGTCGAGCACCGGACCCGGCAGCTCGAGGTCGGCTCGTGGGGCCGAGCCGTCCATCCCGATGACGACCTCCTCGGTACAGGTCGGGGCGAGGAACTTCCAGGCCCGGTACTGGGGGAAGCGATGGTCGATCAGGCTCGGTCCGTCCTCCTGGCCGAGCAGCAGCATCTCCCGCACACGCATGCGAGCCACGACGTACACCTTCCGGTTGGAGACCGCGATCGGGTAGATCGTGTCGCCCACCTTCACACCGGCTCGCCGGAAGCTCGGCTCGGACAGGTGAGGGCCGCCGAAGAGGACCGGGAGCGGCTTGTGCCCCACCGCGACGGCGCCGAGCCAGCGGTCCATCGTCCAGAAGACCGTGTACGCGTCCACCACCTCGCCTCCCTTCCCGACCGGCTTCCGGTCATTCTGCCCCATCGGGCGGCGCAACTCGGGTAGCGACGGGCCTGCGTGCAAACAGGGGCACCCTATTTAACAAAGAACGTCAATAGGGTGCCCCCGCTTGCCGGAGCTCAGGCGCGACGGACCCGCGCCCGGACTACCTCGCCGTCTCCGGCCTCGCCGGTGAAGGCACCCTCGCCGGCGTCGCCGTACCCCAACGACGTGGCGAGCGTCTCCACGGCGATGAAGTCTTGATGGGCCTGAACGGCCCGGGTGGTCTCCGGCGTCGCCTCGAGGATCAGGTCGATCCGGTCGGTCACATCGAGCCCCGCCTCCCGGCGCGCCTGCTGGACGACCCTGATCACGTCGTTGGCCAACCCTTCGGCGGCGAGCTCCGGGCTCACCGTCGTGTCCAGCACCACGACGCCGTCGCCGCCTGGCAGTGGCGCGGAGCGGTCGGCATCGGCGGCCACGAGCTTGAGTTCGTACTCGCCGTCCTCCAGGCTCACCCCGGACGCGACCGGCCTTCCGTCCACAAGGGACCACTCGCCTGCCTTGACCGCCTTGATGACCTGCTGCACCGAGCCGCCGACGCGGGGGCCGAGCGCGCGGGGCACCACCGTGAGCACCTGCCCGGTATGCCCGGCCACATCCGTGGTGAACACGACCTCCTTCACGTTGACCTCGTCGGCGACCAGACCGGCGAACGGGCGCAGCGTGTCTGCCATCGGCGACGCCACCGTCAGGCGAGGCAGGGGCAGCCGCACCCGCAGGCCCTTGGTCTTGCGCAACGACAACGCCGCCGAGCAGACCTCCCGCACACTGTCCATGGTGGACACCAGCGACCTGTCCGCGGGGAACTCGTCGGCCGCCGGCCATTGTGTCAGATGGACGGACCGCTCTCCGGTGAGTCCGCGCCAGATCTCCTCCGCCGTCAATGGAGCCAGCGGTGCCAGTACCCGGGTCAACGTCTCGAGGACCGCGAACAACGTGTCGAAGGCCTCGGTGTCGCCGGCCCAGAACCGGTCGCGTGAGCGGCGCACATACCAGTTGGTCAGAGCGTCCAGATAGGACCGTACCGACTGGCAGGCGCCGCTGATGTCGTACGCGTCCATCTGTCCGGTCACGGCCGCTACGAGTTCTCCCGTCTTCGCCAGCACGTACCGGTCCAGCACGTGCGTCGAGTCGGTGCGGCGCTTCGCCTCGTACGACTCGGCGTTCGCATAGAGCGAGAAGAAGTACCACACGTTCCACAGTGGAAGCAGGACGTGGCGGACCGAGTCCCGGATGGTCGCGTCGCTCACGATGACGTCGCCGCCTCTGAGCACCGCGGAGGACATGAGCATCCAGCGCATTGCGTCAGCGCCGTAAGAGTCGAACATCTCGTAAACGTCCGGATAGTTGCGCAGGCTCTTTGACATCTTGCGGCCATCGTCGCCGAGCACGATGCCGTGCACGACGCAGTTGAGGAACGCCGGCCGGTCAAACAGAGCGGTCGCTAGCACGTGCAGCGTGTAGAACCAGCCACGTATCTGCGGGATGTACTCCACGATGAAGTCGCCCGGGTAATGGTGCTCGAACCAGTCCGCATTCTCGAACGGGTAGTGCACCTGCGCGAACGGCATCGACCCCGACTCGAACCAGCAGTCCATCACCTCCGGCACCCGGCGCATCGTGGACTTGCCCGTCGGGTCGTCGGGATTGGGCCGGGTGAGCTCGTCCACGAACGGCCGGTGCAGATCGGTGACCTCGACCCCGAAGTCGTTCGACAGGTCGGCCAGGGACCCGTAGACGTCCATACGCGGGTAGTCCGGGTTGTCCGAGCGCCACACGGGTATAGGCGAGCCCCAGAACCGGTTGCGGCTGATCGACCAGTCGCGCGCGTTGGCGAGCCACTTACCGAACGAGCCGTCCTTCACGTGCCCAGGTACCCAGGTGATCTGCTGGTTCAGCTCGACCATCCGGTCGCGGAACTGGCTCACCGCCACGAACCACGACGAGACCGCCTTGTAGACCAACGGCGTCTCACAGCGCCAGCAGTGCGGGTAGGCGTGGGTGTACGTGCCCTGCTGAAGGACGACGCCCCGGTCCTTGAGATCACGGGCTATCGGCCTGTTCGCGTCGAAGACCTGCATTCCGTGGTACGGGGGGACCATCGATGTGAACCGGGTATGGTCGTCCACAGTGACCAGAGTCGGTATACCGTTGGCGTTGCAGAGGACCTGGTCGTCCTCGCCGAAGGCCGGCGCGCAGTGGACGATACCGGTGCCGTCCTCGGTCGTGACGAAGTCGGCCGGCAAAACCTGGAACGCGTTGGGCCCGGCCTGGGGCACCAGGAAGTCGAAGAGCGGCGTGTAGCGGCGCCCGGTCAGCTCGGCGCCGAGCACGGTGCCGGTGCGGGTCCAGCCGCCGAGCTCCTTGGTGTACCCGCCGAGCCGGGCCGCCCCGACGTACGCCTTCTCGCCGGGCCGCTCGAGCACGGCGTACTCGACCTCGGGTCCGACCGCCAGCGCCAGGTTCGACGGCAGCGTCCACGGCGTCGTCGTCCAGACCGCCATCTTCTCCGACGGCGCACCCGGCTCGGTCTCGAGAGTGAACCACACCGTCAACGCCGGGTCCTGGCGATCCCGGTAGACGTCGTCCATACGGGTCTCGGTGTTGCTGAGCGGCGTCTCACACCGCCAGCAGTAGGCGAGAACCCGGAATCCCTCGTAGACCAGTCCCTCGTCGTACAAGGTCTTGAACGCCCACATGACGCTCTCCATATAGGACAGGTCAAGCGTCTTGTAGTCGTTGTCGAAGTCGACCCACCGGGCCTGCCGGGTGACGTAGCGCTCCCAGTCCTGGGTGAAGCGCAGCACGGATGTCCGGCAGACCTCGTTGAACTTCTCCACGCCCAGGTCGAGTATCTCGGCCTTGGTCGAGAGCCGCAGTTGCTTCTCCGCCTCAACCTCGGCCGGCAGTCCGTGGCAGTCCCACCCGAAGCGGCGCTCGACCCGGCGGCCCTTCATCGTCTGGTACCGCGGCACCACGTCCTTGACGTACCCGGTGAGCAGATGGCCGTAATGCGGTAGGCCATTGGCGAAGGGTGGCCCGTCGTAGAACACGTACTCGTTGGCGCCGTTCACGCCGGCGTCGCGGGCCTCGACCGACGCCACGAACGTCTTGTCGGCGGCCCAGTACCCGAGCACGTTCCGCTCGACCTCGGGCAGGCTCGGGCTGGCCGGGACGCCGGTCGGCTGATCGGGTCCGGAGGTTGCTCTGGGGTACGTTGCTCGATGGTCCGCCATCGTGTCCACTCTCCTCGCGCTGGTCGTCGCCTGCGCGAGGACGAGGCCCGGTCGCCTTGTGCGACGCGACCGCGGACCCGCGGTACCACCTCGCTTGGTCGGGAGCCTTGCCGTGGTCCCGACCCGCTCGTTGGTCGGCTGTGACGGGCCGAACCCGTCCGGTTCTACTGAGACGCCCGCGCGACCGAGGAGTCCGCGGGACACCCGTTCTTCCGGAGGCTCACCGGTGATAGCCGGGTCGAAGCCGTTAGCGTTGATGCTACCCGATGCCACCATCGGCCACGAATCCATATCTTGCGTGTGTGACTTCCGTTGACCCGCCGCGCCCCGTAGCCTCGCCGGGAGGGAAGGCGGACGGAGGGATCCCTGCGGATGGAGGCGGCGCGCGACCGACGCCAGTGGCGACTCACCGAGATGCAGCGTCTCTTCCTCGCTCTGGCGGTCGCCGTTGCGATCTTCCTCAGCGCGATGTCACTGGGCATGCGCAGCTTCGGTCTGCTACTCGTGGCGTTGCTGCTGCTGGTCGTGGTCGGGCTCGGCGTATTCCTGTTGGGCCTGTGGTATTCGGGAAGGCGCGTGGTACAGACCGGCGTCGCGTTGGTCGAGACGCGCTCCGCACCTCCGGCCGGCCAGATCGTGGGGAGGCTGGACATGCGTGTGAAGGTCGACCTCGCCTCGGGTGGCTCCAAGTCGATCAGGGTGCGCGACCGGTCGGTCGAGTTGGCGAAATGGCCTCGACCGGGGGCGGTCCTCCCCATCGAGGTCTACGAGCGCAACCCGCGGTCACTGCGGGTGTTGTGGGACAAGGTACCGACCAACCAGACACGCGTAGCCGAGGAGGTCTACGTCGCGCCGTTCCACACCGACTACGTCCCGGATGCCGATGTGCGGCCACCGACGCCAGGCGACGCCAAGCTCATTGAGCCTGTGACGCCCGCTTTCGACCCGGCCGTAGGACGTGAGGCGACCGTCCCTGAGTTGATCGTGCCCGTGCCCGTTCCTGACCCGGCCAAGGTACGAGAGGAGGCGGTCGCCCCTCCGTTGCCCAGCCGTCCCATACCGACGCCGCGGCCAGCCGAACCTGACCGGGCTCGGAGTGGCGACGGCGCCCGCCCCGGTGCGGGGATGCTGCTCGTCGTGTCGGACCTGGCCAGGTCGGTCGCTTTCTACCGCGACCTGCTCGGCTTCCAGGTTGTCGAGAGCAGGCCGCAGGGCGTGATCCTCTCCTACGGTGGGGCCCGCGTCGTTCTGCGGCCTCACGCGGGGCTGCTCCGGGTGGACCGCCGGGCCGTGTATGTCTACGTCGAGGTGCCCGATATCCACGCGGCGTACAGGGACCTGCAAGCCAAAGGGGTCCAGTTCGACCAGAAGCCGCGCGAGCTCGACCGATTCCGGTCGTCCTGGGCACGTTTCCGCGACCCGGACGGACACGGCTTGGCGTTGACCCAGTGGACGGCGCGGCCGGAACTCCCGCGCCGGGCCGAGGTCCAACGCCCGGCGCGGCCATCACGTGAGGACGCGGCGCCGGACGTGGAGAATGTAGACCCACGCGAGTCCAAAGAGGACACCGACCACGGCCAGGGACGGATGGAACAGGAACCCACCGGCGATGAGCGCGGCCTGCGGGACGAGCCCGGCCAGCCAGGCCCATGGACGGCGCAGTAATCCGGCCAGGACGAGGCAGTACACCGCCAGTCCGATGACGAACCCTATGGCCGCGCCGGTGCGGTGAGCGCCGAGCACGCGCAACGGCTGGATGGCGAGCAGGAGTACCACCGCCTCGGCGGCCATGGCGCCGGCGCCGACGCCCCGTATCGCCGCCGACGGGTTACGTAGCCCCGACCGCCGCTCGCGAGGTGGCTCGGAGCTCATCGCCGCAACAGGCGGCGCGCGTCGGCCACGGTGACGACGGAACCGGTGACAAGGATTCCCACGGCGGCGAGCTCGCCCTCCAGGTCGACCTCGGCCAGGGTGACCGCCGCCTCGATCGCATCCGGCAGCCCCGGGGCCCTCGCGACCCGCTCCTCGCCGAATGTCTCCGACGCGACCGCGGCCAGGTCATCGGCGGACAACGCCCGCGGGGAGGAATTCCGGGTGCACACGATCGCGTCCGCGATCGGCTCGAGCAGCTCCAGCATGCCAGCCACATCCTTGTCGGCGAGCACCGCCATGACAGCGATAAGGCGACTGAACGCGAACTCCTCGGTGAGTGCGGCGACCGTTGCCGCCATGCCGTGCGGGTTGTGTGCCGCATCCAGGAGGATCGTCGGAGCCGTCCGGATGCGCTCCAACCGTCCGGGCGAAGTGACGCCGCCGAAGGCCTCTCGTACGACATCGGGATCGAGCTGTCGCGTGCCGGCTCCGGCGCCGAGGAAAGCCTCCGCGGCGGCGAGCGCCACGACGGCGTTCTGAGCCTGATGGGCTCCGTGCAGCGGAAGAACGATGTCGGGATAGACCCCGCCGAGGCCCTGCAAGGTCAGCACCTGTCCACCGACGGCGAGGGCTCGGACGAGCACAGCGAACTCGTTTCCTTCCCGGACGTAGTCCGCGCCGACCTCCGCACAGCGCCGGCGCACCGGTCCCAGCGCCGGCGGGGGTTGGTCGGCCAGGATGACGGTCGCTCCACTGTGGATGATTCCGGCCTTCGCGGTCGCAATCTCCTCTACGGTGTTACCGAGCCATTCGGTGTGATCCAGCCCGATCGGCGTTATCACGCATGTGCCGGCCTGGAGCACGTTGGTCGAGTCGTCGGCGCCGCCGAGCCCGACCTCGATGACGGCCACGTCGACCGGGGCGTCGGCGAAGGCGGCGAGCGCCATCGCGGTCGTCATGTCGAAGTAGGTGAGCGTCTCGCTGGTGCTGACGCGTTCGTCGAGGAACGCGGCCACCGGGGCCACCTCACCGTAGATCTCGACGAAGCGTTCCTCGCTGACCGGGGCCCCGTCGACGGTGATCCGCTCCCGAACGCTGTCCAGGTGCGGACTCGTGTACAGCCCCGTCCGCAGGCCGTGGGCCCGCAGCAGCGACTCGATCATGCGCGCGGTCGATGTCTTTCCGTTGGTACCGGTGAGGTGGATCGCGGGGTAGGCCCGCTGTGGGCTGCCGAGGAGGTCCAGCAGCGCCTCGATGCGGGAGAGATCGAAGACCATCCGCGTCGACCCGCGGGCGGACAACTCGGCCTCGAACTTGCTGTACTCGTCACTCATCGCCGCACCTGATCGTCACAGTCCATCCAGAACACGCGTCGGGACACCCGCCGATCCGGATGGAGGATCTCGTCCCGGCCGGCAATCCGGTAGCCGAGGTCGCGCACTAGCTGCTCGAGTACGGGATGTGCCGCCTGCTCATTGTATGACCCGATGATCAGCCGGCGACCGACCACATTCGTCAATAGGTGAGCGATGAGATCATCACGGCGCGGCGCCGGGACGTACTCGAGACCCGTCCGCACGTAGTCGAACCGGCGTCCGTGCGGCGGCGTCCAGTAGAGCGCGTTCCCGGTGTGGATCCGATCGGCCCACTCCGGCAGCCTCCTTCGGGCGAGGGCGGCCAGGGCCGGGCTGATGTCCAGACCGTACGGGCTGAGCTCGATCCCATCCTGGGCGGCCCACGCCCGGATCGTCTGCATCAGGTAGCCGCTCGCGCATCCGACATCGAGGAACGTGCCATCGCGGTCGACCGCGCGCAGGATGTGCCGCCGGGCCTGCTCCCACCGATTGTCGTCGCCGAAGAAGCCGGACTGGCCGCGAGCGTTCGTCGACGGAGGTACCCCGGCTCGATCACCGCGCGGACCGCGTCGAACCAGCCGGCGTCGTCGAGCTCGCCGCGCTCGTACGCGGTGTCGATCCGTTCCCACTCCCTGGCGCCGCGGTCGACCACGAGCTCGACCGGTTGCTCCTCGTCGTCGGTCATCCTTGCCCGCCTCCGCGCTCAGTCGTCATCGCGGGAGGCCGCCGAGGGCTGCCGTGTCGACCGCGCCCCGGGTGTCCAGCTCGACGACGACTCGGCCCGCCATCGAGAGCGTGGCGGTGGGGATGAACTGCGCCGTAGGTTCGTACAGTCGGAGGAGGTGACGCAGCTGCTGCTCGCATCCGGCGAGTCCGGCGCCGGCGAGACCGATCAGCCGGGCTCCCACCCACCGGCCGGGCCGGACGGCCTGTTCCGACCGCACCCGGCGAACCTCGGTCGCGATGGTCCGCAGGACGGCCATCGGCCGTTCGGCCTCGTAGTCCACATAGGAGCTGTCGGGAATCGGCCAATCGGACTCGAGGACCGATTCCCGCCCGGTCAGAGCGCACCACAGCTCGTCGGTCACGAATGGAATGGCCGGGTGGAGCAGGCGTAGCAGGACGTCGAGCACGTGGCCGAGCACACGGCGTGTCGGCGCGGTGAGTGCGGGCTTGATCAGCTCCACGTACCAGTCACATACGTCATCGCGTACGAAGTGAACCAGCGTCTCGCAGGCCCTGGCCAGGTTGACCCGCTCGAACTCCTCGTCCACCTCGGCGATGACCCGCTGCAGCCCGGCCAGAATCCAGCGGTCCACATCGGTCAGTCGGGCCGGTGCGGGAAGGTCGCCGTCCACAATGGCGCCACGGAGCTGGGCAAACCGCGTGAGGTTCCACAGCTTGGTGCAGAAGTTGCGGGCAGTACGACAGTCGCGCGGGGTGATGGTGACGTCCGCGCCGAGGTGAGCGCCGCGTGCCAGGGCCAACCTGGTCGCGTCGGCGCCGAAGCGGTCGAACCACTCGACCGGATCGACGGCGTTGCCCGTCGAGGCGGACATCCTCGCACCGCGCTCGTCGCGGACCGCGCCGTGGACGGCGACCGTCCGGAAAGAAGAGTCAGCGATGACGTGCAGGCCGATCATCATCATTCTGGCGACCCAGCGGACGAGGTCGTCCTGGCCCGTCACGAGCAACTCGGCCGGATAGGAGTCGGTGGTCCGATCAGGCCATCCCACCGTGGACAGTGGCCACACCGCCGAGGAGAACCACATGTCGAGCACGTCCGGTTCCCGATGCCAGCCGTCTCCGTGCGGTGCCTTTTCGTCCGGGCCCGGGCAGACCGCCTGACCTTCCGGCCCGTACCACACGGGGATCCGGTGTCCCCACCAGAGTTGGCGCGAGACGCACCACTCGTGCGGGGTATCGAGCGCCGCCAGGTACCGCTTCGCGAACTCGACCGGAACGATGCGGACCCGCCCGTCGCGTACCGCGTCGGCGGCCGCACGGGCCAGCGGCGCGGTGTTGACGAACCATTGCACGCTCAGCCGTGGCTCCACGGTGGCGTGACAGCACGAGCAATGGCCTACCGCGTGACGGTACGGGTGGCGCCGCGCCACGACCCGGCCCTGCTCGCGTAAGGCGGCGACTATCGCCGGCCGCGCCTCGAACCGATCGAGGCCCTGGAATGGACCGTGCGCAGTGATCACGCCACGTTCATCCAGAATAGACAGTCTGGCAAGGCCGTGCCGCTGTCCCATCTCGAAGTCGCCGGGGTCGTGAGCGGGCGTGACCTTCACAGCACCCGTTCCGAACGTCGGATCGACCTGTGCATCGGCAAGGATCGGGATCCGGCGCCCGGTCAGCGGCACTTCGACGTCGTGTCCGACCAGGTTTGCGTACCGGTCGTCATCCGGATGCACCACGATTGCCATGTCGCCGAGCATCGTCTCCGGCCGGGTCGTTGCCACCACGATCGCCGCGGAACCGTCGCCGTATTTGATCGACACAAGGTCACCCTCATCGTCGGTGTGCTCGACCTCGAGATCGGAGAGTGCGGTCAGGCAACGCGGGCACCAGTTCGTGATCCGTTCAGCCCGGTAGATCAACCCGTCGTCGAACAGCCGCTTGAAGACGCTGTGCACGGCGCGGGTGTGGTGGTCCCCGGGTGCCGACCCGCGACTCCAGTCGACGGTGGCGCCCAGCCGCCGCATCTGACGCTCGATCACTTGTCTGGTTTCGGCCGTCCATTGCCAGACCCGCTCGACGAACTGATCGCGCCCGAGATCAAGTCTCGACAGCCCTTCCCCAGCGAGATGGCGTTCGACCGCGTTCTGGGTGGTGATGCCTGCTTCGTCCAGCCGCAGCCGCCAGAGCGTGCCGTACCCCCGCATCCTGATCCGCCGGACGAGGCTGTCCTGGATCGTGTGGTCCAAAATGTGCATAAGACGCAGCGGCCCGGCGACATTGGGCCGCGGAAGGACAACGCAGGACGGGGCGGCGCTTCCCATGTTCTTTGCGCGGTCGCGGATCCAGCGCTCGTGGCGCGATCCTTCCACCTCGGCCGGGGTGTACGACGTGGGCAGGCTGCGACCGGCCGGTTGGTCCACCGCCAAAGTGTACGTAAGCCGCACTCTTCGGTCGGGCGATATCGGCAGAGGCGAGAACCGGCGACGGCCCGCGGGGATGAAGATCATCCTCGGCAGGATCGGCGTGCCTGTACGAAATGCGACGCCATGCGTGGCATTTCGTACTTCAACCGCGATCATCAGCGTGGACTCCCGCGACATGGGACAGCACGCCCATGATCGGCGTCGTCCGGACACAGCGTCCGCCTGAGGGCGTCGTCGTTCGGACAACACTGATCAATCAATCACCACCAGCTCGTGGTCGTGGCTCACACGCCGGCGACCTCAGCACCGCCAGACGAGCAGAGCTTGCCGATGGCGGACGCAGAAAGGGGCCGCACCGTGGTGGTGGGCCCCTTTCCTGGGTGTTTGTCCGGCGGCGTCCTACTCTCCCACACCCTCACGAGTGCAGTACCATCGGCGCTGGCGGGCTTAGCTTCCGGGTTCGGAATGGGACCGGGCGTTTCCCCGCCGCCATGGCCGCCGTAACTCTATGCAACTGTCAACACCGTCGGGGTGTTCGTTGTCTGGGATTTGCATAGTGGACGCGTAGCGCCGCTGGCTATGCCAGGCGGCATTATTGTGTGGTCAAGTCCTCGGCCTATTAGTACCAGTCGGCTGAACCTGTTACCAGGCTTACACTTCTGGCCTATCAACCCAGTGTTCTAGCTGGGGGCCTTAACCCTCGAGGGGTGGGAGACCTCATCTTGAAGCGAGCTTCCCGCTTAGATGCTTTCAGCGGTTATCCCTTCCGAACGTGGCTAACCAGCCGTGCCATTGGCATGACAACTGGCACACCAGAGGTTCGTCCGTCCCGGTCCTCTCGTACTAGGGACAGCTCTTCTCAAGTCTCCT
>JBKPDY010000168.1:0-8296 GCA_046728155.1 Actinomycetota bacterium
ACCTGGTGCCGATGGCGACATCCGAGTGGCCCGAGATCAGCGGCTCGACGAGCGGTAGCAGAGCGCTGAGATCGGTCGACATATCGACGTCCATGTAGCAGAGTACGGGAGAGGCCGAGCGCGACCAGACTGTTCGCACGGCCAGCCCCCGGCCCTTCTCCGCCACATGGACCGCATTGACGCCTGGGAGCTCGTCCGCGAGCCTCTGTGCGATGTGGAGGGTCGCGTCGGTACTGGCGTTGTCAGCAATCGTGATCTGGAAGGTGTAAGGGAACGTCGTGGCCAGGTACCGATGCAGGTGTCGGACACTGCGTTCGAGCTCGGTCGCCTCGTTGTGTACCGGGATCACGATATCGAGGACCGGGGCCGCCCCGGCCGGTGTGGAAGCGGGTGCGGACTGGGCCGGCGTCAAGGATGTGAGTGTCATGGTCACCACGATCTCCGCTGGTTCTCGGGCGGCATTGTGTCGATGTTGTGGTCGGCCTATGAGACCGTGAGGTCGTAGAGCGTCACGCCGCCGATCGTGACGGCGGTGAAGTTCTGCTCCACCCACTGCGCGATCAGCTGGCTGGACCGGCTGCCGCCATTGGACTGGAATCCTCCGCCGCCGATGAAGTAATGGATCTGTCCACTTCGGACGTACTGCTGAAACTGCGCCAGTGTGGGCGACGGGTCGCTGCCGTTGAACCCGCCGATCGGCATGACCGGGTCGCCGGCGGCGAGCTGGAAACCAGCGGCGCTGTTGGAGCCGATGGCCGCGGCCACCCAGGTGTACCGATCGGCGTTGGCCTGCAGCGCCGCGACGACCTGCGCGCTCGGTGCCGCGGTGTCGAGCGGGCCGCCAGCGCCGCCGCGGGATGGTCCCGCGCCTTGCCCCGTAACCTGGCCGCCGGACGGACCACCCGTGTTGCCCACGCCTGGAGGGGCGAACGACCTCGGACCCGCGAACTGCCCGGTACCGCCCGCTCCGGTTCCGGGCGGGCCACCGAAGCCGGGTCCACCCCGTCTGCCGGTCACGGTCGGGCCGGCCGACGGGATCGCTCCACTGTGGGGGGTCGCGCTGGTCTGGAGCGCATACGCGGCTGGGCCGGCTAGGCCGGCCACCACCGCTATTCCCACCACGACCGCGCCGACGAGTCGAGCCAGCCGTGCCGTGAACAGGAGCGCCACGGCCGCCAGAAGGCCGGTGGTGAGCACGATCGGGCGCAGCCAAGGCAGGAAGTCCGCACTGCGGCCGAGCAGGATTACCGACCAGATCGCAGTCGCCGCGACAACCACGGCGAGCGCGACCCGGCCGGCCGTGTCCCGGCGGCGCAACAGCACCACGCCGGCGATTCCGATGACCCCCCCGATGGCGGGAGCGAGCGCAACGCTGTAGTAGGGATGGAAGATTCCGGCCATCAGACTGAAGGTCAGCGCGGTCACGACGAGCCAGCCGCCCCAGAGTATGAGGGCTGCCCGGGCGCGATCGGTGCGCGGAAGCCGACCGGTGACTGCGAGCCCGGCCACGAGGAGGATGAGGGCGGCCGGTAGCAGCCACGCGATCTGCCCGCCGTTCTCGGCGTCGAAGAGACGGGCCAGACTGGTCTGACCCCAGACACCACCGCCCCCGGCCCCGGCTGGGCCACCGCCGACGCTGCCCACCTCGTCGCCGGTGAGCCGGCCGAATCCGTTGTAGCCGAAGGCGAGTTCGAGAACGCTGTTGGACTGCGAGCCACCGATGTACGGTCGCGCCGACGCCGGGATCAGTTCGACGATCGCGACCCACCATCCGGCCGAGGCCAGCATGGCGAGGCCGCCCGCGAGGAGCTGGCGGACCCGTCGGCCGATGCTCGTCGGAGCGGCGACGAGGTACGCGATGGCGAATGCGGGAACCACAAGCAACGCCTGCAGCATCTTGGTGAGGAACCCGAAGCCGACCATGGCACCGACGAAGACGAGCCACCGCGTACCCGCCGTCTCGATCGCCCGAACCACGCCGTACGCTGCCGCGACGAGAAGTAGCACCAGAAGCGCATCGGGGTTGTTGAACCTGAACATCAGCACCGCGACCGGAGTGAGCGCCATGGCCGCCCCAGCCAGCAGCCCAGCCCCGGCCCCGAACCACCGGCGGACGGTGGTGTAGAGCAGTCCGACCGCCGCCACGCCGATCAGCGCCTCCGGCACGAGAATCGACCATGAGCTGAGGCCGAACAGCCGTACCGAGAGCGCCATGACCCAGAGTGAGGCTGGCGTCTTGTCCACTGTGATCGAGTTACCCGCGTCGGACGAGCCGAAGAAGAACGCCTTCCAGCTCTCCGATCCAGCCTGGGCCGCGGCCGAGTAGAAAGAGTTCGCCCAGCCGGATTCGCCCAGTCCCCACAGGTAAAGCAGAGTCGTCGCGCCGAGCAGGGCGAGCAGCGCAGGCCGTGCCCAGGCGGGCTGGTTGGCCGGGCGAAGCAGCCGCTGGTGCCAGGCTCGGGTCGGTGCCGGCAACGGAGCTGGCGGCGCCGGAGGCGCGTAGGTAGTGGTCATGACAGCCGGTCTCCCATCTGCATCAGGGAGGCAAGCCTGTCAACGCGCGATTGGCGAGACCCGTGGCCGGCCTGTGCGGTGTCTGTGCGACCGCGGCAACGTGTTCATGGCGATTCGATGTGTCAGTCGGAACGCCGGCTTATCCGAAGCCCGTTGGTAACCGGCCGGGCAACGAGCACAGCGGGTCGGTCACGTCACCGGCAGCCGGACGACGAAGGACGTAAATCCGGGCCGGCTGGTGACCCTGACCCGGCCTCGGTGCGCCTCGACGACCGCGGCCACGATGGCCAGGCCGAGTCCCGTGCTGCCGGCGGCGCGGGACCGGGAGGTATCCCCGCGGGCGAAGCGTTCGAAGACCTCAGGCTGCAGCTGGGGCGGGATCCCGGGCCCGTCGTCGGTGACCGAGAAAACGGCCCAATCGTCGTCTGTGGACAGTTCCGCGTTGACGGTCGTTCCCGCCGGCGTGTGCGTACGCGCGTTGGCGAGCAGGTTGGCGAAGACCTGGTGCAGCCGGGCGGAGTCACCCGTAACTGTCACGGACCTCTCGGGCAGGTTCAGCAGCCACTTGTGGTCGGGGCTGGCCGCGTGCGCGTCGCTCATCGCGTCTACCGCGAGCCTTGACAGGTCGACCGGTTCCCGAGCCAGCGGTCGGCCGGAGTCGAGTCGTGCGAGCAGGAGCAGATCGTCGACGAGCGTGGTCATCCGGGCGCTGGCCGACTCGACCCGTTCGAGGGCATGCGCCACGTCGGGCGTCATAGTCGCGCGATCGCGCCGGGTCAGTTCGGCGTAGCCACGGATCGCGGCCAACGGTGTCCGGAGTTCGTGGCTCGCGTCGGCGACGAACTGTCGTACCCGCGTCTCGCTCTCATGCCGTGCGGCCAACGCGTCGCCCACATGGCCCAGCATGCGGTTGAGCGCCGCGCCCACCTGACCCACCTCGGTCCGCGGATCGGTATCCGCATCGGGCACCCGTACCGAAAGGTCAACCTCACCCGCGTCCAGTGGAAGCTCCGCCACCCGCCCGGCTGTGGCCGCGACCCTCCTCAGTGGACGTAAGTTGAGTCGAACGATCGCCGTGCCGGCCGCGCCCGCGATGAGCAACCCGGCCGCGGCCACGCCGATCTCGACAAGGACCAGATTGGTGACGGCATCCTCCACGTCGGCCAATGACAGGCCGGTAACGGCCACATCGCCGTCGGGGGCCCGGGCGGCCACCACGCGGTAGTCGCCGATCTGCGGAAGATTGGTGGAGTGCGGGTGGCCATCGACGGGCACCGCGGCAAGGGCTCGGCGCTGGGCGTCATTCAGCTCCCCAACATAACCATCGGGCAAGGCGATCCTAGAGACGTCCCCGGTCGCCGGGTTCCGGGCGTAGAACTGACCCGGAGCCATCGGTGGTGCCTGGCCGTTGAAGTCGGGACCGTACGGGGGCTGGTCCTCGTGATTAGGTCTGTCGGCGACGGCGAGTCGGTCATCGAGCTGCCCGACGAGCCTTTGCCGCATGAGGACGACGGTGACCACGCCGATGACGGTGAGGACAACCGCCATCAGCGCCAGGATCGCTGCGATCAAGCGGGTGCGTAGAGAGACGCCCGTCAGCCGTGCTCGCAGGGCATTCCTACTCGGTGGGCTTGAGGACATAGCCGGCTCCGCGCAGGGTATGGATCATCGGCGCCCGGCCCGCATCGATCTTCTTGCGCAGGTACGAGATGTACAGCTCGACCACGTTCGCCTGCCCGCCGAAGTCGTAGTTCCACACGCGGTCGAGGATCTGGGCCTTGCTGAGTACCCGGCGCGGGTTGCGCATGAGGAAGCGCAGTAGCTCGAACTCGGTCGCCGTCAAGGCGATCGCGTCGCCACCTCGGCGGACCTCATGGCTGTCCTCGTCCATGACGAGGTCGCCGACCACGAGCATGGCGTCCTCACGTGCCGCGGCCGCCATGCCGGATCGGCGCAGCAGCGCCCGAAGACGGGCGATCACCTCCTCCAGCGAAAACGGCTTCGTGACGTAGTCATCGCCGCCTGCGGTGAGTCCGGCGATCCGGTCCTCGACTGCGTCCTTCGCGGTCAGGAAGAGCACCGGTACGTCGGGGAAGTGCCCGCGCAGCCGGTGGAGTACCGCTAGACCGTCGACATCGGGCAGCATGACGTCGAGCACAACGGCGTCGGGCCGGAAGTCGCGCGCGACGCGGACGGCGGCACCACCGGTCCCGGCGCAGCGCACGTCACACCCCTCGTACCGCAGCGCCATCGCAAGCAGGTCGGTGAGGTTAGGCTCGTCGTCCACCACCAGCACTCGGACGGCACCGCCGTCGGGCCGGCGCAGGTGCAAGGTCCGGGATTCTGTGGCCGCCATGTCCCCATCCTGTGGCCCATGACTTTGGCCGCGCTGGGCGATTCCTGTGAACCGCCTGTGAGAATCTCACAGGCGGCCCACAGGGGCTTCCCAGCCGCCGGTCAGCCAGAACGGAAAGCATGCACACCATGACGGAATCGCCATTCCCGGCCGGAGTCAGCCGCCGCACCGTGCTCGTCGGCGCTGCCGCTATCGGGGCGGCCGGTGCCCTCGCCGCCTGTGGATCGGCCAGCGGACATGAAACGACCACCCAGGCCGGCCCGGTCACGGTGGCCGCGTCGGACGTGCCCGTTGGCGGCGGAAAGATTCTCGGTGACAGCCAGGTGGTGGTGACCCAGCCGGCCGCGGGCACGTTCAGGGCTTTCAGCGCGGTCTGTACGCATCAGGGGTGCCTTGTCGGCAGTGTCGCCAACGGCATGATCATCTGTCCATGCCACGGCAGTATCTTCTCGGCCACCGATGGGTCGGTGCGCCAGGGCCCTGCGGCGACCCCCTTGACGCCAAAGACCGTCAAGGTCGACGGCTCCACCCTGACAGTCTCCTGAGCTACCGCGCCTTCCACAGCCGCCCTGTGTGCGGTCAATGCCGATCGCTCGGCGTTCCACATCTCGGGACGAAAGGCGAAGATCGGGGAGCGCGCACCAGAAACGACGCGTGGAGTCGATTTCGGTACCGAGACGGCGATCTTGTCGGCGATGCTTGGCAGGCGATGCTGAACGTTCGTGGTTGCCCTGGCAACCACAAACGTTCAACGCTCTCGGGGAAATAGGCCGTCAGGGACGTGCTATCAGCTCGCCATGCAGGACGGCGAACCAGCCGTCGTCCCGTTCCGCCCACCTGAGCCAGCCGTCGCCGATCCTCCGCAGATCAGCCTCGGTCGCATACCCCTCCTCGACGGCCCGCTTTCCGATGGCCGAGTCGACCATGCGGGCGGCCCAGGTCTCGCCCCACCATCGCCGATCAGCACCGGTGGCGAAGCACCATGTCGCCGCCGTTGCGGTGATGTCCCGAAAGCCTGCGGCGCGGGCCCACGAGAGAAGGTGGCGGCCGGCGTCGGGTTCACCGCCGTTGGCCTGGGCGACACGCCGGTACAGCGCCAGCCAATCGTCAAGGGCGGGCTCCCGCGGGTACCACGTCATCGCTGCGTAGTCCGCGTCCCGTACGGCGACCAGCCCGCTCGAGCGGCAGACCCGCCGCATCTGGGCCAGTGCGCCGACCGGATCGGCGAGGTGCTGGAGGACCTGATGCGCATGGACGACATCAAAGCTGCCGTCAGCGAAGTCGAGCTCGTACACGTCGGCCACGGCCAGGTCGACGTTGTCGCGGCGGCGCAACCTGCGACGCGCCTCGCCGATCGCCTCCGGAGAACTGTCCACAGCGGACACCCGGCCTGGCGACACGGCATCGGCGAGGTCGGCCGTGATCGTGCCGGTGCCACAACCCACGTCGAGCAGCACATCACCGGGGCGGAGGTGCGGCAGGAGGTATGCGGCCGAGTTGCGGGCCGTGCGCCACTGATGGGAACGCCACACCGAGTCGTGCTGCCCGTGCGTGTAAGCGGCACGACGCGGGGACACCGCGCAAGAGTAGCCGTCCGGGGCAGCCCGCCCGACCGCAGGGTCCCGCCTCGGACGCTTTGCCGCTACTCGTACTGGTCGGCTACGGCGAACTGAACCGCGCCACTTGCGTCAACGCCCGCGTCCAGCTCCTTGTCGTCGAGCAGCTCGGCGGCTTGAGAGTCGAGGAAGACTCGGGCGCCGGATGCGTCGACGACCTGATCGCCGATAGCCGGTTCGGCCACGACGCTGAGGCTCAGTGCGCCGGTGGAGGCGTCGTCAGCCGCGATACGCAGACCGGCGCCGACGGGTACCTCCTGCGCGGCGGTGATGTCACGAATCGCAGTGGCAGCATTGTCTGTCACAGCAAGCATGGTGTGGACTCCTCTGTTCCTTCCGGAATCGTCGTGTCGACATTGGACGGTGGGATCTGATTCGTGGCGGGCGGTTCCCCGCCCTCATCCCGCCGCTGGGAACGACCGTCCCCTGTTCGCCGTGCTGAGGCGAGACGACCCCGAACCTGTCCTGGTGGTCCGACGGGCCTCCTACAGACCACCGTTACCCCTACCGGCGGGCCCGTCAACCGGAACGAGACAATCTGCCAAGAACCGCGAGCAAGCTGCGGTGCTCGCTGACGCTCGCTCCTCGCGCTCGCTCGATCTGCCACGAACCGCGAGCAAGCTGCGGTGCTCGCTGACGCTCGCTCCTCGCGCTCGCTCGATCTGCCAAGAACCGCGAGCAAGCTGCGGTGCTCGCTGACGCTCGCTCCTCGCGCTCGCTCGGCGCCGGAGTTGATCATACCTTCGCGTCATCGTTATGTTGCGTGGTCACGGTCGCGGACCGCCCCACCCCACCGAGGACTGAGGCGCCGAGCGCCATCGCCAGGCAGAGGACGGTGACCACGGCGAACGAGACCCGCAACGAGGAGACCTGCGCGATGCCGCCGATCATCGCGGGCGCGGCCAGCCCCGACCCGTATGCGATCGTGGCGACCCCGGCGATCGCTTGGGCGGGGTTGGCACCGGCGCGCCCGGCCGCGGCGAAAGCGAGCGGCACGACCACGGAGATGCCCAGGCCGATGAGCCCGAAGCCCGCCATGACGAGGATCGAAACCCGGGAGCCGACAACGATGAGACCGCCGGTGGCCGCGACCGCTCCCCCCAGCTGTACGGTGCGGACCGGTCCCAGCCGTCGCACGAACCGGTCACCAGAAATTCGGCCGGCAGTCATCGCAAGCGCGAAGGCGGTGAAGGCGCTGGCCGCCGTGCCGGGGTCGGCGCCGGTGAGGGTGCGTAGGTAGACGGCGGCCCAGTCGCCGCTTCCTCCCTCCGCGAAGACCGCGCAGAACCCGATCAGTCCAATGAGGAGGATCGGTCGGGACGGCTTGGCGAACGCTGGTGAGTCATCGCCCGGGAGCCGATCGACGGAGAGACTGGAGCAGGCGAGCCAACCCAGGGCGGAGAGGACAATGGCGACGACACCGAAGTGCGCACGCGCGTCGATGTCGGCCCGCGCCACCGCTGCGCCGATCGCGGCCGCGATCAGTCCGCCGGCGCTCCATAGGCCGTGCAGGCCCGACATGATGGACCTCCCGTAGCGGTGCTCCACGTGCACGCCCTGCGCGTTCATCGCCACATCGGCCAGGCCGGACGTGGCGCCGCATACGAGCAAGGCCGCGAAGAGTAGCGGCACATTCGGCGCCAGCGCCGGCAAGATCAGCGAGAGGCAGCATGCGACGATGAGCAGGCGCATGACCAGGCGCCCGCCGTAGCGGTGGATCGCCCTGGCTCCCCATGGCATGGCGCCGATTGCCCCGACCGCGGGAGCAACGAGTGCGGTGCCGAGCAGACCGGCGTTCGCGTGCACATGC
>JBKPDY010000169.1:0-19633 GCA_046728155.1 Actinomycetota bacterium
GGTGCGCAGCGAGCGCGGAGGCGAGGCGGAATGACCGTGGATCCGAATGGCTCGGGCGACGAGCCCGACTCCGCGGGTTCTCCGCCCACGGACGACAGCTCGCGGCGGTCATCGCGTCGGTGGGCGATCCTCGTGCCGGTCATCGCCACCCTCGCCGGTGTGCTCTTCACCACGACCGCCCGGACCTCCGCCGGGACCTCGCTCCGCGATGATCGCCGGCCGGAACTCGCCAAGCTCATCACCGAGCAGGAGGCACAGGTCGCGAGCGAGGCGGCGACCGCGACCGGTCTCCAGGCCCGTATCGACGCGACGACGCGCGACCGCGCTCGATCGGACGGCCAGATCCGCCAGCAGACCGGGCGGGCCGATCGTGAGCAACAGGCGGCGGGGATGACGGCGCTGCACGGTCCGGGTCTGATGGTCAGCCTCGACGACGCGCCCCGCCGGTCCGACGGCAGCTTGCCCTCGGGCGCGCGCCCCGACGATGTAGTCGTCCATCAGCAGGACGTCCAGTCCGTCGTCAACGCTCTGTGGGCCGGCGGGGCCGAGGCGATGACCATCATGGGGGTACGGGTGATCTCGACGAGTGCCGTCCGCTGCGTGGGCAACACGCTGCTGCTGCACGGGCGGGTGTACTCGCCACCGTTCACGATCGCTGCCATCGGCGACGCCGACCATCTGCGCGCGGCCCTCAGCGACGACCCCGGCGTCGGCGCCTTCCGCGGCGCGTCGTTGATGTTCGGCCTCGGATACCTCGTCGAGTCGAGCGATGACATCGTGGTGCCGGCGTTCGACGGCACGTTGACGCTCGACTACGCGCACGCGGAGCTGTAGTGGACGAGACCGTCATTCTCCGGTTCCGGAGGCGGGAGCCGGCGTCCCATCGCAAGGGGCGGGAGCGGGGATCTGTCCTCAGGTCGGCCGTGCGGGCCATCGGCGAGGCCATGATCACTATGGGTCTCGTCCTGCTGCTCTTCGCGGCGTACGAGATCTGGGGCAAGTCGGTGATCGTCAACGAGCACCAGCGGGATCTCGATTCCCAGCTCACCCAGCAATGGGCGCAGACTCCCGGGCCGTCGGCACTTCCGGTCCGACCGCCACCTGGCGGCTCGATCGCCCGGTTGTTCATTCCGCGCCTCGGCAAGCACTGGGTGGTGGTCGAAGGCGTCTCCGAGGCCGACATCGCCTACGCACCCGGCCACTATCCGAACACCGCGTTACCCGGCCAGGTCGGAAATTTCTCGGTCGCGGGGCACCGCACGCCAGCCATCTGGTGGGACCTCGACCGGGTACGGGTCGGCGATAAGATCGTCGCACAGACCAGGACCGCGTATTACATCTACACGGTCTCCTCGACCGAGATCGTCGACCCCACCGCGATCCAGGTCGTGGCCCCGGTGCCGGACCACCCCGGCGATCAGCCGACCGTAGCGATGCTGACGCTGACCACATGCAATCCCAAGTGGGACAACTACCAGCGGCTCGTCGTGCACGCGAGGCTCGACCAACCCCCGTGGCCGGCCGGCCGCGGCGCACCGCCGGAGATCGCGGGGAGCTGACATGTACGGATGGATCTGGCGCAAGCTCCCGTTCGGGCTGCCCGGCAAGCTGATCGGCTCCGCGCTGCTCATCGCCGGCGCCGTGGTCGTACTGTGGCTCTGGGTCTTCCCGGCCGCCGAACCGCTGCTGCCGTTCGACGACGTCCAGGTGACCAATGGGCAGAATCCCTGACGCCCATCGAAGGAGGTGACCGAGGGTGCGGATATTTGTCCTCGACAACTACGACTCGTTCGTCTACAACCTGGTCCAGTACCTCGGCCAACTCGGGGTCGAGTGCGATGTGTTCCGCAATGACGAGATCACCGTGGCGGAGGTGGGCCGCTCGCGCCCCGAGGGTGTACTGCTCTCACCTGGCCCGGGCACGCCGACCCGCGCCGGCATCATGCTCGACCTCATCCGGGCGTACGCGGGCGAGTTCCCGATCTTCGGAGTCTGCCTGGGCCATCAGGGCTTGGGCGAGGCCTACGGCGCGGTCATCGACCGGGCACCGGAACTGCTGCACGGCAAAACTTCGGAGGTCACGCATGAGGGCGCCGGGGTACTCGCCGGCCTCCCCGATCCGTTCACGGGTACGCGGTACCACTCACTGGCCGTGGTCGAGTCGACCCTGTCGGACGAGTTCGAGGTGACCGGGCGCACCGTCGACTCCGGTCTGGTCATGGCGATGCGTCACCGCACGCTGCCGCTGGAGGGCGTGCAGTTCCATCCGGAGTCCGTGCTCACCCAGGGCGGGCACCTCATGCTCGCCAATTGGCTGGCCGTGTGCGGGTACCCGGCCGCCCGCGACCGTGCGCCGGAGCTCGCCGCGCAGGTCGAAGCCCGCCGCATAGCCGCGTTCGCCTGACTCAACCCGCGCCGGGTCGGCCGGGGTCAGCCGGTCGGCGGCGGCGTCGTCGGCGGCGTGGTCGGCGGCGGCGTGGTCGGCTGGGCGACCTGGCCGACGAAAATGGTGACCGGCACCGACGGAACCCGCTTCGCCCCGGCCGCCGGATCCACGTCGATAACGATGCCGTCCAGGTTCGGATCGGTGACCTCACGGTCGACGACGCTCACGTTGGTGAATCCCCGGTCGGCCAGCACCGCCTTGTATTCGTTGGCGGTGTAATTCTTGCCGGCAAAATCGGGGATCACCCTCAGGTTCCCCTTGGAGACCTGCAGCGTGACTTCCTGACCCTCGTTGACGGTCTGGCCGGGGGCCGGATTGACCGCGACCACGGTGTCCTTCGGCTGATCACCATCGACCGGAGTCGACTTGACGGTGAGGTGCAGCGCCTCCAGCTGTGCCTTCGCCGTCGCCAGCGGTTCGCCGACCAGCGTGCTCGGGATCTGGACGGTGCCCGGTCCGCCGCACCACGTATAGCCGACGGTCGTTCCCTCCGTGACCTGCGAGCCGGCAGTTGGGCTCTGGGTGAGCACGATGTTCTGCTGCCTCGGATCCGGACACGTGCTGACCTTGGGGTCACCCCGGAGGTTGAGCTCGGAGAGCATCTGGGCCGCCTGGTCCTTCGACTGGCCGGTCAGCGTCGGCACGGTCTGCTTCGACGGCAGCTGGGCGAAGTACAGCCCGGCGATGATCGCGCCGACGGCGAGGGCGCCGAGAGTGACCAGAGCGGTGATGGCCCACCCCGAGGTGCGGCGGCGGCGCGAGTCGCCGACCCGGGCTGGCATCGGTCGAGGGCCGCCGCTCGTGGGTCGCTGCATCACGGTCGCGATGGCCCGGTCAGTCGGCGGCAGCACCGGTTCGGCGTAGACCGGCCGCCCGGCGGCCGCGCGTTGCAGATCGGCGCGCATCTCGCCGGCGCTCTGGTACCGGTTCAGCGGGTTCTTCGCCAGCGCCTTGAGCACGATCGCGTCTACAGCTGGCGGGACATCCCGGTTGATCGTGCTCGGTGGCTTGGCGTCCTCCCGTACGTGCTGGTAGGCGACCGACACCGGGCTGTCTCCAACGAACGGCGGTTGGCCGCAGAGCAGCTCGTAGAGGACACATCCGGTGGCGTAGACGTCTGAGCGCGCGTCGACGGTCTCGCCCCGGGCCTGCTCCGGTGAGAGGTACTGGGCGGTGCCGATCACGGCAGAGGTCTGCGTCATCGTCGATGCACCGCTCGCCAGTGCGCGGGCGATGCCGAAGTCCATCACCTTGACCTGCCCGTTCTGCGTGAGCATCACGTTTCCGGGCTTGATGTCGCGGTGGATGATGCCGTGCCGGTGGCTGAAGTCGAGTGCCGCGGCGATCTCCGCGGTGATCTCCAGCGCCCGCCGCGGCATGATCCGCCCCTCGGTCGCCAGAACCTCCTTGAGGGTTCGCCCGTTGACGAACTCCATCACGATGTACGGCAGGCTCTCGCCGGTGGCCCCCTGCTCCTCGCCCGTGTCGTAGACCGCGACGATCGCGGGGTGGTTCAGTGATGCGGCGTTCTGGGCCTCCCGCCGGAACCGGAGCTGGAATGTGTCGTCCCGCGCCAGATCGGTGCGCAGCATCTTGATGGCGACGTCACGCCCGAGGCGCAGGTCGCGACCCTTGTGCACCTCCGCCATGCCGCCGTACCCGAGCAGCTCGCCGACCTGGTACCTCCCCCCGAGGAGGCGGGCCTGCGTCATCGTTTCAGCCCTTCATCCGTGCCCGCTCCGTCCCCCACCAGGACGGCGTAGCCCACTGTCGTGTCACGCCCCACTCTGCCCCCAGTGACGGCCGCGACGCCATTGCCTGCACCCGAGGCGAGAACCACATGGGCCGTCCCGGTGCCGGACGGGCCGAGCGACCCACTGCCGCGCCGTTGGTTCTGGAAGATCGCGACTGCGGCGCCGATGCAGATGGCAACCACCATGACGGCGACCACGATGGCGATGATCAACCCCGTGCTGACCTGCCGCTGCTGCGGCACCGGCGTGGTCAGGTATCCGGGGGGGATCTGTCCGCCCGGGCGGTAGACCGGTGCCGACGCCACACCGGGGACGGTAGGCCGTACCCCGGCCGGGACCGCGCCCGACGTCACGGGCGCCGCAACCGCGGTCGGGCCGCCAGAGACGGGCGGGCCGGGAGCCACACCCCCGGCGATCGGCCCAGCGGTCCGCGAGCCAGCGGATGCGAGATCCGCCGCGCAGCGACGGGCGACGCCGGCGAACGCGGACGCGGTCGGCCACCGGGCGGCCGGGTCCTTGGCCATCGCCCGCTCCACGATCGCCCGGACCTGTGGCGGGATATCCGGCGGCAGGGGCGGCGGCGTCTCCCGAACGTGGCGCATCGCTATCTCGAGCGGGTTGTCGCCCTCGAACGGTCGCCGGCCGGCCAGGCACTGGTAGGCCACCACACCGAGGGCATAGATATCGGAGAGTGCGGTCGCCTGCTCGCCCATCGCCTGCTCCGGCGAGATGTACGTGGCAGTCCCGAGGACGGAACCGGCCGCGGTGAGCTGTGCCGCCCCGGCCGATCGCGCGATGCCGAAGTCGGTCAACACGAGCGTGCCGTTCGGGCGCACGAGCAGGTTGCCCGGCTTCACGTCCCGGTGGACGATTCCCTTTTCGTGCGCGGCGTTCAGCGCGTCAGCGGCCTGGGCCACGAGCGCCATGGTGCGGGCCGGGGTGAGCCGACCGACGCGGGAGAGGGTCCGCGAGAGCGCGTCGCCCTCGACGTACTCCATGACCAGGTACGCGCCGACGGCCGGATCGCTGCCGTAGTCGTAGATGTCGACGACTCCCGGGTGGTTGATCGTCGCCATCGTGCGCGCCTCCACCCGGAACCGCTCGGTGAAGCCGGTCTCCTCGAGCAGCGACGGCAGCAAGATCTTGACCGCGACTGTCCGGCCGAGGACGTCGTCGACGCAGCGCCAGACGTCGCCCATGCCGCCACTCGCGATCCGCTCCTCCAGCCGGTAGCGTCCGCCCAGTATCGTCCCGGGGCTGATCATCGCAACCTCGCTCCTCGGTCCAGACGACGCCGGCCCCGGACATCCGCGCTCATCACTTGACTTTCCCTGCCTCGATGGCGGCCCGCATAACCTGGCCGCCGATCGCGGTGGCCTGGCCGCTGCCGCCCGGACCGGCGTTCTGGATGAAGACGGCCACGGCGACGAGTGGTTCGCCGGTGGTGGTACGGGCATAGCCGATGAACCAACCGTGGTCCGGGGCGTCTCCGTTCTGCGCCGTGCCGGTCTTGCCGCCGACCTCGTAGCCCTGGATCTGTGCCCGGGTCCCGGTTCCGTCGCTGACGACGCTGTCCATCATCTGCCGCATCTGGCTGGCAACCTCGGTGGTGATGGGCTGGCCCTTGATCTTCGTCTGGGTCTTGCCTCCCGCGACCGGTGTCAGGTCGGCGCGCTGCAGCGTGTCGATGACGTATGGCCGCATCTCGGTGCCGTTGTTGGCGATCGTGGCTGCGATCATCGCTGCCTGCAGCGGCGTGAAGCGGACCTCGCGCTGGCCGATGCACGACTGCGCCAGAGCCGCTTGGTCGACGCTACCGTCCGGGTTCTGGATCGCACCGGTGTGGCTGGCCACGACGTTCATCGCGTTGTCGTCGTCGCCGGTGAGGACGGGCGCCTCCTCGAATCCGAAGGCCTGCGCCATCTTTTTGACGTTGTCGGCGGTCACGGTCTCCACGCCGAGCCGGGCGAAGGCGGTGTTGCACGAGACGCGCAGGGCGTCCTGGAGGCGGAGCTGCTGCGGACAGACCACGCCCGGAGAGTTGTGGATCGGCGTAGTAGTGCCGGGGGCGGTGTAGCTGTCACCGCCCTTGATCACCGTATCCGGCGTGAGCCCGCTGTAGGTCAGGGCAGCCGCGGCGACGATCGTCTTGAAGGTCGAACCGGGCGGGTAGGTATTCGAGACGGCCCGGTTCAGCAACGGCTCGTCCGGTGCGTTCTTGAGCCTGTTGTACGCCGCGAGCGCGGTGTCCGTGTCGTGACTGGCAAGCGGGTTAGGGTCATAGCTCGGGGTCGAGGCCAACGCGAGGATCGCTCCGGTCGTGGGGTCGAGGGCCACCACCGCGCCGACCTGCGAGCCGGTCGTGTTGTTGAGCAGCGCCTGGTACGCGGTGTCCTGTACCTGCTTGCGAATGGTCAGGACGACGTTGCCGCCCTTGGCCTCCTTGCCGGTGAATGCCTCGAAGACCCGGTCGACGGTGAACGACTCCGCCGTCCCGTCGAGGAAGGCGTTCTCCATCCGTTCGACCCCGGTCGCGCCGAGCACGACGGGGCGGTATCCCACCACCGGCGCGTATGCCGGACCCATCGGGTACCTTCGCAGGTATTTCAGCGTGTCCTTGGTGACGGTGCTCGCCGCGGCCGACTGCCCGTCGATGACGATCGCGCCGCGCTGGCGCTCGTACGCATCCTGCTGGATCCGTACGCCGTTGTTGACCTGGTCGTTGCGGTACTTCTCGGCCCGGTACACCTGGATCACGTTCAGGTTCACGAAGAGCAGGCCGAACAGGATCATCATGACCACGCCCGCCCGGCGCAGCGGCGCGTTCACGAGACCACCTCGGTCGGAGCCTCGTGCAGCTTGGCCGCGGGCGGAGGTGGCGCGATGCTCCCGCCCGTGCCCGGCACGACCGGGCGACGGGCCGCGTCGGATATCCGCAGCAGCAACGCGAGCAGCAACCAGTTCGCCATCAGGGAGGAGCCTCCGGCGGAGAGGAACGGCGTGGTCTGCCCGGTCAGCGGGATCAGGCCGCTGACCCCACCGATGATGACGAAGACCTGTAGCCCGAGGGTGAATGCCAGGCCACCCGCGAGCAGCTTGCCGAAGGAGTCCCGCACCGTCACGGCGGCACGTAGCCCCCGCTGAATGAAGAGCAGGTAGACCGCGAGGAGCGCGGTGAGTCCGAACAGCCCGATCTCCTCACCGAGGCCGGCGAAGATGAAGTCGTTCTGCACAGCGGGCAGCACGTAGCGCGGGAAGCTCAGGTCGGCGAGGTACGGGATGCCCTTGCCCGGCCCGGCGCCGAAGAGCCCTCCTGTGCCGAGCCCGAGCAACGACTGGACCAACTGGTAGCCGGCTCCGTTCGCATCGGCGAACGGATGCAGCCAGACGTCGACCCGCTCCGCGAAGTTCCCGAACGGCCCGCCGACGGTCTGGCCGAGCGACCAGGCCAGGAACGCCCCGCCGAAGAACAGAAGCAGACCGATGATGAGCCAGCTGGACCGTTCGGTGGCGATGTAGAGCGTCACGACGAACATGCCGAAGTACATGAGCGAGGTGCCCAGGTCCTTCTCGAACACGAGGACCAAGAGGCTGAGCAACCACACCAGGAGCACCGGGCCGAGGTCACGCCCCCGGGGAAAGTCGATACCGAGGATCCGTTTGCTCGCTAGGGAAAGCACTTCACGCTTGCGGACAAGGTAGTAAGCGAAGAACGAGAGCAGCGCGAGCTTCGCGAATTCGCCGGGTTGGATCGAGAATCCGCCGATGAGGATCCACAGCTTCGCCCCGTTCACGACGGACATCCGCGCGGGCAGGAGAGCCGGGATCAGAACGAGCACGATACCGACCAGGCCCAGCGTGTACGCGTACCGCGAGAGCGCACGATGGTCGCGTACGACGGCGAGCAGCACGACGGCGATCAGCGCCGACGCCGCGGTCCAGGCCAGCTGGCGTCCGGCGATGCCGCCGAAGGTGGAGAGCGTGAGCCGCTGGGCCGCGGGTACGGCGCCGAGGTCGAGCCGGCGTAGGAAGGCCACACCCAGTCCGTTGACCAGCGCGATGGTGGGGAGCATGACAGGGTCGGCGTACGGCGCCAGGCGCCGGATTGCAATGTGCACACCCAGGAAGATGGCGAATAGGACCGCGGTCGGCACCCAAACGTCGGCCCTGACCGTCTCCAGCATTCCGGTCTCTACCGAGGCCGAATAGATCAGCACCACCAGCATGGCGAAGATGAGCAGACCCAACTCGACCCCGCGCCGCGTCGACGCACGCGCGGTGGCGGCGGTCGGGGCGGGCATGGCGACGGCGGGGGTGGTCACTGGATTCCTATCTCTCGTTGTCCTTCTGCCGTTAGTGGTCGCACGGGCAGCCGGCTTTCGCGGTCGTCCACCATCAGTTCGACGCCGGCCTGCATTCTGGTGCGCTGGGCGTCGGCGAAGCTGGTGTCTCTGGGACCGCGGCGGTGCCGCTCCGGTTCCCCGGCCCAGCCGTACCGCTCGGCGAGGGACTCGCGCTCGCCGTCGCCGTCGGGGTGGGACAGACCGGAAGGACATTGGGGCTGTTCGGATCGAGCAGCTGGTTGAGCTGTTGCCGCGCCTCCGCCTGGCTCGCCGACGGAATACCCTCCTTCACCCTCTGCTGCGCTACCGGCGTCAGCTCGTTGAGCTTCGTGTCGCTCTTGTAGTCGATGGTCGACAGGTCGAAGCCAGCGATCTTCCCAGGGATGCCCTGGAACACGGCGACCGTGCCGTCGTCGGTGACGCCCACGTAGTACTTCGACTGCGTATAGCGCCAGCCGAGCCACAGGCCGCCGCCGAGCAGCCCGGCCAAGACCACCAGGATCAGGGCCGTCCTGACGGGATGGCGCCGTGGACCGTCGTGATCGGTCTCCCGCGGCCCGCCACCGTTGGCACTCGCGGCGGTGGAGGCGTCCCGGGGTTGGGTCAACGCCGAGGCGCGGGCGGCCGGCGTCGAGTTGTCGGCCGAGCTCGTCATCCCGCGGTCGTTGGCAGCGGCTCCGCCGACGACCGGTGTCTCCTCGAGGATGTCCTCGTCGGTCACGTCGGCGATGATCACCGTGATGTTGTCCGGTCCGCCGCCGCGCAACGCGAGCTGGACGAGCCGCTCGGCGCACTGGTTGGGGTCGGAGTACTCCTTCATCGATGCCGCGATCGTCTCGTCCGAGACCACGCCGGAGAGGCCGTCGCTGCAGATCAGGTACCGGTCGCCGGGCACCGCCTGGCGCACCGAGTACTCCGGGTCGGCGTCGCGTCCGTCCAGCGCCCGCATGAGCAACGACTTCTGCGGGTGGGTGTTGGCCTCCTCCGGCGTGATGCGCCCCTCGTCGACCAGCAGCTGCACGTACGTGTCGTCACGGGTGATCTGGCCGAAGTCACCGTCGCGCAACAGGTAGGCTCGAGAGTCTCCAATGTGGACCATGCCGAATCGGTTGCCGCCGAAGAGCATCCCGGTGAGCGTCGTCCCCATGCCCTCGAGCCCCGGGTTCTCCTCGACCGCCTCCCGGATCTGCTGGTTCGCCGCCTCGACCGCCGCTCGCAGGGCATCGACCGGAGCATTGCTCGGCACGTCGTCATCCAGGTGCGCGAGCGCGCCGATGACGATGTTGCTCGCCACGTCGCCGGCTGCCATTCCCCCCATGCCGTCGGCCACGGCCAGCAACCGCGGGCCCGCGTACACGGAGTCCTGGTTGCCGTGGCGGATCAGGCCGCGATCGCTGCGCGCCGCATACCGCATGGTGAGTGTCATGCGGGACCCCCGGCGGAGCCTGAGCGGAGCGAGCGGTCCGATGGGGTGCTCATGTGCGACTCCACGCGCGGCGGGGTAGGTGGTCTCGTGGGGTGGTCATGGCCTCAGCTCGAGGGACGTGCGGCCGATACGGATCGGCACGCCGAGGGGTACCGGAGTCGGTGCGGTGACCTTGGCCCGGTCCAGGTATGTTCCGTTGGTCGAGCCCAGGTCCTCGACGAACCACTGTCCGGCCCGCGGCACCAGTCGCGCGTGATGGGCGGATGCGTAGTCGTCGGTGATCACCAGCGTGGAGTCCTCGGCCCGCCCGATCGTGATCGGAATCTCACCGAGGCTCAGCCGCGTGCCGGCCAGCGCGCCTTCTGTCACGAAGACATGGTGCGCCGCCCGGCCACGTTTGACCTTGGCGGGTCGGCCACCCGACGCCACACTGACTCCTCGTGGGGCCGCGACCAGCCGGCTACTGCGGGCTCCCACGAAGAGGTCGCGACGGATCACCCCGACCACCGTGAACACGAAGATCCACAGGAGGACGAGGAACCCGAAGCGGGCGACAGTGATGACGTACTCAGGCAAGGTTGTTAGCCGTCCACTCGGAACGTCAGGGTGGTCGTTCCGAGCTGGATCATGTCACCTGGGTTCAACGCCACCGCAGAGACCCGCTGACCATTGACCGAGGTGCCATTCGTCGAGCCCAGATCCGTCAGCACCACCTGACCGCCGTCGAAGTCGATCCGTGCGTGCCGGCGGGAGATGCCAACATCCGGCAACCGGAGGTTGGCCTGGTCGCCACGCCCGATAACGGTCGAGCCCACCGACAGCGGGTACGTGCGGCCGTCGTTGGACACCAGCCGGGCGTTGCGTCCGGGGCCGCCCTGGCTCGGCACGCCGCCCGGGTAGCCGCCCAGTTGCGCGTACGGGTGGTATGCCGGCCCGGGGTCGTAGCCCATTGGCGCCGGCGCCACGTCTCCGCCCGTGTACACCTCCGCTGTCACGCGGAACATGCCGGTGTCGAGACCCTCGCCCCGTTCGATCTCGACGATCACGTCACCGTAGACGGTCCACCCCTGCTCGCCGATGAACTCCGCCTGCGACTGGGCGAGCTCTTGGGCCAACGCGGCGGCGTACGGCGCGAGCCGGCTGTGGTCGTACGGAGAGAGGTCGATCACGTATCGGTTCGGGACCAGCGTGCGGCCACCGGCGAGGATCGCCTTGTGCGCCTCGGCTTCCCGTTGCATTGCGTTGAGGATCTCCACCGGGTGCACGACACCCTTGAAGACCTTGGCGAAGGCCCCTTCGACGAGACCTTCCAATCGCTTTTCAAAGCGTTGCAGCACGCTCACAGCAGGCCCTTCCCATCGCGACTGTGCCGGTACCGCGTCGCTGCCTTTGCTACCCAGGCCCGGCCCCCCGGGACTGCGCTGGACTGACTGACGTGCGGTCTCGTGCTCACTCGTCCTCCGCGTTCTGTCGAGGACATGATGGTATCCGTCCGACGCACTCCCGTCCGAGCACCGCGGGTCGCCTGGTTCCGTCTTCCGCAGCACTTCACACGGTGCTCACGAGCCTGGTGGTATCCGGCTCGACCCCCCGACCGGACACGGTCTATCCTGGTGCACGCTGCGGGGTCGGGCAAATGCCCGCCGCAGCTCAGGGCACGTTGCCCCGGGGAAGTGGCGGAATGGCAGACGCGCACGGTTCAGGTCCGTGTGCCCGAAAGGGCGTGAGGGTTCAACTCCCTCCTTCCCCACCCGTGGTGGCCCGGCTCGCGAGAGCGGGCCACTTTCGTTGTCATGCCCGTCGATGCGGTGCCCGGTCCGACGTCGTGATCACGACATTCGCGGGGCCAACAGCCGACCGTGGCCGCCCGCGCCATACCCGGAATTGGCGCCAAGATCCGCGTGACCCACGAAAGACGCCGTCACGGAGCCTGTTGCAGCATCGCAAGCTGTGGTGTCCCGAGCGCCTGGTGAGATCGACGCCCGGAGCTACGAAAGGGAGTTGTCTCTCACATCCTGGGATAGGCCGGGTTGGAAGATCGCTGTTCCGGCACGAGAAACGACGCGTGTGGCGGCGTTTCTGATGCCCGTACGGCGATCACGCGATCGATTCCCAGTATGTGGATATCATGCCGGCAGCCGCTGCCGCCGGGGCAATCCCCGAGAGTGACTTGGCCTTAGGGGCACGAGAATCTGCAACACAGGCTGTCCTATGTGGATAGAGACTCGGATGGCCCGACAGCTTTCTGGCCCTCCAGGTTGACTAAATGCCGTACGCGGCTAAGGGCAATCATCACAGAACGTGCGGTTGGCGATTACCGGCTGTGCGTTCTTTTTCTTCGACACGCCGCAGCCGAACCACAACGGTGTCATTCGCTTTGGACAGGATGGATGCCTGGGTGATCCTGCCCCCAGCCCAAGACGTGCGAGACCTGACGAGATAGACGACGCGAGGAGACACCCGTGCAACTGCCACAGCTGAGACGCATCCGCTGGGCCGTCCGCGCCACCCTCTTGCTCGGCGTGGCGGCGTCGGTGGCCGCCAACGTTCTGCATGCCCTGCCGAACCCGATCAGCCAGGCGATCTCGGCCTGGCCGCCACTGGCGCTCCTGCTCACTGTCGAGCTCACGTCCCGGATCCCGATGCATCGGCGCCTGCTCGCGGCGCTGCGCGTGATGGCCACCGCGACGATCGCCGGTATTGCGGCGTGGGTGTCGTACTGGCACATGCAAGGCGTTGCGGTGCACTACGGCGAGACCCGGATGTCGTCCTTCCTGCTGCCGATCTCGGTCGACGGACTCATCGTGGTGGCGAGTGTGAGCCTGGTCGAGCTGGCCGGACGGATCCGTGTGGTCGAGGAGCGACGGCTGGCCCAGGCGAGCACGACTGCCAGCGTCCCGCCGGTCCAGTTCGTCCAGCCGGCCCTGGCCCAGGCGGCGGTCGCCGCACCTGTGTTTCAGGCACCGGCCCCCGAGGCGCCCGATGAGGACGAGCTGGACCGCGCCGCGCTGACCGACGATGCGATCCGGCGGGCTCCCGTGAGCCCGGCGCCGCCGGTCCGTCCGTACGCCGCGCCCGTGACACACAGCGGACAGGCTGCGAGGACGACGCGCTACGCCAACGGGTCGCGCCCGACAAGCGCGCGTCCGGCCACCTCCGCCACCCGTACGGTCGTCACCTCCTCGACGATCAAGCCGACCGAGGCGGCCGCACCCAAACAACGCCGGGACCCGTCCGAAACGGCACGCCTGGCGGACGAGATCGAGGCGATGGACCGGACGGCCAGCGAGAAGGAGATCGCCGACCAACTGGGCATCAGCGTGGCCCGGCTGCGGCAGGTTCGCCGCGAGGTCAGCGCGGCCCGATAACAGCGGCCCGCAGGCGGGAAGGGCCTTGGGACGGACCGGGTAAGCTGCGGTCTGGACCGAGGCTCCTCCTTTCTCCGTCGGCGGGGGAGGCCGGCGAACTGAAAGGGTGTGCGCGTCGTGAGCGTCGCATTGGTCACCGGCTCCGCCGGCCTGATCGGCTCCGAAGCCGTCCGCCACTTCGCCCGTCTCGGCCTCGATGTCGTCGGCATCGACAACGACATGCGGCAGTACTTCTTCGGCCCGGACGGCTCGACCGCGTGGAGTGTGCTCCGTCTCACCAGCGAGCTCGGCGACGCCTATGCGCACTTCGATGTCGACATCCGCGACCGCGAGGGTCTCGCCCAGGTGTTCAAGAAATATGGCCCGGAGATCGCCGTAGTGATCCACACGGCCGGGCAGCCGAGCCACGACTGGGCGGCCAAGGAGCCGTTCACCGACTTCGACGTCAACGCGGTCGGCACGCTCAATGTCCTCGAGAACACCCGCCATTGCGCACCCGAGGCGCCGTTCATCCACTGCTCGACGAACAAGGTCTACGGCGACCTCCCCAACTCCCTCCCACTGGTCGAACTGGAAACGCGGTACGAGATCGAGCCCGGGAACCCGTATGAGCAGGGCATCACCGAGGACATGTCGATCGATCACAGCCTCCATTCGATCTTCGGCGTGTCGAAGGTTGCCGCGGACGTGATGGTCCAGGAGTACGGTCGGTACTTCGATATGCGGACAGCCTGCTTCCGGGGCGGGACGTTGACCGGCCCGGCCCACTCCGCGGCCGAGCTGCACGGTTACCTCGCGTACCTGATGCGCTGCGTGATGGAAGGCCGCACCTACAACCTGTACGGGTACAAGGGGAAGATGGTCCGCGACGCGATCCACTCGCACGACGTGCTCACCGCTTTCGAGGCGTTCTTCCGCGATCCACGCTCGGCCGAGGTGTACAACCTCGGCGGCGGCAGGTTTTCCAACGCGTCGCACATCGAGGCCTTCCGGATTGCCGAGGAGATCTCCGGTCGCGAGCCGAAGATCAATTACGTCGCGCAGAACAGAGTCGGCGACCACCAATGGTGGATCAGCAGCATGGCCAAGTTCGAGTCACACTATCCACAATGGACTATGACCTACGACGTGCCGGCCATCCTGCGTGAGATCTACGAGGCGAACGTCGACAAGTGGGTCCCGGGCCCGACCTCATGATCGACCTGGGCAAGCTTAACGTTCTCGGCGTCCTCGTCGACGCGGTCGACTACGACGCCGCGACAGAGAGGGTCGCCAGCGCGGGCCGGGAGCACAAGCCCCTGGCGCTGACCGCGCTGGCCGTGCACGGCGTGATGACCGGCGTGCAGGACCGCGGCCACGGCGCCCGTCTCAACGCCTTCGACCTCGTCACCCCGGACGGGCAGCCGGTCCGCTGGGCTCTCAACTCGCTGTACGGTGCCGGCCTCGTGGACCGGGTCTACGGCCCCGAACTGACCATGCGGGTGCTGCGCCGCTTCGCCGACGACGGCCTGCCGGTGTATCTGTACGGCTCGACCGACGAGACGCTGGACAAGCTGGTCACCAACCTGCAGTCACAGCTGCCGAGTCTCAAGATCGCCGGGTGGGAGCCGTCGAAGTTCCGCGTGTCCCGGCCGGGTGAAGACGCCGAGATCGCGAAGCGCGTCCGTACCTCTGGTGCCCGGCTGTTACTGGTCGGCCTGGGCTGCCCTAGGCAGGAGATGTTCACGTTCGCGATGCGGCCGCTGCTCGACATGCCAGTGATTGCAGTCGGCGCGGCCTTCGACTACCACGCGGGCACCCTGCGCAAGCCGCCGGCGTGGGTCCAGCGACGTGGGCTCGAGTGGCTCTGGCGGCTCAGGCTCGAGCCGCGCCGCCTCTGGCGCCGGTACGTGCTGCTCAACCCGAACTACGTCGTCCGGTTAGGCGCGCAGAAGGCGCGGGTCTGGGCGGCGACGCCGGCGCCACCGGCGAGGGAGCGCCCCGAGTCGTTCCCGGTCTGACCGCAGTTCCGCCAGGCCTACCGCGGCGGCCGGGACATCGATAACCTTTGTAGCGGACCCCAAGACGGGTGTCCCCTCGGGCCCGACCTGGGGAGGTCGCCCGGGTGGCCCCGGTTGGTTCAAGCCGCCGGGGTCACCGCCGGTCTCACCCGGGTAGTCGTTTCGCGCGGCCCCCGTAGGCTGTGCCCGTGACCGTCACGGCCGCGCCGAAGATCGAGCTCCACGTCCACCTCGAAGGCGCCATCCGCCCGCACACCCTGTTGGACATCGCGCGCCGAAACGGCGAGAAGCTACCGGCTGACACCGTCGACGGGCTGCGGTCGCTCTACGAGTTCACCGATTTCGCACACTTCATCGATGTGTGGGTGCTGACGACCAATTGTCTGCGGACCCGGGCCGACTTTCACCAGGTCGTGCTCGACTACGCCGCGGAGGCGGCCGGCTTCGGGGCGGTCCACGTCGAGGCGATCTTCTCGCCGGGCGAGCGGATGGAGCGCGGCGTCGACCCCCACGAGCTTTTCGAGGGCTACCTCGACGGCGCCGACGAGGCACTCGAGCGCTTCGGCGTTACCGTCCGGTTCACCCCCGACCTGCATCGCGGACTGAACCTGGCCACCGCCGACGAAGTGGCGCGACTCTGCGTGCGGTATGCCGACCGTGGGGTTGTGGGCGTTGGCCTTGGTGGCCTCGAGTCGCAGCGGCCGGCGACCGACTTCAGCTCAGCCTTCGAGATCGCCCGTACGGGTGGCCTTGCCATCGTCCCGCACGCTGGTGAGGCGGCGGGTACGGACTCGATCCGGGAGACGCTCGGCCTTGACCCGGATCGGATCCGTCACGGCATCCGGGCTGCCGACGACCACAGTGTCATGGCGGAGATCGTCGAGCGGGGCATCGTGCTCGACGTGTGCATCACATCGAATCTGCGCACGGGTGTCGTCGCTCGGTTGGCGGAGCATCCGTTGCTGACCCTTCGGGCAGCCGGTGTTCAGTGCACGATCAACACTGACGATCCGGCGATGTTCGGTACCGATCTCGGCATGGAGTACGACATCGCCTCCCGCTTGGGGGTGACCGCCGCCGACGCGTACGCGGCGGGACTCGCCGGGTGTGTCTGCGACGAGGTCACCCGAGCGATGCTCGCCGAAATCGGCCAGACCGTGTACGGGTTGCCCTGACTTCGGGTCCGCTCCGCGAATTTCCGTACAGTTCGTTGGCCAGACTGCTGTTAGGTACGGAAACGTGAGGCCTACGGACGCTAGAGGTCGAACTCGCCGTCCTTGGCGCCGTCGACGAATGCGTCCCACTCGCTCTGGGTGAAGACAAGGACCGGCCCACTCGGGTTCTTCGAATCACGGACCACGACCGCCCCGTCGACAAAGGCCACTTCGACGCAGTTATCCGTGTACGGCCCTGAACGGCTGCTCTTACGCCACTCGGCTCTGCTGAGATCAGTCTTCAGACCTTTTCCCGTCATGTCGTCGTGCACTCCTTCACCTTCGTGGCGATCAGCGCGGTCGATGCCGCCGGAGTCAATGCGGCGGCGACAAGGTAGTCGAAGATTACCGAGTAGCGCTGCAATTCGTCAGGCTTCTCCTGAAAAACGCCGCCGGTCGCCATCGTGACGTACACGGTGTCCGCATCTGCCTCATGCGGGAAGCGGAGCAGCACGAATGAGCCTTCCATCCCGGGATGGGCACCGGCCTCCAGCGGGAGGATCTGCAGGGTCACGTTGGGCCATTCCGCTGCGGAGATGAGGTGTTCCAATTGCTGGCGCATGACCTCGCTGCCGGCGACCGGTCGCTGTAGCACCGCCTCATCGAGAATGCACCAGAAGTCGACCGGGTCTTCCTGTCTGAGCAATTCCTGTCGGGCCAGCCGCAGTCGCACCCGATCCTCGACCTCCTGAAGGGACGGTTCCGGCCGGCCGGCCCGGATCAGACCGCGCGCGTAATCCGGAACCTGCAGCAAACCCGGTACGCATTGGGCCTCGTATGAACGGATTGACTGCGCCGCGGCTTCGAAACTCACGTACGCGCCGGTGAGCACCGGCCCGTAGGAATGCCACCACCCTTTCTTGCGCGTCTCCCGGGCGATCTCGACGAGGTCTTCCAGCTCGGACTCGGCGACCCCGTACAGGGCGAGCATGTCACGCACGTCGCGCGGGCTGGCCCCGGTCTGTCCGGTCTCAAGCCGTGAGATCTTCGATGCCGAGCAGTCCAGGCGGTCGGCGACATGATCAATCGTCAGACCTGCGGCCTCGCGGTATCGGCGTAGCTCGCCGCCCAGCCTGCGACGGCGCACCGTCGGACTGCCGCGTCTGCCGGTCACGTCTGTGAGCTCCTTCTGCCCGGGTGCCGGAGCGGGTTCAGTCTGCCGGTACCGGACGACGCAATCAAGCCAGATTTGTCCGTTGCCATGGGGAACTGCCCGATCACCCACGGAGATGACAACTCGGACGGCGGTCGTAACCCCGAGCGGGTTGCTCGCGGTTATGCGGTGGGGCATGCTGTGAGTACACCCCTTGTAACTGATTGTCGATCATTATGGTCCCTTCGGATGACAAAGTGCCCGTGGGGTGTCGAACGACACGTCGTGGGCCGTAGAGCGCTTCGCAGGCGCATCCCCGTCGTTCGACGTCAACGAGGACTCGGATCTCGGGTGAGCCTCGAAGCGGGAGTTGGCCGGGCCGCCGTGTCACACGTACGCGCACAGGGGCATCCGGCGGCCGGTCAACGTCCTCACCAGCACCCCGGAGGCGACCACTCCAGCAGCACCGGCACAACGGACCGCGGGGTCCCGGGGAGACACGGAACGGAGCGTCTTCGCGGGGGCGGGCACACGGCATCGGGAAGGGGCACCCGTGTTACCTCGGTCGGGCGACGTTCTCCGTGTTACGCGCGCCGCGAGCGCGCAGTTCACCGAACCCATCATGTTCCGCGTGATCAGGGTGCACGACTGGCAGACCGCCGACGGATGGGCCTGGCTGGACGGATACCAACTCGACTCGGCCGGCGACGCCGTCGAACGCCGATCGATCTTCGTCCAGCTCCGCGGGCTCGACGGCCGGGGAGTGGTGTACCGGTAGGCGCCGGCGGCTTCCTGACCGCGGCACCCGAGGCTGGCGCCGCCGGTTTCCCGATGCCGCCGCCCCGAGGCTGGCCATGGCCTATGCTCGGGCCACCCACCGCACTCATCCTCCGCACCGCATCGGACCCATTCCGGGAGCTGATCGATGGTGCATGTCCGATGGAGCCGGTGCGGGATGGCGACCGTCCCCTGCGTGCTGTGCGCGGTGATGATAGGTGGGGCGAGCGCGTCAGGCTCGGGTACCAGACCGCTTCCTTCAACCCGGCCGCCGGCGAAAGCACCAACGGCCACTACCGTCCGGACGACCGCACCCGCGACCGGCCCAAATACCACTGCCGCCACACCGCCGGCCAGCCGAGAAACGAGCTCGCCGACACCGTCAAGCAGTGAGCCTGGCGCGAGGCCGACGGGCGCGGATGTGTCGGGTCCGGCTCCGGGCGGTGGGCCACCTCTCATCCGGCCCTCCACCACAGGCGTGCCGTCCGGATCGGTACAGCCGACGCGCGCGTGGTTCCCGCCGCCGGTTGAGCTGACGCCGCCATTGCCAGACGGAGCCGACCTGGTCCAGGGTGCCGGCCGGGTGCCCGATCGAGGGAGCCTGCCGCGGCCGCACGGGCCGCCCGGCGTGGCGGGAACGAACCAACCCCCACGGGGGTGGGCGCTCCTCAGCACAGCCGGCCTGGGCCCCCAGTTGATCGTCGCCGGAACGGCCGGATTGATCATCTCAGTCTGTGGGCTGGCCATCCTCGCCCTGCGGCGCCGCCACTGGTGAGCGACCCTCCGACTCGCCTCCGCAAGCGCCGCCGCAACGCTTTAGGCGCAACGGTTTTACCTGAGCCGAATTATCTGAGCCGGACCCGTCAGCTCGTCGGAGCTGGACTCGTGGGCGTGGGCGACCCGGAGGAAACGATCAGGTCGACCGGCGAACCGGCCGTCACGGCGGTACCGGCCGCCGGATTCGTTCGGATCACCTGACCCTGCGGCACCGTGGTGCTCGGCTCAGTACTCACGTTGCGCGGGGTGAGCCCGAGTGCCCGCACCGCCGACGCGGCATCCGCTGGAGTCTTCCCCGACAGATCCGGGATCTTGATGGTAACCGGCACGGTCGTCGTCGGCGGTGCCGTGGTTGTCTGCGTCGTCGGCGGTGGGGTGGTCGTCGCGGGCGGGGTGGTGGTCGCCGCAGGCGTCGTCCGGGGAGTTGTCGTTGTT
>JBKPDY010000170.1:0-22310 GCA_046728155.1 Actinomycetota bacterium
CCGTAGCGTCGATGCGGCGGTCAGACTGAGGTTATCGTCCGGAAGTACGCGGCGGAGCATGCGGAAGAGACGGTCGAAGCTGGCCGCGACGGCGTGAGCATCGGATTCCAGATCCCGTACTTGCACCCTCAAGGTATATCACACGCTTATAGACGTACCTTATATGGTTCCGGTCCACAGTGGATTGATCTTGCGGTCACTCTCCGCCCAGCTCCGATAACGGACTGTAGGGTCTGCCGGTCGCCGTGGCGCTCCCCGCGTGCGACCGCGCGTCGGGCAGGATGGAAGGCGTGACCGGACGCATCCGCGATGAGGACGTGGCCATGGTCCGTGAGCGCACCTCGATCGTCGACGTGGTGTCCGAGTACGTGACGCTCAAGCCGGCCGGCGGTGGCAACGTCAAGGGACTCTGTCCGTTCCATGACGAGAAGACGCCGTCGTTCAACGTCGCCCCGGCCAAGGGCGTCTACTTCTGCTACGGGTGCGGTGCCGGTGGTGACGCCATCACGTTCGTGATGACCCTTGAGCACCTGTCCTTCGTCGAGGCGCTCGAGCGCCTGGCGGGGAAAGCGGGAGTGCAGCTCCGCTATGTGGAGGCGGGCCCAGCGCCGGTACGGGGTCAGCCCGGTCAGCGCCAGCGTCTCGCCGCGGCCAACGCGGCCGCCCTGGAGTACTACCGCGACCAGCTCGGCTCGGCGGACGCCCGTCCAGCCCGGGAGTTCCTTGCAAAGCGGGGGTTCGACCAGGACGCGGCCGCCAGGTACGGGTGCGGCTTCGCGCCGGAGGCATGGGAAGCCGTGACGAAACACTTGCGGCAGAAGGGTTTTACAGCTCAGGAGCTCGTCACGGCCGGACTGTCCAAAGAGGCCCGGTCAGGCAGTCTCATCGACCGGTTCCGCCGCCGGCTCCTCTGGCCGATCCGGGATCTCTCGGGCGACGTCATCGGGTTCGGTGCCCGCAAACTCTTCGAAGACGACGACGGACCGAAGTATCTGAACACGCCGGAAACGCCGCTGTACAAGAAATCTCACGTCCTGTACGGGATCGAGCACGCCAAGCGGGAGATCGCGAAGCAAGGCCGGGCGGTTATCGTCGAGGGCTACACCGACGTCATGGCCTGCCACCAGGCCGGAGTCCCTACCGCCGTCGCCACGTGCGGTACCGCCTTCGGTGCGGACCATGTCGCGGTGCTGCGGCGGCTGCTCATGGACAACGACGTCTTCGGCGGCGAGATCATCTTCACCTTCGACGGCGACGCCGCGGGGCAGAAAGCCGCATTGCGAGCGTTCGAGGATGACCAACGATTCGTCGCGCAGACCTACATCGCGGTGAGCCCCGACAACATGGACCCGTGCGAACTGAGGCTGGCCAAGGGTGATGTCGCTGTGCGCGATCTGATAGCACGGCGGGAGCCGCTCATCTCCTTCGCGCTGCACTCGCATCTCGTCAAGTACGATCTCGATCTCGCCGAGGGAAGAGTGGCGGCGCTGAAGGCGACGGCTCCCCTGGTGGCGAAGATCAAGGATCGGTCACTGGGCAGCCAGTACGTCCGCAAGCTCGCGGGTGATCTCGGCATGGAGGTGGAGGAGGTGGCCCGGATGGTGGCCGCCGCCGCCCGGCGGTCCAGGGTGCCGCTGACCGCGCCGCCACAGCGGGCCGCCCCCGATGCGAACGACCCTCGCTCCCTTGTGGAGCGTGAGGCGCTCAAGCTGGCACTGCAGGAGCCAGCCGTCGCCGGGCCCCTGTTCGATGCGGTGGACGAGACGGTCTACGCCTACCCGCTGCACACGGCCATCCGCCGAGCCATCACCGAGGCCGGTGGCGCCGCGGCGGCTGCCGGCGGTGCCGGCTGGATCGAAGCGGTACGGGAGGCGTGCGGCGACCTCGCGGCCAGAGCCATCGTCAGCGAGCTGGCCGTAGAACCGTTGCGGGTGGACGGTGAGCCGGATCCCCAGTACGCGGCGATCCAGCTGTCCCGGTTGCAACTCTTCGCCCTCAACGGGCGCATCGGCGACCTGAAGTCCCGGCTGCAGCGGGTCAACCCGGTCACGAATCAGGATGAGCATTTCCAACTCTTCGGTGAGCTTGTTTCGTTGGAGCAGCATGCCCGCGCGTTGCGTGAGCGAACCGCGGGAGGAGTCTGAGATGGGTCTGCTGTTCCGGCGCAAGCTTCCGGCGGTGGCCCGTCCGAAGCTCGCCCGCGACGAGAGGATCGTCGCGTGGGCATCCACATCGGACGGTCCGGGTCATGCCGTGGTGGTGACGACGCTCGGCGTGTGGATGCCGGATCGGGAGAGGTTGGGCTGGCATCAGATTCACAAGGCGACCTGGTCGCCGCCGAGGCTGACGATCATCGCCGCTGTCCTCGTCGAGGCTCGACCGACCTACGACGTGATGGCCGACGACGCTCCCGTCAGCGTCCAGCTCGCCGAACCGGACGGCGTACCGGAGGAGGTCCGCAGACGCGTCACCCGCTCGGTGGCGCAGACATTCCGTCAGCCCTTGGCGGGCGGGGGCGTCCGCGTGGTCGCGCGGCGTGCGCCGGGCGTCGATGGGGTGCGGTGGCACGTACGTTACGACGAGGGCACCGACGGCACCGCCCCGGATGTGGTTGCCGCCACAGACGAGATCGTCTCCGCGTCCGAGACGCCACCGCCGGAGTGAATCCGCGCAGGTCAGGAAAACAGCTCGCGGGAGTGTCGGGGGGTCGAGTTAAGGTCGCCACTGTGACCGAGCGCGGAGGCGAGCCGACATGACCGGCGTACCCCTCATTCGCGCGCGCGGTCTGGTTAAGCGGTTCGGCGACTTCACCGCCGTTGCCGGCATCGACGTCGACGTCCATCAGGGGGAGGCGTTCGGCTTCCTGGGCCCGAATGGAGCCGGCAAGTCCTCAACGATGCGCATGATCGGCTGCATCTCCCCGCCATCGGACGGGACGTTGTCGATCCTCGGGCTGGATCCGGTGCGCGATGGCCCGCGAATACGCGGCCGGCTCGGCGTGTGTCCGCAGCTGGACTCGCTCGACCCTGAGATTACGGTGCTCGAGAACCTGACGGTCTACGCGCGCTACTTCGGCATCTCCCGGCGGATCGCCCAGCAACGAGCAGAGGAACTACTGGACTTCGTCCAGCTCTCCGAGCGCGCGAACGACAAGGTCGAGCCCCTCTCCGGCGGGATGAAACGGCGCCTGACCATCGCACGCGCCCTGGTGAACGAGCCCGATATCGTGCTCCTTGACGAACCGACGACCGGGCTTGATCCGCAGGCCCGACACCTGGTCTGGGAACGGCTCTTCAGGCTCAAGAAACGCGGCGTGACCTTGGTCCTGACCACTCATTACATGGACGAAGCCGAGCAGCTCTGCGACCGGCTGGTCGTGATGGACCGCGGACGGATCGTCGCCGAGGGGTCGCCACGCGAGTTGATCGCGCGACACTCGACCCGCGAGGTGGTCGAGCTGCGCTTTGGCGACAATCCTCTCGAGGGGTACGTCGGCAAGCTTGACGGGATAGGCGAACGGGTCGAGCCCCTGCCCGACAGGATCCTTGTCTACGCGGATGATGGAGACGCCGCGGCCGACACGGTGCACAGTCGCCGGCTGGCGCCGAGCAGCGTACTGGTTCGCCGAAGCTCATTGGAGGACGTGTTCCTGCACCTCACCGGCCGGGCACTGGTCGAGGAGTGAGCGGATGACCACGCTCGCCACCGAGACCAAGGCCGGGCCGAGGCCCGGCCCATCGGCGATGCCGGTGCTCGAGCACCTGCTGGTTCAGTACGCCCGCACCTGGCGTGGCTCGGTTCTTGCCACCTTCCTCGTTCCGGTCCTCTTCCTGCTCGGCATGGGCCTGTCCGTCGGGGCATACGTCGACCGCAGTGGCGTGCTGGGGATGCCCTATGTGGATTACATCGCTCCTGGGCTGCTCGCGTCCACCGTGCTCCAACTGGCGATCAACGAGTCGACCTGGCCCGTGCTCGGCTCGTTCGAGTGGCGGCGGATGTACTTCGCCATGCAGGCCTCGCCGCTCCGCCCGCGAGACATCGTCGCAGGTCAGGAACTGTTCATTCTGCTGCGAGCGGCGACGGCCACCGGCGGTTTCCTGGCTGCCATGGCCCTGTTCGCGACGCTGCACTCGTGGTGGACGCCGCTAGTCGTGCCGATCTGCCTCCTGCTCGCAGCGGCCACGTCCCTACCGGTAATGGCCTTCTCGGCGACGATCAAATCGGACAACATGTTCGCGCTGATCTACCGATTCGCGGTCATTCCCATGACGCTGTTCGCGGGCGTCTTCTTCCCGGTGTCGGCGATGCCGGCGGTCGTTCGCTGGCTTGCGTATCTCTCCCCGCTGTGGCACGGCGTCGAGCTCTGCCGGGCCGTGACTCTCGGGTGGCCGGTCACGGCCGCGCCCATTGTCCATGTCCTCTACCTCGGAGTCTGGGCCGCGGGCGGGATGGCACTGGCCCGGCGCCAGTTCGTCCGCAGGCTCAGGGACGGAGGCTCATAGTGGTCACCACGCTGGTGCTGCCGAGGCTGGCCAACCGGACCACAGGGCCCGCGGTCCGGGCTGGCTCGGTCACGTCCCGCAACTTCGTCGCACTGCGACACTCCGGCTACTGGCTGGTCGTCATCTCCGGGTTCTTCGAGCCGGTGCTCTACCTGCTGTCCATCGGCATCGGCGTGGGCTCATTGGTACGCAGCTTCACACTGGCCGACGGTCGGGTCGTCACGTACGCCGCGTTCGTGGCCCCCGCGATGTTGGCCGCGTCGGCGATGAACGGTGCGATCGCCGAGTCCACCTTCAACTTCTTCGCCCGGCTGAAGTGGCAGAAGCTGTACGACGCAATGATCGCCACCCCACTACGGCCGTTCGAGATCGCGCTGGGCGAGCTGGGCTGGGCCATGCTGCGCGGCCTGTTCTACTCGGTGGCGTTCCTCGGGCTGATGATCGCGCTCGGCCTGACCACGCCCGGTTGGGCGCTCGCTGCGCTTCTCGCGTCGGTCCTGGTCGGCCTGGCCTTCGGCGCCATCGGGATGTCCATCGCAACGGTCCTACGCAGCTGGCAGGATTTCGACTACCTTGCAGTCGTGATCTTCGCCCTGTTCCTCTTCTCCGGCACGTTCGCTCCGGTGGCCAGCTTTCCAGCCGTACTCCGAGTACTTGTGGAGCTGACCCCGCTGTACCAGGCGGTGGAGCTGGTCCGCGGCCTCACGACCGGCTTGCCCGGCTGGGGGTCACTCGTCCACGTGGCGTATCTCGTGGCGGTCGCCACCGCGGGTCTGACCATCGCCAGCCGGCGAATGGGCAAGATCCTCTGCAGCTGACCGTGGCAAGGTCAGCCAGGCTCGGCGGCGAGTCACCCGACTGTCGTGTGGCAATTTTGCCACCCTGCCGTCAGAAGGCAGTGGCGGGAGACTGCTGCGTGCTGGTCTCGCCCCACGCGTCCGAGTCGCTCTCGGTGTCCGGACCCTTACCGTTCTTGCCCACCTTGTGTACCTGATCGGTCACGGCCTGCTTGCCCTGGTCGTACAGGCGGTTCGCCTGTGCCTGGACCACCCCGGCGGCCTCCTGCACCGTCGGGCTCTCCCAGACCCGCTTGGCCTGCGCCATCATCTGGTCGAACTTCTGGCGGCCGGCGCGAGTACCGAGGACGTAGCCCACGCCGACGCCTGTGATGAACATAAGCTTGCCGCGCATGTCCAGTCCCTTCCTTGCTCTGGTGTCCATCGTGCCCCACGGGCGAGCGCCATGCGACCGTTCTACCGGATCGGGTCGCTCGGGCTCGCCCGGTGTCGGCCGGATAGCTCCGTGTTACCCGCCGGTCAGCGCCGGAAACGCGTACAACCTTGTGGCGGAGAGGTCAGGCAAATCCTGTACTCTAGTCGAGCCACGATCCCCGATAGCTCAATTGGCAGAGCATTCGGCTGTTAACCGAAGGGTTGAAGGTTCGAGTCCTTCTCGGGGAGCCATCCAATGATCTTATTCGCGGGGTTGCGCGTGTTGGCCGGGTCGCTCCCGACGATGCCGGCGGCAGCGTGGCGCGGAAGATCCAGGCGGTTGCCCTCGGTAAGCTGACCCCGCGGGGGCGGTAGCTCAGCCGGTTAGAGCAGGGGACTCATAATCCCTCGGTCGCGGGTTCGAGTCCCGCCCGCCCCACAGTTTGCTCAGGTCACGGGCTCGGTGGAGAAACATCAACAGGCTCGTCATGAGCCCGTACAGCAGCGAAGTACAGCATTAGGCGCTCACCGTAGTGCCTCCCCGAGCTTCTTGAGCGCCTCTCGGGTCGCGGTCGAGGAGACCTGGCTGTTAGATCTCCATGGCGATGTTGAAGTGGGCGTGGCGGAGGATCTGCATGGCCACACGGGGGTGGACGTCCAGGGAGCCGCAAGCACGGCGCGCGCCGTGCGCTGTGATGGGGGGGACACCGGCCGCCCCGATCCGGGCGTCCCACCGGCGGTTGAAGTTGCGGGGTTCCATCGGTGTCCCGAGGCTCGAGGTGAAGATCGGTCGGCTGCCCATCCAGTCAGGCCAAGACGACCACAAGTTGATCTTTTGTGTTGTCGCGGTGGCTGGCGAGGGCCGCAACGCAGATGTCGGGCAGGGGAGAGTGAACTCCGAAGTGTCTTGTCCTGGTCTCTCGGCGGACGAGCGTGTCGCCGACCCGCTGGAGTTGCCAGGCGAGCGGCACCTCGCCGGCGTCGAAGTCCACGTCCTCCCTTGCCGGGCCTAGCAGCTCGCCCTTCCGGAGGCCGAGCACGAGGACCAGGACGTAGGCGGCGTAGAACGGGTCGCCATCGTGGCGTGCTGGCTCGAGGAAGCGGCGTGCCTCATCACTGGACCAGGTCGCTCGGCGCCGCTTGCGGATGGTGGGCAGCTTCACCGGGGATGCGACGTTGCGGCTGATGATGCCGTCAATGATCGCCTGCGCAAGGATCACGCGAAGAACTCGTCGCAAGTGGACGATCGTGCCCGCCGAAGCGACCCGACCGCAGCATGTGCCGATAGCGCGACACCGTTGCTTACCGACTGGTCGGCGGGCATCAAGGCCTTGGAAGCAGCACTGGCAGTTTCGGCGTACCTGGTTCAGCCAGGTCTGTACATCCTGGACCGAGAGTCGATCGAGGCGCTTGCGGCCCAGCCCAGGCCCGATGTTGCGCCGGCTCAACCCCTCGTACGGGTCATAGCTGCGCGGGGCGAGGTTGGGCTCCATTACGTGGTTTCTTTACCGTGCTCGGTGTCAAGATCTTGCTCCGCGGTGCGGCGCCAGACGACTCGGTTGTCGCGGAGGATGCGGAAGGTGATGGAGCAGCGGCGGCTCCACCGCCTGGAGGATCCGGTGGCGGCGCTGGAGACTCGGCCGCGCGCGCCGCGTCGATCGCGTCCAGCCGCCGATGGAGTGTGCCCTTCACCGCGGACCGACGGAACCCAAGACAAGTCCCATCGTCCCACGTAGAGGGGCATTCCTATGTCTACGGGCACGCCCGTACCGGCGTCACTACTCAAAGACCCGGGCTAGCAAGAGACGCCGGCTCTTGCTGAACGCGCGGCCCAGGCCGGAGCCGGGTTAGTCACGTACGCCGCGCGAGGGATACGTCACGCGTGGAGTCATCCGTGGCGTCCGATCCTCGTGGCGTCAGAACACCAACGGCAGATGTTTTTTGTGGTCAGGGTCCGCGCCTAGGTGTCCTATTGGTTTCCGTCACTGAGCTGGGGGCGCAGCCGCATCTTTGGCTCTTTCCTGACCCCTCCGCGTCCGAAGACGTCGATGGTCCCCCAACGACCAGGGACGTTGAGCAGCGCGAGGAGCCCGATGGGTGTAGGCAGTGCCGGTTCCACGACGAGGTGTTCGCCCAGTGGCTCTAAGCCGAGCATTGTGCGCAGCAGGAGCAGGGGCGTACCGGTCGACCACGCCTGAGGGCTACAAGCAGTCGGGTACTCGACCGGGTACACCGTGAAAGCGCGTTCGTAACCGGCAAATGCTTCGGGGAGCCTCCCGGAGAAATAGTCGGCTGCGTCGAGGATTCCGGCAGCGACGCGTGCCGCCTCTGCCTTGAAGCCGTATCGCCGCAGCCCCCACGCGATGAAGGCATTGTCGAACGGCCATACGGCGCCGGTGTGGTACCCGACCGGGTTGAACCGGGCTTCACCGTCGGCCAACGTTCGTACGCCCCAGCCTGAGAAGAGCTGGGGACCCATCAACTGCCGCACCACGGCCTCGGCCTTCGACTTGTCGACGATGCCACTCCACAATAGGTGACCGATGTTCGACGACAGTGCATCGACTTGGCTACCGTCACCGTCCAAGGCCAGCGCGTAGTACTGCCCGTCCTCGATCCAGAAGTCTGAGTTGAAGCGACGCTTGAGGTCCGCGGCCTGCCTTTCCAGTTGGTCAGCGTACTCAGCGTCCTTCCAAACGGTCCGGGCCAACCGGGCACCGCGGATCTTCGCGTCGTAGGCATAGCCTTGAAGCTCGCAAGTGGCCCGTGGAAACCCCGGCAAGCGGCCATCGTGGTAGGAGATCGAGTCCCAGGAGTCCTTCCAGCACTGGTTCTCCAGGCCGGTCTCCTCGTTGCGCCGTTGGTAGGAGATGTATCCGTTGCCCTGGAGGTCCGCGTACTCCTCGATCCAAGCCAGCGCGGCGCGCGCCTGGGGTTCTCGGTCCCGCACCAGTACGCTGTCGCCACTCCACCGTTCGTACTCATCGAGGAGCACAACGTAGAGCGGGGTCGCGTCGGCGTTGCCGTAGTAAGGAGAGTGGGGCTGCTCCTCGAACGCGGCTGTCTCCCCGGCACGGATCTCGTGCACAATCCGGCCCGGATCCTCGTCGCGAAAATCGTCCACGCGGGTGCCTTGCCAGGCGCCTAACGCTCGAATGGTCGTAGCGGCCAGCTCGGGCGCGAACGGCAGGGCTTGCAGGCTCGTTAGGATGCTGTCTCGGCCGAAGATGGCCATAAACCACGGGAGGCCGGCGGCGGGCAAGCTCGCACCGCGGCCGATCGGCAGTGTGAAGCGTAGTGCGGCGAGATCGACGAGGCTGCGGCGGTACGTCGTATGAAGTGGTCCCCAGTCGGACACCAGCGAAGGCGCATCTTCCAGCCACTTCTCCAGGCTATGCGCCATGTTCGGCCGCGCTATCCGCGCTGCCCGCCCGTACTTGGGCTTGTCGTGCTCCTCAGCTCGGCCGGCAAGCGCGGTGACCACAGCCAAATCCGTCGTCCAGCTGGTGTGCGGGCCGATCTTCAGCGAGAAGGATAGCCCGTCCTCGTCCAGCTGGACCGGCGCGCTTGACGATATCGTGGTCTCACGCCTGAATGTCTCCCGCTCGTAGCCCAGTATCAGTTTCTGTTTGTCGATGCGACGGTAGTACTTGCCCTTCTTCCCGACAGCGTCCTTGATCTCGAAGATATCGGCGAAGTCGCTGCCCGCGTCGATACGAACGCGGAGGTCGACTGGTTTCTCGTCGTGGTTGAGAATCGTCAGCTCCTCATGGAAGCCGTTGCCAACGGCTCGCTGCCGTAACACCGACAGCGTGGCGTTGACGTAGATGGTGCCGGTCCCGGGCACTAGGAAGAACCGCGTTTCGAAGTACTGTAGATCGTTCACAGAGAGCGGGCTGAGCCGCTGGCCGTCAACGGTGAGCACCCACGTCGACAGGAACCTCGTATCGAACGAGAACAGGCCGGTCGTGTCCGTGGGCGACGCCATGATGTCGCCGCGCCTATCGCTGACGACAAAGGTGCTGCCGTCGAGAGCAGTCACAAGGTTCTCGCTCATGCCGGTTGTTTCTCCATGTCGGCTGAAGCCTGACGAGAGAGCGGGTTGCGCGGTGCGGGAAAAAGCCCTTGGAAGAGCACGATCAGCTCTGTGTCGCCCTCCGTCTGCACCAGTCCACGCAGCATCGACGCAAGGGGGCTCGCCTCACCCCGGGCAAGCCGATCGAAGATCTCCTTGTCGGTATGTAGCGCGGCGTCAGCCTTGACGTCCTTCCTCGAAACAGAGATGTTGCCCTTGTCGATCACGAGGAGCCAGTGCTCTGTCGCCTTGCCTCGGTCGAGGTCAATTCGGATGCTCGCCGTGACGTTTCCCAGCCGTCGCGCCCCAGGTTGCCCGAGTCTGTCGAAGAAATCGGACGTTGGATCCGCCATTGCCATCCCTCCTCACTGTGTGGTTGGGCCGACAGTCGTTGGTGCCACCTGAGCCCGCAAGGACCCACCCGTATCGCGGCTCGGATCGCGGGCTCCCTGCCAGAGCGCACCATACTTCTCGCCGGCCACAATTGATCAAACGCCGTCATCGAAATTTATCGAATATGCTTGCGGAACGATGTGGACCACCGGAGGCCAGGTTAGTCACGATCGGCGTGATGAGGAGGTATTTGCTGAACAAGCCGGGTGGCGGAGGGAGCCCGGCCAAACAACGCCGCCGCCGCGTGAACTCCAGTTAAAATGTCGGAACTGCGCCGTTGGGCGGTTTGGACCCAGGAACGACTGGAACCTCGTCTGCCCCCTAATTGGGATCTCTCGACCGCTAGTGTCTCGTGATTCCGTTTCCGTTTTTCAGATCGGGATGTGATGGCCCACCGTCCAGAAAGGACTGTTCCGTCATGGCGAGCCGGTTCCCAATACAGCAGCTTCCCGGTCACCGCCCAGCTCGTCGATGCCGCTCGAGGCCCCGTCAACACCGTCGGGGAAGCAATTCGTGGATCGATGGGCGAGTACAACGGCCGTGTTGATCAAGCCCGGCCGACCTTGAGCGGGTCACCGCAACATGGATCGACCGGGGGCACATGAGGGACGGGAGTTACCTGATCGCGGAACCTAAGCTGAAGGAATCAGGTGATCGCCGACCATCGCCGGCGCCGGCACGATAACTTGGTGTTGACACCATTTCGAGGGTGCAGCGGTCCGGGAAATGGCCGCCGTGCCGATCGCCGGTGCGAAGGGTGCAGCCAGGTCGCTGGCTCAGGAAGGTCCCGACCGTCAACGGACAGCTCGTTGGTTTCCGCATGATCGGTAATCGCCGCCCGGGCCGGCCAGGGTCTGCGTGCGCCTCAGCGCGCTTGTCCTGGCAGCACGACGAACCTGGGCTGTTCGCGATCGGACCGAGACAAGAGGAGGGCCACCAGCGTGAGCGATTATCCCCTCATTAGTGACCACGGCCTCATCGGAGACCTGCAGACGTCGGCGCTCGTCACGAAGGACGGGACGATCGACTTCTTCTGCGCCCCGCGCTTTGACTCCCCGAGCATCTTCGCTTCGCTCCTCGACGCGCGGAAGGGAGGAAGCTTCCGGGTCGCACCGAGGCTCGACGACTGCACGACCACGCAGATGTACTTCCCGCAGTCGGCCTGCTTGATCACCCGGTTCATGACCGACGCCGGGGTAGGTGAGCTCGTCGACTTCATGCCCATCGACAACCCCACGGTCGCCACCGACAACCACAAGATCGCCCGGGGTGTCCGGTGCTTACGGGGGCAGATGCCGTTCCGCCTGGAGTGCGAACCCCGCTTCGACTTCGCCCGCCAGGCGCACGAGCTGTCCCTCACCAGTGACGGCGCGCTTTTCCGGGCGAACGGGCAGGAGGTTGTGCTGCACGGTGCCGCCGGTGCGGAGCGCTCGGGAGACGGCGTCGTGCGCCTCGACTTCACACTGCAAGCCGGCGAAGTCAGGGGGTTCATGCTCGAGACGGCGGCGACGCGGGCGCCGCAGCCTATAGAGCCGGCCGAGGCGATCGAGCTGTTCGAACAGACGGTCCAGTACTGGCGGTCCTGGCTGAGCCGGTGCACCTACCAGGGCCGCTGGCGGGAGATGGTTCATCGCTCGGCTATGTCGCTCAAGCTGATGACCTACGCCCCGACCGGGGCACTGGTCGCAGCGACGACGACCGGCCTGCCCGAGCAGGTCGGCGGCGAGCGCAATTGGGACTACCGCTTCACCTGGATCCGGGACGCCTCCTTCTCGGTCTACGCGCTCCTGGGCTTGGGCTACGCCGAGGAGGCTAGGGCCTTCCTCGAATGGGTTTACCATCGCGTTTTGGAGCACGCCGGAACCTCGTCCGGCCCGCTCAAGACCATGTACCGCGTGGACGGGTCCTCGGATCTGGCCGAGGAGTCCCTGGACCATCTGGAGGGCTATCTGGGCTCCCGTCCCGTACGGATCGGCAACGGGGCGGCCGACCAGCTCCAGCTCGACATCTACGGCGAGGTCATCGACTCGATCGCCGTGAACGACGTCTACGACCCTATCGGCTACCCGGGCTGGCTCGGACTCATCAAGATCTTGGACTGGCTATGCGAGAACTGGGATCAGCCGGACGAGGGAATCTGGGAGTCCCGCGGTGGGCGCAAGGACTACACGTACGGACGGGTGATGTCGTGGGTGGCGCTGGACCGGGCCGTTCGCATGGCGCGGGACAGGGGACGGCCGGGGGACGTGCAGCGCTGGATCGCCACCCGTGACGCCATCTGCCAGCAGGTCATGGACAAATGCTGGAACCCCTCGCGGCGTGCCTTCACCGCACACCCGGACACGGACGTCCTCGACGCCGCGAACCTGCTGATGCCGGTGGTCGGTTTCGTCGCTCCCAGGGACCCGATGTGGCTTTCGACGCTGTCCGCGATGGACGACGAGCTGGTCACCGACAGCCTGGTCTACCGCTACAACCCGATCGCGTCGCCGGACGGTCTGCGGGGATCGGAGGGCACCTTCTCGCTGTGCTCGTTCTTCTACGTCGACGCCCTGGCGCGCGCCGGCCGTCTGGACGAGGCCCAGTATGCCTTCGAGAAGATGCTGACGTACGCCAACCACGTCGGTCTGTACTCGGAGGAGATCGACCCGAGGGGTCGCCAGATCGGCAACTTCCCCCAGGCGTTCACCCACCTGGCGCTGCTCCACGCCGCCATCGACCTCGATGCCGCGCTCAACACCGGGGGTGCACCGGTGTTCCAGGGCCCGGGCGGGCTCGGCCTACCTACCGTTCTTAACCTGGCAGCGGGGCAGGCGTTCCACCTCCAGTAGAAGGATCGGCCAGCATACCGACCCTGATGTTTGACCCTCGGATGCGGCAAATAGTTCCAGCAGATTGCAATTGATGAGCGTAACTACTTTGGTATCGTGGTTTCTCGCTCGGCCATCTTCGGCGGCCAGGATGAGGTCGTCATTTCTAGTCAGTCAAGAGGCGCAGCGATCGTTTGCTCGGCGATCGAGAAGGCTGATAAACCAGTCCGTGAGAACGCCGTAGTATGTAGGGCAATCCGACAGGCCCTCCGCAAGTGAAGGACGGCGTCGACGATGTCGTGTCGCGAGGCCAATGCTGAATGGCCGGCTCGGCCGCCAGCGTCCTCATGCTGCGGGTGCGGGGCAATCGTGATCAAGCGCGGATAGGCGGTTGTCCCCACGAGGGCTCGGCCGGTCCGTCCGCCGTCGTGACCGTTCTGTTGGTGACGGTGGAGGCGATGCTGTCGTCGCGATAGCGGAGTTCTGCCGTGAACCGGGTAGTTGACCACGCAGCGATAACGGTCTTCTGACCGCAGACCATGGGGGTTGTTCCAAATAAGGCCGCCGAGTCCATGGTGGGAACGCTAGCAATGACGTCGGTTGGCGGATTCGCGCTCCGAGAGATGCGCGTGGCGTTAGCGTGGTGTGAGCGAATGAGGCCTGGAGGAAGATCATGGACTTCACGTCACAACTCGACGGACTCGAGCGGCAGGTCGTGAACACCAGGACCGGGGTGCTGGCCGCCGCCACTGAGAGCCGTGACCAGCTCAGGCAGCGCATCGACCAGGCGCAGGCTGACCGGAACAGGGAGGCCGCGGATGCACAACGGTCTGCGGAGGCTCCCGCCCCGAACAAGTGGAAGCAGATGAGGGCCGACGCCTCAAACAAGATGGACGAGGTCAAGGCCCGGATCGACAAGCGTAACCGACAGATCGACGCCAAGGCGGCCGCAACCGATGCGGACCTGGCAGAGGCCGATGCAACCGACGCCATTGACTACGCCGCGTGGACAGTCGACAACGCGAGGCTGGCCATTCTGGACGCAATCGACGCCCGCGCCTACGCCAACATGCGCGCCGGCACGGCAGCTTCGTGACGTCGGCGCCGATCGCAGGACGCCATTGCAGCGCAGGATGTTAAGGGCGCACCGGCGCTGACTCGTGCAGTCGTCGGCGGCCCGCTGGTGGTCTATGCAAGGAGTGTGCTATGGCCAGCGATATGACGTGGTCCCGGGCGATGCGGGCAGGCGTACGGGACCTGTCTGGGATCTGGTGGTGGTATCTGCTCCTCGGGATCGTGTGGACATTGTTCGGCATGTTCGTGCTGTCCTACCGGGTGGGCAGTGTGGCGGCGGTGGCCGCATTCGTTGGCGTGGCGTTCCTGTTCGGTGGCATCACTCTGCTCGCAGTGGCCGCTCGGGTCCCCGTCTGGCGGTGGCTGTCCATCGTGGTTGGGATCTTGGCGGTGGCCGCTGGGATCATGACCTTCGTGTGGCCAGACATCACGCTGTACGTCGTGTCGGTCTTCGTCGCCTGGTATCTGATCGTCTTTGGGATCATGCACGTGGTAGGCGCGCTGGCCGGCCCCAAGCTGGGGTGGTGGTGGACGCAGCTGCTACTGGGGTTCGCCGAGCTGGTCCTGGGTGTATGGGCGGTCCGTTCCTGGGAACGGTCGCTGCTTACGCTGGTAACCCTGGTCGGAGTGTGGGCCATCTTCCATGGGGTGGGCGAGATTTTCGCCGCGTTTTCCCTCAGAGAGGTCGGCAAGCAGGCGGAGCGGGCGTTGAGTTGATAACCAGCCGGCCAGGCATCGGCCGCGCGCCGATCGGTACCGGACCTAGTCGGCCTGCTACGGGGCCTGCGTGTCCCCAGAGGACGGTCGAGGGCGAGGTATGGCGAAGCAGTCAGGCCGCTGGCAGCCCCGATTGGCTGAGCGCGTCATGCACGTCGGTTCTGCTGAGGACATAACGGGCATGCCGCCGATGGGCGTGTGCAGGTGAATAGCCGCGAGCGTAACCATCCAGACGGCCCGCTAGCACCGCCGTCGGTCAGCGCGGGCCGGCGTTGGGCGGCCCGCGGGGCCATTGTCGCCGCGATAGCCGGCGTCCTTGTCCCGGTGATCGTCGCTGGGCTTCGCAGCTTGCCACTACTGGTACTTGGAGTAATCGGTGTTGCGATCAGCTTGGCGGGAGTGTGGCTGGGCCTCACCCACCGGGGTGTGAGCCGGCTGGCGGGTGTGCTCGTCGCCGCGGTGGCCGTGCTTGGGGTGGTGGTCGTCTACGTCTTGGCCGAGTTCCTTCACATCGTTCTACTCTCCGTCGCACTCTTGCTGATCGCCGGGCTTACCGCGCGGGCGGCACTTCGTGGCAGTGCCCGACCGGCTCCCGAGCATGAGGCTCCCCCACCCCGGAACCCATTTCTGATCATGAATACCCACTCGGGAGGCGGCAAGGTCGCCCGATTCGGGCTCGTGGAGAGCGCGGAGGCACTCGGCGCCCGTGTCGCACTGCTGGAGGGAGACAAGCAGGTTGATGTCGTCGCGGTCGCCCGCGAGGCAGTAGCACAGGGCGCCGACCTTCTCGGCGTGGCCGGTGGGGACGGCACCCAAGCCTTGGTCGCCGGAGTCGCCGCCGACGAGGGCATTCCGTTCCTGGTCATTTCGGCGGGCACCCGCAACCATTTCGCGCTTGACCTCGGCTTGGACCGTGGCGATCCGTCCCGTTGCCTGGACGCGCTCACCGACGGGGTGGAGCTGCACGTCGACCTGGGGTCGATCAACGGTCGGCCATTCGTGAACAACGCCTCGTTCGGCGCCTATGCCGAGTTGGTGCGGCGACCCGAGTACCGGGACGACAAGACCCATACAGCTCTGCAGGCACTGCCTGACCTTCTCGTCGGCCACTCGGGGCCGCGGCTGTATGCGCGGGCTGGGGAGGTGGTCATCGCGCGCCCTCAGGCCTTGCTCATCAGTAACAATCCATACGCGACCGACGACCCTGCCGGCTTGGGCCGGCGCGCACGACTCGACCGCGGAACGCTGGGGATAGTCGGAGTCCGGGTGGACAACGCCATGCAAGCCGCCAGTTTGCAGAGCGGCCTCGCGAGCGAGAGCGTTACTGTCACGTTGGCCGCGAGTGTCACTGTCACCGCCGACGCCAACGAGGTTCCAGTAGGGGTGGACGGCGAGTCGATAGTCGTGCGAACACCGGTCCGCTGCACGATACGCCCTGCAGCGCTACGAGTTCGGGTGCCCCGCTATCGCCCGGGACGTACCCAGACGCCGCCGCTGGACCGGGACCACATGCGCGTACTGGCCACGATTGCGTTTCGTCGCCCGGGCGGAGCTCGCAGACAGATGGAGGGGCCGTATGAGGATGCGTGATGCTCCGGGGGCAAGGCTAGGCCGTGCCGCAGCACCCGTTGCCGATGGGGGTGGCCAGGTCGCCCGGGAACTGGACACAATCGACCGGGCTGTCTATCAGGCGATCGGAACCGTGCCGACTCCCCGCCTGGATGAGGCCATGGTCCGGATCTCCAACGCCGCGAACCGTTCCCGGTTGTGGCTTGGCTGCGCCACCATCATGGCCGCCCTCGGTGGCGGCCCGGGCCGGCGGGCGGCTCTGCTCGGCGTTGTCAGCGTCGGGTTCTCCTCGGCGGTGAGCAACCTCGTCCTGAAACCGTTGTGGGCCCGACGCCGGCCCGAACGACCCGCGACCGTCATCCCGATGCGCCGCCGGGTGCGGATGCCGACGTCGCAGTCCATGCCCTCCGGACACAGCGCCTCGGCGTTCGCCTTCGCCACCGCGGTGGGGTACGTACTCCCGGCCCTCTCGGTACCCTTGCACGCGGCCGCCACCGCCGTCGCGTACTCGCGAGTACACACCGGCGTGCACTACCCAGCGGACGTGATCGCCGGGTCCGTCATCGGCACGAGCACGGCCGCCGTCGTCTGCCGCATACTTGACCGATCTTGCGGATCGCCCAAGACCACTCCGCATGGGATCTCCAGGATGCCGGCCCTCGGCTGTCGAGGAGCATCGCAGCGCTAGTGACGAATCGCATCAAGGCCGGTCAAGCGCGAGAGACTCGGTGAGATCCGCGTGATGCCCTTGTGAAGGGAGCAACGTGCGACCGGGTCGGACTGTTGAGCACTCCCCTGACTGTCCCAGGATGTCCGGAGTCCTAGGTCAAGATTGTGCCCCGCAGTGGTCAGGAGACGCAGCGCCGATGCGATGTCGTGTCCGCCCGTTCGGGACGTGAACACTGTGTCTATTCGTTGAGGCAGGTCGCTACCGCAGGTTACTGATCCAATGTCCACAGTAGATTGACCGCAGAAGAGCGAAAGTATAGCTGGTTCCTGGACGCCTAGTGGCTGAACTGAATCGAGGCGGAGCTCGCCGCCCTGCGTTGCTTCGGCCTCGGGCACCGACCAGGGCGGCCACGAAGAACAAGGCGACGCCGTGACTACGTACGTCCGGCGGCGTAATGGCACGGCGTAGCCCCAGCGCCCCTCAGCCATCAAATCCAAGATCCGAAAACTGAGTGGCGGGCCAATTACCAGGCCGAGTTCCGCGCCGAGGCGTTGCCAGCCGTGGGACGCCTCATGTGGCCGCTGAGCCGTCGGAGCCTCGATCTACGTCATGTGTACTGTAATTTGCTGCCTCGGTGAGCGGTAGCGCTGGTGCGTAAAGGAAGCCTTGGCCGTAGCGGGCTCCCGCAGCCTTGGCCAGGTGCAGGCCGTCGGTGTCCTCGACGCCATCCACGATGAGATCCAGGTTGAGTCGACGGCACAGGCCCGACACGACCTGGAGGAGGATGAGGTCGCGGGCTCTGTGGTCGGGTTCAGTGAGGAAGGACTTGTCGGTCTTGACGAGGTCGAACACGGGTTGGCGGAGACGTCCCAAGGACGCGTAGCCGGTGCCGTAGTTGTCGAAGGCTATGCGGACGCCGGCACGGCGTAGCTCGGCGAGGTCGTTCCAAGCCGGGTTGCGGTCGTCGGCAACCGCGAACAGGGCGTCGGTCATTTCGAGAACGATCAGGCGTGGGTCAACGCCAGCCTCGACGATGCGGTCGCGCATCGTGGCGATGAAGTCGGCTTGGCGCAGCTGTCGGGCGTAGACGTTGACGCTGACGTAGCGCGGGGAGGCAGTGCCGGATGGGTTGAGGACGGGCAGCGCGGCGATCGCCTGCTCGAGGACCCAGGATCCGAGCACCACGATGAGGTCAGTGTCCTCGGCCGCGGCGATGACCTCACGCGGCCCCATCGGATGATCGTTGTCGTGTCGGACGACGGCTTCGAAGCCGACCGCGTCGGCTGTGGCCAGATCGACGATGGGTTGGTAGTGCACGTCCAGGTGGCCGTTGGCAAGGGCGTCTTCAAGACGGTGCCGGTCTTCGACGCGTTGGCGGCTCGGGATGGGCATACCGTGGTGGTACTCGCGCCACTGCCCCTTGCCCGCGGCCTTGGCGCTATAGAGAGCGCTATCGGCCTCGCGCAGCAGCGTGTCGGTCCTGCCGGAGCCGGAGTGGTAAGCCAGACCGATGGTGGCCTGACAGTTCAGCGTGACGTCGTCGACGCTGGCTGGGGCGGCGAGCTTGGCGGCGATGCGTTCGGCCACATCGCGGACGGCGTCGACACCGGTGACGTTGCGAAGCAGCACCGCGAACTCGTCGCCGCCGAGGCGGGCCGCCAAGTCGTCGGCGCGCAGGCAGTCCTGGATGCGGCAGGCGACCTCAGCGAGCAGTCGGTCGCCGACCTCGTGGCCGTAGGTATCATTGACGGTCTTGAAGTCGTCGAGGTCGATGAAGAGCGCGGCCCGACCGGATCGGGACGGGCGGCGACGTTCCGCGAGCTGCTCGGCGGCATCGTCGCTGGCGTGGAGTTCGTCGTTGAACAACCGCGCGTTGGCCAGGCCGGTCAGCGGGTCGTGGCTGGCCCGGAACGCCAGGTCGGCTCGCAGGTGACGTTCGGCGGTGATGTCCCGCAAGGTCGTCACGACGCCGTTGACGGTGGGGTCACCGTGCAGATCGCGTGACCGCACCCAGACGATGACCTCACCATCGGCCCGGGGCACGGTCGCCTCGGCCCCGTTCGTCGCGGTCCACCAGCCAGACGGCGCCGGCCCACCGTCGAGCAGCTCATCAATCGGATGGCCGGTGATGTCTTGGCCGAACATGCCCAGGGCCGACGGCGTGGCATAAGCGACGACACCGCCGCGGCTGATCAGCGTCACGTCGTCGCTGGTGAGCACCAGGGTGCGAAAGTAACGCTCGCGCTCCTCCGCCTGCAGCTCGGCGAGCAGCTCGGTGCGGCGCACGGCGGAGGCGGCCTGGTCGGCCAGGGCGCGCAGCACCGGGTCGAGCTCAGCCAGGTCCTCGGCCGGGGCGTGCACGATCAACACTAGGCCCCCCTGGTCATGAGCCGTATCCGGTGAGCCTGCGGCGGGCCTTTGCGGCTGCTGGGGGCCGGACGTCAGGTCCAGAACAATCTCGTCGACGTCCGAGTCCGTGTCGGCCGTGTGCTCACTATCAGCAGATGCTCGACGCGCTTGGTGATCCGTGCGCGATGCGACCATGACCTCACCGGGCGAAATCATCGAGGTGATCGCGCGTGCCGCCCCCGACACGACCTGTTCCCGCCTGGTGGCCAGCATGAACTCTCGGGAGGCCACCTGCATTGCCTGCTCCCGTTCGGCGCGGCGACGAGCATCCTGCGCGGCCAACAACACTCGGACCGGGACGAGCGCCCCGACCGCGGCGGACACGACACCGATCGCCACACCGGTCGTGACCACACCCGAGGTGGCCTGCACCAGCAGGGCCGTCGGGGCGACCAACAACCCGACGGCAACCATGCCGAGTCGCAATGGGCCGACCTGGTTGCGGCCCAGCCCGGGCGAGGCCATCCGCGACATCGACGCCGTTAAGGCCGCCGCCCCGCACAGCAGGCTTAACCCTGTGAATCCCAGGTCCGCAGCCCTGCCCGTTGACGATGAGCCACGCAGCAGCAGCTCGGCGGAGAAGAATTCGGCCGCGAGCAACCACCCGACGGCGGTGGCCACCAGGGCCAGCGAAACGTTGGTGCGCCACACCAGCAGCACCCGTGCCGCAGTCGCCAGCAGCGTGGCATACCCGACCAAGCTGGCGATTATGATCAGCCTGCCAACGCCACTCGTCGGCATCACCGCCAACGCTGGTTGGACCAGCACGATCCACACCACCAGTGACACGGCAAGGCTCAACGCGGCTGTGTCCAGCAGAACGGGCCATTCCTGCGACGGCAGCCGTGGCCTCCCGAGCAACAGCAGCCCCACCGCCAACGGCAGATACGCCACGAGAATGGATACGTCCCAGAGTCGGGGGTACGCCTCAGGAACCAACCGATCCGAGGTAAGCGCGAACAGGACGGCGCCGACCCCAAGCACAGCCACCGCCGCGCCAATAAGCACCCAGCCCAACCAGCGCTGCGGCCGGAATATGGACACGCCAAGGCCGACCGCGGCTAGGCCGTCCACGCCGATCAGGCCTACTGCGGCCGGTGGGGACAGCACCACCTCATAACTGAGCACAGCAACGAACGCGACAGCCGCACATGCGATTCGCGCTGCCCATAGCCATGCTCCCCGGTCTCCACGACCGCCGAGGAGCCGTGGATCACGCATAGCTTCTAGGCTAGCGGGGCAGCCATGCCTGATCATTTGGAGATTCGCGGGACGCTCCGCGAGCCCAGATGCTGCAGTTGATATTGACAACTCAACGACGTCATCGTCGCGAATGCCCGCGCGAGGGCCGGTACGGGACCAGCCTCGAGACTCTCGTCGAGTGCGGCGAGGACATTTCTCATCGCTGGGCTCCGGGCCGGATCCTCGCCAGTGATCCCGGCAGCGCGTCGCGGCTCACCGTCATGGGATGCCCGTGCGCCAACATCACCAGCTTCCCCAGTGAGCTGCTGGGGGAGCCGACTCCAAGCAACCGATTCGCAACCCCGTCACCAACGATGTCGTGGCCAGCACGCTCCCTGCACACTCAACGTGCCATCGTCCGGCTTCATGGATGTGCTCCGCGTGGCGCGTCAGTCTGTGGCCTGACGAGCGCAGCGACCATCTCGGCCTGCGTCCTGGATAGCGGCGCGTTGGGCGGCTGAAGGTACGGGAACACACCGGACGCCGGCACCCTGGCCCGGTCCACGCCATCGCTGATGACTCCGACCGCATTTACTCGATCGCTCGGGCCCGGAGACCGGGACAGGCGTGCCCACGTCGAACAGTCAGTCCGCTGCTCTTGGGGGATTCGGAGAACGGCTCCGATGCGCCGGTGCTCGCTTCGTACGACCTGCGCGGGTGACGAACTGGGTGCCGGCCCAGTACAACAACTCGGTCTTGATGGTGATCACAGGTTTCCGCAAAGCGCGTTATCGAAGCTATCCCCGACGCTGCCGGCAGACGGGGCGATGCCCGCGTCGTGCAGGCTCCCTCAATGACCACGTGCCGGTTCGCCTTTAGCGCAGGTTTTCCATCCTTGACCGCAGTGGCAACGTCGACGGCATCCAACCCAAGCTCGACGAGACGCTTCCTTGTCGTGCGCCCGGTAATTGGTGCTCCTTCATCTCGTATGACATCGACCAGCACACCAGTCGGACCCCGCTTGAAGCGACTCCGGCTAGTCGATCTTCCTCTCTGGCTTGTGACTGCTTCGGGTCCAGGCGGCCATTGCCAAGGTGGGGCGCATGTCCGGCCCAGTCGACGCGATCGACCTGGACTATGCCTACCAAGACTTCGACCGCTTGGACATCGAGGAGTGGCGCCTTCGCCTCAATCCGGGTGACCGTCCCGGGGCAAGGGCCGACCGCGCGCCGGCATGCCGGACTGTAGCGGGCACAACCTGCTCACGACGTGGTCGGAGGACTGGGCTTCCCTGCGCTGAGACCGTCGACCCGCTTCCACCCCTCGCCGCCGTCCTGCCGGATGAGGCCTTGGAGGATGCGCCACACCACTTTCTTGTCCGTGGTGCGGTAGCTGCCGTCCCGGTCGCGCCACTCGCCGCCGTGCCAGCGCACCTGGTAGCGACCGTCGTCCATGTGGTCGACCCACACGTCGCGGCGGGTCATCGTCCCCCGCTGCCCATTCCACCAAATTCTCAGCCCTTTTGCCCTAGAGTCCTGGAGATGGAGGAAGGACAATGCGCGTGCGACCTTGGTGGGTTCTCTTGGTGCCGCTGCTATGCGGCGCATGCACTGGCCTGCAGGTGGGGGAGGCCGTACCGATCCTGCCCGAGGATACGGCTTCGCCGTCTCCGCAGCCACAAGTGGCACAGCCGTGGTG
>JBKPDY010000171.1:0-7911 GCA_046728155.1 Actinomycetota bacterium
CCAGGGAGCTTGAGCTGAAGGCCTATCTCCAGGCACGAGTCCACATGTTCCTGCTTCCGGGAACGGCTACAGGCAGCACCTCCTCGATCTGGTAGGTACCAATCTCGCTCACGTCTGCGCTGTAGCCTCAGCCCGACAGACGAGTGTTTACTGGCTCACGCCCTACGGACTCGTAGACCTTGCCGGCCGCAAGGCTAGGCGCAGGAAACGCACACCAAGCTAGCTGTGCACGGGCAGTGGCGTCAGGATTTGAACCCGCGGAAGGGGCCAATCCTTATCCGCCTACGCTTTCGAGGTCTGAGACCACTAATTCAGTGCCAGCCGCCGCCATTCGTTAGCTCAGCGACCATTGATCGACCACGTCCGACGACTCAAGTCGGCCGAGAGCGAATGAGACTATAACTGAGACTGACGCGTCGGCTCCAGGGGACCGTCCGCGAACCGACGTCGGGTGCGACAGGCGGCAGGAACAAACGCCACTGCCTCAAGGATATGCGGGCTGAGCGGCTGGACGTTGGCCGGTTCGAGGTGGCTGGCGTGGCGGGCGAGTGGCTCGACCGTGATGGCTCTTACCGCACGGGTGACGAGAGGGTGGCGAACACTGCGGTGAGGGCTCTTGTCGGGCCTCTGGTCACCGCGACCACAACCATGGCATCGAGCTCGTTAGGCCGTTCACCTTCGCCGTCACCGTGTCCAACCCGGACGCCGTGTGTCGCTTCAACCACCGGTCAAACCTAGAAAGGAGCAATCGGTCAGGTGACGCCCATGACTCTCACCGCTAGACTCGCTGACACGTTCATCTCGTCACGGACAGGTCGGATCTGGAGCGATGTGACAGCACACGTGTTCATCTGCTACAGCCACGAGCACGATCGGGGGTACGTCGAAGAGCTGGCTGCCTTTCTCACCAAACAAGGCATTCCGGTCTGGTTCGATCGCGAGATCGTTGGTGGTACACGGTGGGCCGACGTGATAGCGGAAAAGATCGACGACTCGGCCGCAGTGCTCGTGGTCATGAGCCCTGGCGCCGCGAAGTCCAGGTGGGTCGGCCGGGAGATTGGCCGGGCAGAGGGAAGGGGCAAGACGATCATTCCCCTGCTGCGAGCAGGGGACCCGTTCTTCCGTATCAGTGACATCCAGTTTGTCGATGCGACCGGCGGCCAGATGCCTGGGCCGGCCGTGCTGAGCCAGTTGCGCGAGCACCTCGCGGCGGCGACCGTGGGCCAACCTGCACACGCGTCCGGCGCGGACTCACTCGGCGCCTTGACCCCGGTCGAGCCGCCGCCTGTGGCCGCACCTCCTCAGACTGCTCCGACCGTGCCATCGACGCCCGTGACGGTGCGTCAGCGACGGAGAGCGCTCTGGGTTGGGTTAGTCGCAGCACTGCTGGTCGTCGGCATCGTGATCCCCATCTGGTTTCACTTCAGCGAACCGTCATCGAGCGCCGCGAGTCAGGCGACCCAGACCGGGCCGGCCAGCACCCAGCCCACCAACTCCAAACCGACCCCGGTGTCCGGGCTGATACAGATCGTCAATGCCGCGAGCGGTCGATGTCTCCACGAGAACATCGGCCGGCCCGGCGTGCACCTGGCCGACTGCAGCAGCGATCGCACCGCCGCGTTCTGGACGCTGTTTTCGGACGGCACAATCGTGAGCAACGCGAGCGGCCGATGCCTCCAGGTCAAGGACGCCACGCCTCACAACGGCACCGGGATCATCGTCGACACGTGCACCGGCGCCGCCAATCAACGATGGGACCTCTCGTCGCGGAACGCCGGCCAATTCATCGTTCACGTCGACTCGACGACGATGTGCCTGTACGCCGATCCGGCGACGATCAACACAAACGCGACGAACGTCTGGGTCTGGACATGCGAAGCGGGCTCGGCTAACCAGGAATGGAGCGTGTCCTGAGGACATACGCGCCGGGCATGGTCCTCACGACCGCAAGGCGTCGGCCCAGCTCATCGGCGGTGGCGGCGGGATTTGAACCCGCGGAGGGCGTGAACCCTCACACGCTTTCGAGGCGTGCTCCTTAGGCCACTCGGACACACCACCGCCGTGTAGGGTACCCGACCCCCAGTCGGCCCGTCGCGGAGGTATCAGACGCCCGGTCGTATGGCCGATGCAATGATCTCGGCATGAGTACGCACATCGGAGCCGAACCGGGCCAGATCGCGGAACGGGTCCTCATGCCGGGGGATCCCCTGCGGGCGAAGTGGATCGCCGAAACGTACCTCGACGGGGCGATGTGCTACTCGTCCGTACGGAACATGCTCGGGTTCACCGGGCGGTACCGCGGAGTCGCGGTCTCCGTCCAGGGGTCCGGCATGGGCATGCCGTCCTGTGCGATCTATACCCACGAGCTGATCAACGACTACGGCGCGCGGACGCTCATCCGCGTCGGGTCGTGTGGCGCGCTCTCCACGTCGCTCAAGCTCCGGGACGTGATCGCCGCGAACGGCTCCTCGACCGATTCGGCGTTCAACCGGATGCGCTTCGACGGACTGATCGACTACGCGCCGGTGGCCGACTTCCACCTGCTGCGCACCGCGGTCGACGTGGCGCAGGACCGCGGGATCGAGATGCACGTGGGTCCGATCCTGGCCGCCGACGCGTTCTACACCGACCGGCCGGACCTCTACGACACGCTGGCGGACTACGGGGTTCTGGCCGTCGAGATGGAGTCGGCGGCCCTGTATACGATCGCGGCCCGGTACGGGGCGAGGGCGCTGACCCTGCTCACGGTCAGCGACCACATCAAAACCGGCGAGCGCACCTCGGCCCAGGAGCGGGAGCAGACGTTCGGCCAGATGGTGGAGATCGCGCTGGACACCACGGTCGCGGGCGCCTCGCCTCAGGGGTCGCGGCGAGGGGTGAAGAAGTCGACGAGGAGGGCGGCGCACTCGGCCTCGAGGACGCCGGAGTAGACCTCGGGCCGATGGGTGAGCCGGCTGTCCCGTACCACATCCCAGAGTGAGCCTACGGCGCCGGTCTTCGGCTCCCACGCACCGAAGACCAGAGTTGCGACGCGGGCCAGCACCAGGGCGCCGGCGCACATCGTGCACGGCTCGAGGGTCACGACCAGCGTGCAGCCCCCGAGCCGCCAACCGCCGAGACGTTGAGCCGCCCGGCGCAAGGCGACGATCTCGGCGTGCCCGGTCGGGTCCCCGTTCTCCTCGCGGATGTTCCGCCCGACCGCGAGTTCGGCGCCGTCCCCTCCGTAGACGACGGCGCCGACGGGCACATCCGGGCCGAGCCGTCCGGAACTGGCGGCCACCGCCAACGCCCGACGCATCCACTCCTCGTGCTGCGCCCGGCGGGTCATGGCTCCACCCGGGCGGCCCCTGTAGGCCAAGATCGGGAATTACTTACCAGGAACGACGCGTGGAGTCGCATTCGGTACCGAGACAGCGATCTTGACGTGGGACAGTCCATATAGGACAGTACGCTCATGCCTCCCGCAGCTCTTCGACCTCGTCGCCGCACCCGATTGTCTGGCAGATCTCAGAAGTGACATCCGCCGGGAGCAGGCCCTCCTGAGCGCACAACTCGAGCAGGCGCGAGGCGGGTACGCCGAGATCGGCGAGGATCTCGAAGTCGCCGGCCGGGTCGGCATCGGCGACGGCGGCGCTCGGCTGGACTACCTCGTCGTCCGGGTTGTCGGGCGGCTCGGCGTCAAGCTCGGCGACGGCGAGCTCGGCGACGGCCAGGTCAGACGGCCCCGTCACGTCCCCCAGCAGGAGGGCACCGAGGCGGGAGTCCTCGGCGAAGGCGAGGTCGGAGCCGAACACGCGCAGGTCCTCGCCCTGGTCCAGCCGGAGAATCACCAGGTACACGTCGTCCGACTCGACGAAGAGCAATGACAGGTCCGCGGCCGGTGCGACATCGCGGAGGCGGTCCGCAACGTCCTCGATGTCGGCGGCGTCAGCCAGCGACACCTCGGAGGCGGACCAGCCGGCGGAGTCCTTGACGGCCGCCGCGGCGAAGTACGACACGATCCCCCCGACGAATGCTCGTCTGCTCGATATTGACCTTCAGATTGTCACGGACAAGAGTGGCACGGCTCCACTACCCCGTCTGCTTAACACGCATATCGCCTTGGGTGCTCTTACCACAGTGGCCACCCGGTGGTGATCCACCGCTGCACAACCACGCTCATCGCCACGGCCAGGCCGAATCCAGTGGCGATCGCGGCGCCGGCCGCGACCCCGCGGTCGCCGTAGCGCACGAGGACCAACGCGACCAGACCGGAGATCACGGACGCCGAGATCGTGAGCCAGGCGTAGCCAGCGGCCGATGTGGCCAACAGCCCGATCATGAGCAGCCAGGCGGCCGCACCACCGGCGCCGGCCAGCATCGCGCCAGGCCGGACCGGGTGCGGTTCCCGGAAGGTCGGCCGCGGTGGCCCGGACGGGAAGAGGCCCGAGGGCGCCCGTGACTCCACGCCGGAAGCGTAGTCCCGCACCATGCTCCCTCGCTTGTGGACGCGCGCCCCCGATCACGGAAGTGGTAGGCGCCGCCCCTTACTGTGATCAGCGTGAACGTCGCGGTCATTGGCATGGGCCTCATCGGAGGCTCGCTGCTGCGGGCCCTGGCCGAGGGCGGACACTGGGTCGTCGGGTACGACCTCGATCCAGCCACCCGGGCGATGGCCCGTACGGGCGCGGCGCAGGCCCCCAAGTCCGCTCGCTGGCAGGTGGCACCATCGATCGCGGACGCCATCATCCGGGCCGATCTCGTCATTATCGCCACGCCGCTGACCGCGGTCTCGCACGTCCTCGACGAGCTGGCGGGCGCCGGGTACGCCGGCCTGGTCACCGATGTGGTCTCGGTCAAGGAGCCGGTACGCGAGCTGGTCAACCGGAGGCTACGCAGTGGCGGGCTTCGACTGGCCGGTTACGTGGGCGGCCACCCGATGGCCGGTCGGGAGACGGCCGGCTTCGCCGCCGGAGACGCAGGACTGTTCCGCGCGTGCGCCTGGGTGCTATGTCTTGACGAGGAGACGGCCTTCGCCGATTGGCTCACGATGGCGCGGCTCGTCACCGGACTCGGTGCCCGAGTGGTCCCCACCACGGCTGAAGATCACGACCGGATCGTCGCCACCGTCTCGCACGTCCCCCACCTGCTCGCCGCTGCCCTGGCGACCGCCGTGACCGATCCGCTCGCGGCGACGCTCGCCGCCGGATCCTTCCGCGACGGCACCCGGGTCGCGGCCAGCGCACCCGAGCTGATCGCCGCCATGTGCGGAGGCAACGCCGGGCATGTCCTCGAAGCCCTTGAGCGGGTCCTCGTCCGGCTCGAGGAGGTGCGGGACGCGCTCGACTCGGACGACGCGATCGCGAAGGTACGCCAGTGGGCTGCGCCCGGGCACGCTGCCCGGATCACCTGGCCGAGCGGCTGGGGGGCGCCGAAGCAGGTCCCCGCGACCGCGGACGACCTGCTCAACCTCGGCGACGACGGCGGATGGGTGATCGCCGTCGCGCCGGATGGACGAAGCGTGACGGCCGCCCGCCCGGTCTAGGCCTGCGGCCACCCTCACATGTCGATCGGGGCACCCTTATGTACTCCAGGAGCCAATAGGGTACCCCTGCTGCACAAGACATCACGGACGCAAGACCCGCCGGTCGGTCACGATCGCGGTGACCAAGGAGTGGGGAGTCACATCGAACGCGGGGTTCACCGCCGTGGCACCATCCGGCGCGACCAGGGCTCCGCCGAAGCCCAGCACCTCCGCGCCGTCGCGGTCCTCGATCTTCACGTCCGCTCCGGTCGCGGTCGCTTCGTCCATTGTGGTCTCGGGCGCCACGACGACGAACGGGATACCAGCCGCCCGGGCCCCGAGCGCGTGCGCGTACGTACCGATCTTGTTGACGACGTCGAGGTTGGCGCAGACGCGGTCGGCCCCGACGACCACGGCGTCCACCTCGCCGCGGGCCATCAGGAACGAGCCCGCGCCGTCGACGGCGACCCGGTACGGGACGCCCAGCCGGGCCAATTCCCACGCCGTCAACCGCGTGCCCTGCAACAGCGGCCGCGACTCGCTCACGATCACCGAGACATCGGCGCCCCGCCGGTGTAGCTCCGCGACCGCACCGAGCGCCGTGCCGAGCGTGACCGACGCCAGGCCTCCCGTGTTGCAATGCGTCAGCAGCCGGGCCGCCGGCCCGCACAGGTCGGTCAGCAGGTCGGCACCCCGGCGGGCCATGGCCTCACTCGCGTCCACCTCTTCATCGCGCAGCGCCAACGCGGCCGCCAGTACGGCGTCGGGTCCGCGCGGCAGCTCAGCGGCGGCCAGCCGCACGCCTCGCGCCAGGTTCACCGCGGTCGGCCGAGCCGTTTCCAGCCGTCGGACGGCCTGGGCCAGCTCGTCGCCGGCCCGGGTACGGGCAGCGATCGCGACCCCCATCGCCCCGGCCACGCCGATCGCCGGCGCGCCCCGCACGGCCAGCCGAGTGATGGCGTTCACGACCTCATCCACAGTGGACAGCCGAAGCCAGCGCTCCCGCCCGGGCAGGGCGGTCTGGTCGATGATGACCACGGCCCCGTCGACCCAGTCGATCGTGCGCACGGGGTGAGCGTACGACCGAGCCGACAGCGAGCGAGCATCGCAGGGCCGATATGCCTTTCCCGGGCCCTCGCGGAGACGAGGAGCGCAGCGGAGAGTCTTCGTGGGGTGCCAGCAGCGGAGCGAGCGCGGAGGCGAGCGGCATCACCGCTAGGCTCGGTACCCATGGCTGCTCGGGACCCCGTTGCCGATCTGCGCCGGATCGCGTTCCTGCTGGAGCGGGCCAATGAGGCCACCTACCGCGTGCGTGCCTTCCGTGGCGCGGCCGATGTGCTGGCCACGATGCCGCCCGACGAGATCGCGGCGAGGGTCGCGGACGGCACACTCACCAAGGTCTCCGGCGTCGGCGACGTCACGGCCCGATGCGTGGCGGAGTCGATCGCCGGCGAGGAGCCCGTCTACCTGCGCCGGCTTGCCGCGACCGAGGGCTCAGACGTTGGGGAGGCGGCGGCGGAGCTGCGTCGATCGCTGAAGGGCGACTGTCACAGCCACTCCGACTGGTCCGACGGCGGCTCGCCGATCGAGGAGATGGTCGCCGCCGCGATCGACCTCGGTCATTCGTACCTGGCCCTCACCGATCACTCGCCGAGGCTCACCGTCGCACGTGGACTGACGGCGCAGCGGCTGCGCCAACAGCTGGACGTGGTGGCATCCGTCAACGAAGCGCTTCGCGCGGCCGGGTCGGACTTCCGCCTGCTCAGCGGCATCGAGGTGGACATCCTCGCCGACGGATCCCTCGACCAGGAGCCCGATCTGCTGGCCGAGCTCGACATCGTCGTCGCATCTGTCCACAGTGGTCTCAGGGACGCGGCGGACGTGATGACCCGCCGGATGCTCGGGGCCATCGCCAATCCGTATGTCGACATTCTCGGACATTGCACTGGGCGCAGGCTCGCCATGGGGACGACGCAGGGGGACCGCGCCCACCGCGGCGGCCGGGGACGGCCGGAGAGCCAGTTCGACGCCGACGCCGTCTTCGCCGCGTGTGTCGAGCACGGAAAGGCCGTCGAGATCAACTCGCGGCCGGACCGACTCGACCCGCCAAAGCGGTTGCTACGCCAGGCATACGAGGCGGGATGCGTCTTCACGATCGACACGGACGCGCACGCCCCGGGACAACTCGACTGGCTGTACAAAGGATGCGAGCGGGCCGCCCTGTGCGGGGTCGAGCCCGATCGCGTGGTCAACACCTGGTCGGCTGACCAGTTGCTGGAGTGGGCCAAGTCGGACTAGTCACCGGTACGACCGGTCGGGCCGGCCGCCATCTCAGCGCCCCCTGCGAGACGGCCACTCCGAGCAGCACGACGAGTGCACCGACCGGTTGGTACCACGACACGTGTTCG
>JBKPDY010000172.1:0-30147 GCA_046728155.1 Actinomycetota bacterium
CTCCCCGACCGCGTCCAAGGCCGCCTGGGCCCTGCCGCTGGCTGCGGCACAACACCACGCCGTCATCGGCGTAACGCACCAGCTCACCCACCCCACGGGCAGACAGCTCAGTGTCCAGGACATGCAGGTAAATGTTGGACAGCAGCGGTGAGAACACCCCACCCTGCGGCGTGCCGGACAGCTTCTAAGCCTTTCGGATCTTCGAGTCGCCGACATGCGGATGTGCCGCAGCTGTTTGCTCCCGCCGCGCGAATGCGCTATCTCCCGTCGGGCACCTTGTCCTTGACCGCGTCGTAGCCGACCTTGGTGGGTGCCTCGGTCGGTGAGTAGATCACGCGTATCACGCCGGTCGGAAACGCCTCTGTCGCGATCATCTTCAGGTGGTACGGCGCGTCGCCCTGGTCGAATAGCCGGCGGCCCTTGCGTGCCGCGACCGGATGCACCAGGAGGCGGAGCTCGTCGACCAGCCCGGCGGCGAGCAGTTGCTGTACCACGGAGATCGAGCCTGGGATGAGGATGCCTCTCACGTCAGCATCAGCCTTGAGCGCGGTGGTGGCCTCGAGGAGGTCGCCGTTGATCAGCTCGGAGTTGCGCCAGGAGAATACGAGTGGCTGCCGCGAGACGACCACCTTGCGCAGGTCCCCTAGATGCTTGGCCATCGCTGCGTCGTCCCCGCCCGCCGCCTCGCGGTCGGGCCAGGCCCCAGCGAAGCTGTCGTAAGTCTCTCGGCCGATGAGCAGCACGTCACAGGTGTCGTAGTCTTCGCCGACGGCGCGGCCCATGTTCTCGTCGAAGTACGGGAAGTGCCAATCGGGGTCGATCTCGGCGACACCGTCGGCCGAGATGAACAGAGTGGAGATAACCTTTGCCATCGCGGTGGTCCCTTCGGGTCGTGGGTGTTGCAAGGTAGACGGACGCAGCACTCCAACCTCATCGGTTGGCACGGATGCGTCGTCGACAGCGATGACGGCAGCGCTCGACGATAGCTTCGCGCGTCAGCTCGGCCGACGGCAGAGGCGGGCGGTCGCGTCGCATTCCGAGCGTCCACACTACGCGGCAGATGCATGGAGATGGCGGCTTGGCTGCCGGACCGATCACTCAGGGGCGACCAGGTGGTAGCCGAGACCTAACTGGTCGAAGAGGAAAGCGTGCCAGTCTGTTGTCTCCTCGACGGTCTGGTCGAGCGACCCGGCCAGGTGGCCTGTGGACCCCAACCGCAGCAGCACCGGCCGCTCCGATGTCGTTGCCTTCTGGAGTCGAGCCGCCATCTTCTTGGCATGCCATGCATCGACCCGGGCGTCGTTCTGTCCGGCGGTCAGCAACACAGCTGGGTAGGGCGTCCCGTCCACGACGTTGTGGTAGGGCGAGTACGCGAGCAGCGTGGCGAATAGCTCGGGATCCTCCACGGTGCCGTACTCGGGCGTGTTGAACCTCCCGTTGGTGGTGGTCTCGGCTCGCAGCGAGTCCATCACCGGCGCCGCTGCCACCACCGCGCGGGCGATGTCCGGCCGCTGGGTGAGCACGGCACCCATCAACAATCCTCCGTTGGAACCGCCGGCGATCGCCAGTCGCTCGCGACTGGTGATCCCGCTGTTTTGAAGATGGTCCGCGCAGGCGATCAAGTCGTCGAAGCAGTTCTGCTTGCTGGTGAGTCGACCGGAGTCGTGCCACTCCTGGCCGAATTCACCGCCGCCGCGGATGTTCGCCACCACGTAGACCCCGCCCTGCTCCAGCCACAGCAGCATCTCGGGATCGAACCGCGGCACCAGCGAGATGCTGTACCCGCCGTATGCGGTCAGCAGCGCGGGCGCGTTGCCGTCCCGTGGCGTGCCGGGTGCGGCGATGACGTTGAGGGGGATGCATGTGCCGTCGCGCGACGTCGCGAACTCGCGGGTCACCTTGTATCCGGCCAGGTCGACGGGGGTGGTCGTCCTCAGTGCGATTGGTCGCGGTGGTTCGCCGTCGGCTGCTACCCACCAGGTCGCGGGCTCGGTAAAGGACTCACACGACCAGGCGATCCGGTCCTGCCCCAGTCTCGAGAGACGAGCCGAGTACGACGACACCGAGCTCACCGGAGGGATCTCCACCGGCGGCAAAGGCCTACCCTTGCCGTCGAAGGCGCGCACTTGCTGCGGCCCGCCGTCCATATCTACGACCCAGACCGTGTCGCGAGTCACCGCCAGGTCTTCGATGACGATGTCACCCGCCGGCACGATCTCGTCGGCGTCGGCGACCGTGGCACCAGCGGTCAGCGGTAGGCGCAGCACCTTGCCGTGCGGAGCCTCCCGGCGGGACAGCAGGAACAGCGCGTCTGCGGCAAGCACCGCATGCGCGCACTTGTCGGGGATGTCCGCCACCTGCCACCACGCTCCGTCGGCACTTTGGCTACGGAGAAAGATCTGCCACTCCCCACCGTCACCCTTCTGCACCCGGTCCATCAGCCAACGGCCGTCGGGAGAGGTGGACAGATAGTTCTCCGCGATCCTCTCGTCGGCGAAGTAGCCAGCCAGGTCAACGCGGTCAGGCGTGCCGCCGACCTCGCGGAACCACACCTGTTGCCGGAAGCCTGCGGGGTCGGCGCAGCGGGTGTACCAGAACGCTGAGCTGTCGTGACGCCAGGCCACCGATCCGCCCATCAAATTCACGTGCGGGATCGGACTGTCGACGACGTTCCCGCTCTCGACGTCATAGATGTGCAGCGACCCGTCCTCTGTGCCATGCTCCGACAGCGAGACCGCGACCTGGCTGCCGTCTGGGGACGGGACGAAGAAGTCGATGGTGGTCTCCCCTGACGGGTCGATGGCATCCGGATCCACGACGACACGCTCGATCGCGCGGTCGTTGAGGTCGGTTAGCGCCACCAGGAACGGCTGCTGCCGCGGCGTCTGCACCTTCAGCGCGAAGAAGGTGCTTCCGCCGGACACGAGCGCCGTGTACGTCGTCGTCTCGGCCTTCAGCAGCTGCTCGACACGGGTTCGCAACGCGTGTCGCCACGGGATCCCGTCGAAGTAGACGCGCGTCCGGTGCTGCTGGGCCTTCATCCAGGCGATGGTCTCCTCGGAGGAGGCGTCCTCCAGCCACCGGTAGTCCTCAGTGACGTCGACCCCGTGATAAGTGCTAGTCACCGGGATCCGCGCGGTCCGCACCGGGGGGAGCTCGGTCATGTGATCAGTCAACAACCGAGGCGCGCACGGCACAACTGAAGACGTGTCGGAGGTACGTTCACCAGCACGTCGCCGCAGACCTTTCCTGGATCACGCAGGCGAGCCGTCCGGTCATGCCGCGAGTAGGTATGCGGACTATTGTCTGGCCGCGGCCTGGCGCGGCCTGGCCTGTTCGATGAAGACTTTCTCCGTGGGTTCCGCAGAGCAACAGCACGCGCACTGGCCAGAACATCTTCGCGTGGGTGCGTTGCGTGTGGTGCGGTGGAGCGCGCGTTACGACCAGACGGTCAGCTTCTACCGGGACACCATCGGGCTACCGGTCCTCGAAACCTTCCACAACAGCTACGGCTTGGACGGGACGATCCTTGGCTTGCCCGGGGGCCCAGTTCACTTAGAGATCGTCCGTTTGACAGATGCGCCGCAGCCGGCACTCGGACGTGATCAGCTTGTGTTCTACCTGCCGGATATTGCCGCACAGGAGCACATCACAGCACGGCTCGCCGCCGCCGGTGTCCACCCGGTTGAGCAGATCGACTACTGGGAGGCCAACGGCGGCGTCACGTACCGGGACCCGGACGGGCGAGAAGTAGTGTTCGCGTCCTGGATCTATGGCCCGCCGAGATCCTGATCCACGCCCAAGGCGCACGAGTGCACGCTCATGGCGCTGGTCGTGCGGCTGCGCGGCAAATACTGCTGCTACGGATTGAGCGCGATTCGTTACGGCAGGGTGAGCCGGGCGTTGAGCCGCAGGTAATCGCCGTACCGTCGTGCCGCCTGGGCGAGCGCTTCGATCTCTGGCGGTTTCAGCGCTCGGTAGGGCCGCAGGTCGAACCGTACCTGGTCGTTGACGATGGTGCGCCGCATGGCGGCGACGAGTTGTGCGTCGACCAGGGCCATCCCGGCCGCGCTCTCCCGGGTGCGTGGCACGTTGGCGGCGGCGTCGAGCACCCAGCGGGAGTCCTGGTAGCCGCGGTATGTCTCGTCGAGGATCTGAAGCAGGTGACCCGTGGGCTGCTGCGGTCCGTCGGGGATATCCCCAGGGACGTGCCAGAAGGTACGCCCGTTGTGCTGGAACGAGTCGAGCTTGTCGTACACCTGCTGCAGGCCGGCGCGCACATCGGCGAGGGTGAGCGTGGCCCAGTACGCGAGGTCCCTTTCGGTGGCCGGGCCATGCCCGGTGAAGTAGCGCAGGGCGAGCTCGGCCAGGGCCTCGGTGCGCCCGAGCCGACGCGGTACCGGCACGCGCTCGCCCATGAGGGCGTAGGTGTGCTCGCCGTCGACGATTCGGCCACTGCAGATCAGCCCGTCCAGCTCGGCGTGGGCCAGCAAGATCATCAGCATCTGCCCCCCGCCAGGGATACCGCGCTCGCCCAGTTCCTCAGCAAGTTGCGCACGGGTGAGCTGTCCTCGACTCGCGAGTGCCGCTATGACGGCGGCGACCGCCTGGTCGATCGAGTGATCGTCGAGACGGTGGGCGTTGCGCAGCTGCTGCCCGGTGCTCCGCCGGACGCGGGGACCGGTCAGGTCGAGCAGCCAGCCGATGTCCTCGGCCAGCACGAAGTGCCAGGTGGGCCGCAGCACGTGCGTGCGCAGGACGGTGCCGTCGTCGAGGAGAGTCGCCAGATCGGCCTGGTCGGGGCTGCGAGTGCGCGAGGCCACTGCCCACGCCGCCTGACCGAAGTTCTCTGCCTGGACGGCCAGCAGCGACCCGACAGCCTCGCGCGCCGACGCGGCGTGGGGCGAGGCCAGGTGCTGGCAACGCAACCTCCAGCGAGCAATGTCGAGGTCCTGCACCATGCCGCCACCTTCCACGGACCCCAGCCAGAACAGACTAGCCCGGCGCGTGACGCCCGACCGCGCGGCGGCGTTCACTCATCTGGCGATGTGAGTGCGACGGTCGACAAGATGAGCAGACGCATAGCGGCCTGCTGGTCATGGTGGCGGCGCGCCGGAGCGCACGAGACGCACGATGTCCGCTACCAGGTCGGCAACAGGCCGTACGGTATCGGCGACGGCGTCTGCATGCTCATCCGGCCGATACCGGCGCATCGTTGCCGCCACGTACTCCCTGGGCCTGAGACCGCGATCGTCACCACGTCGACATTGTCAACGTTGACCGGGCCTTCGCGGGCCGGCCGCAGCAGCCGTGCGTCCTCTTCTACCGCAAGGGGTGCACGAGCGAACTATGGGTGTTGGAGCCAGACGTTTGGCTCGACATAGGTTCCGCGGTCGGCGTCGCGGTCGATGTGGAGAATGGCGAGGCCGTCGGGGATGACGTACTCACCTGAGGACGGCAAGACCATGCCACTCCAGGCCTCCCATTCGGCCACGGTGCCGGTCATCGTCTGAGATCGAGGCGCAGTAGCGATGATGCGGGCCCCAAGGCGCCAGTGGGTGCGAATCCAGGGATCCAGCGGCGCGCCGTCGGCGCGGGTCCATGCTGCGAACTCCTCGATAGATGTCAACGGGTAGCGCGCCTTGAGCGTCGGCCGCACAGGTGCGATCACTCGAACCCAGCCTCGTTGCTCGGCTAAGCCGCGAAGGGCGGTGAGCAGCTCGCCGGCGACACCGCGGCCGCGTAGATCGGGATGTACCTGAGCGGCGGCGATGACTAACGTGTCGGGCTCCACCCTGGAGCGGTAGCCGTCCACGGCGCGGGCCAGTGAGTCGGTGTACCCGCTGGGCAGGTCGGCAGGCTCGCCGTTCCAGCGAAGCGGCACCGACCACCCCGCGGCCACGATCACGTCGTCGGCGTCCACTAGCACCAGTTCCAAGTCGGCGAACACGTCGCGAACCGTGCCGATGTATTGTTTGACAGCTTGGTCAGCGGTGATGAACGCCGGCCATCCGTCGGCGAACAAGCGGTTCATCTGCTCGTCTGGGCGCGGTCGATCCCTCATGCGTTCCACATTCAAAGCCATACGAGTTTCATAGCCGAATCCGGGGCGAATCGTAGACGCCGGGGCAGCCGACCCATCGGAGCCTTGGTTGTCGCTCACCAGTGGGTCCTAGGGTGCCAAAACGCGCGTGCGCCGTTTGACCTTGGTTCCTGCCTTATCGGATCTGCCGCGAACCGAGCGACACCTCCAGGTGACAGCCGGCTCGTGTCTCACCATCGGCGCCGTGCGGATCGGTGACGTCGTCCACAAGCACGCATCGCCTTGGACGCCGACGGTAGACGCGCTCGTGCGGTACCTGGAAGATGCCGGCGCTCACGGCGTTCCCAGGGCACTCGGCTTCGACGAGCAATATGGCCCGTTTGACGCAGCCGTCTGCACATGTCGCGTGACTGGGCGCGCAAGCCGCGACCGGTGGGCAGGCCCTCGCCCTCCCCCGATCAGGCGGACGAGCAGCTCACCGTGTGGGGCAGTTCCCATCGCCGAAGCACTCGCCTCTGCGCCACGGCCGGACGGATCGGACCCCGATGCGCTACAGGAGCCGCCCACGGTAATGGCGTCGTCGCCGAACGTTGCTGGGACGAGGCGGCCCGCTTGAAGTGCCTCGCCGGAACACCCCAGTCATGAAGTTCAACGCGGCTGGAAGACGAACGTGGCGTCCTCGCTCGAGCGGAAGTTGCACCCCCGCAGGGCATCGGTTGGCTGCGAGCTTCTTGCCGGCCCGGCGAGCGCCAGGGTGCCTACACCGTCACGCTGATGGTCATCTTGCCGGCGCGGATCGCCCCGCCTTCATGGCCCCTGGGCACGTGACGACCGGCGCCAGCCATGTAGGGCGGAACGCGCTGTCGTGCCAACATCCGCGAGCGCACTGATCTGCCTAGCGTCAGATGCTGCTGCTGATCTCCCGACCGAGCGGCCGGATGTCACCGCGACCGGTTCATGCGTCAACGGGCCGTTCCGGCAGTCGGCCTCCCCCTTAGCGGATCAGGCCACCGGTGGACTCAGACACCGGCTGGTCGGTGTTGATGAGCGAGGGCGGCCCGGCAGCGATGCCCTCCTCGGGCTCGCGGCTGGAGGAACGGGCGTCGGCCAACACGTTGGCAGGGACATGCTGCTCGAGGAATCGCCGCGCCAGCCGGGTCGACGGGTGCACGCCGATGGTGGCTACCACTATGATGCCGGCGATCACCAGCCAGCCGACGGCGCCCCAGTTCATCGCGAGGAAGGTGTACAAGGCCGGCGCCCATACCCGGCCCAGGGTGCTACTCAGCTCGGCGGCGCCCTGGTAGGCGCCGCGCCGACGCGGGTCCATGAGCTCGGCCTCGAACGACCAGCTGGCGGCCGAGAGGTAGAGCTCAGCCCCGGTCACAGTGACGTGACCGAGCCAGACCAGCGAGATCGTGACCCAGCCGACGCTGTCGTGGGTCGCCAAGGTGATCAGGCAGGAGAGCACGAAGAACGTCGACGATATCCGAGTCGCCTTCAGCGCGGTCGGCACGTCATGGACTCCGCGGGCCGCCGCCATCGGCAGGAGGATGCACATCACCGTGTTGGTTCCGAACAGAAAGGCCAGCAGCACCCGCGGGGCGTCGGTCTCCTCCACCAGCCACAGCGGAATCACGATGTTGAGCAGCACCTGGTTGGTCCAGAAGACCCCGCCGAAGAACGTCGTGAGGAGCCAGCCGGGGTTACGCAGCGGTCCGGGCCCGGGGATCTTCACCTTGCGGTCCTCCGGGGCGCGGTCGTCGTGCGAAGCCCGCGGCAGCCGGCTGATCGCGGCAGCGTTGACCAGAAAGATCACGGTGGTGAACCAGGGCAGCGTGTGGAGGACGTCGTTGGAGTGGAATGCCAGTGCGACGCCACCGATCAGGGCGCCGAGGGTGAAGCCGACGTTGAGCGCGGAGTACATGTAGGCGCGTGACTTCACCCTCTCGTCCGGCGGCAGTACGTCGATGGTGTACGCGCCGTGCGCGGCGTTGCCGAGGGCACCGATGATCTCCATGCCGACGGCCATGGCGACGTAGCCTTTGAAGTCGCTGATGAACGGCCACACCGCGAACATCGCGGCCTGCCCGGTCGCGCTGACCGCCCACATCTTCTTCGGCCCGAAGCGGTCGACCAGCTTGCCCATCGGCAGTGCGGCCAGGAAGGCGGCTATGCCGGCGCACGTTAGGCCGAGACCAACCTGCGCGGCGGAAAGCCCGACGATCTTGGTGAAGAACACCGCCGATCCGGTCATGAAGGTGCCCTCACCGAGGGCGAAGAGAAGTGACTGGGCAGCGAGCCGGCCGGCGAGAGGCGACGGGGGGCGCGCGCGGCGGGGGATGGCGGCGAGCATCACCGGAGATTCTCCGGGACCTCACGACAAGTGTCGCGCGATTTTCCGACCATGCCGGTACGCTCGCGCACTGAACTGCCGATGAGCGGTACTACTCGGACTGGGTCTTTTCCTCAACGTCCTCGCGGAACGTGCGGTCGTCGCGCAACGTGTAACTTGTGAACGGACGAGATCGGGAGGAGACAGATGACTACTGCTGGCTTCTCGTCGAAACGGCTGCTTCGGGTGCGAGAGCTGCTCGAGCGTCACGTCGACTCCGGCTTCGTCCCGGGAATGATGGCCATCCTCGGCCGCCACGGCCAGGTACAGATCGAAGCAACAGGCAATCTCGCGTTCGAGGGCGCGGGGTCGAGGACGCCGATGGCAGGCGACACGATCTGTCGCATGGCCTCGATGACGAAGCCGATTGTCGCCGCGTGTGCGATGACGCTCATCGAGGACTGCACCCTGCGCCTCGATGACCCGGTCGACGACCTCCTCCCGGAGCTGGCGGACATGACCGTGCTCGCCGCTCCGGACGGGCCGCTGGAAGACACCGTCGCGGCGAAACGCCCGATCACGCTGCGGGACCTGCTGACCTTCACTCTCGGCACCGGCATGGTCCTTGCCGAGCCGGGAACGGTCCCGATCGCGGACGCGCTGGATGCAATCGGCGAGCCGCCGCTAGATGAGTGGATCCGACGGCTCGGCACGCTTCCGCTCGTCCACCAGCCAGGTGAGCGCTGGATGTACGAGACCGCCGCCGACGTGACGGGCGTGCTTATCGCCCGGGCCACCGGTATGTCGTTCGGGGATGCCTTGCGCGAGCGGATCTGCGATCCGCTCGGGATGAAGGACACCGCCTTCAGCGTCGGCGGCGAGAGCCTCGGCCGGTTCGCGACGGCGTACGAGCGCGACAATGCCGCCACCGGTGAGCCGGTCGTCGAAGACGCTCCCGACGGGCAGTGGAGCCGGCCGCCGGCGTTCGAAGGAGGTGGCGGCGGGCTCGTCTCGACCGCCGATGACTACCTCGCATTCGCTTCGGCTCTGCTGGCGGGCGGCTCCCACCACGGCGAGCGGGTGCTCTCGCGGCCGTCGGTGACCCTGATGACCAGCGACCACCTGACCCCGGCGCAGAAGGCGATCTCCGGGTTCTGGCCTGGATACTTCGATACCACGAGCTGGGGTTTCGGAATGTCGGTCCGCACCCGCCGGACGCACCTCGGCCCCTCGGTCGGGAGCTACGGAACGTCCGGCAAGTACGGCACCGCCTGGTACAACGATCCCGCCGAGGACATGACGACGATCTTCATCATGCAGCGGGCGCACGCGGGCGACCAGAGGCTGCCGATGTGGAACGACTTCTGGACTGCTGTGTACCAGGCGATCGACGACTGACAGAGGCCGGAGAACGCCAAGCCCCCCTCCAATGGCGCCCGGGCGGCATCACGCCAGAGGTCGCGGCTCGTATCGCCACGACGCTTCGCGACGCACACTGCGTGAGCGCGAGGGATGCACGGTACTCGGCATAGCGGACGGGTCACTAGCGTGGTCCCGCAGGCAGGCGTTGGCGCGGCCAGACTCATGGTGATCGTGTCGAACATCAGCCGAGGCCGTTTCGTCAAGCGTCATGTGAGACCAGGCAGGGTTCTTCGGCAGGTGTCTGACTCCGGGTGATGTTTTGACAACGTGGCCTCGGGAGATGCTGTTCATCATCGCCATTGGACCCGGGCGCTCATCCCGTGGGAATGCGCCAGATGGTTGCGTGTTCACGGCCATCTCGCCACACGTCGACGCCGACTGTGTCATCGCCGAGGCCGATCACCGTGCCGAGGGCGACGTCACCGTTCTCGCTCATTTCGAGGCCGGGCATCCGAACCCGCGCGACGTCGTGGAGTGCCTTGTCCGCGACCAGCAGCCCATCCTCGTAAGCCTTGATCACCACCCGGTCGTTGCGAACAAAACAGCCGTAGAAGTCGAAGCCGCTGTTGAGATCCAAGTCGGCCGAGTCGAGTTCGGCGATGGTTCGTCGCTCAGGCCACTCCACCAGCGACACCACGTTGTCGAAGCTCGGATGTGGCATGAGGAGCAGGCTTCGGCCGGAGCGCGAGAAGTCGGCCACGACAACATCATGGAAGACCCTGTCGATGTCGAGCCGGTCGCCGCCGATACGCACTAAGAACACGTGGCTGCCGTCCTGGCCCTCCCCGGCCTCGAGCAGCACCGAGCCGTCGTGTGGGTGGGGCAGGGCGGCAATCCCGGCCTCACACGTGTCGAGGTCAACCTCATCGATGATGACCCCGGCCTCCAACGCGACCAGGCATGCACAATGGCGGTGGTCATCGAGTCGGCCGGTGACCAACGCCCTGCCGCCCGCCAGTAGGGTAACTGAATCGGCCCGCCCAACGGGCACGCTCCGGGCACCGGCGCGGGACAAAACGTAGAGCACCACCTCATCGGCAACAACCACAGTGGACAGATCTCTCGCAGCCGCCAACAACGAGGCTGACTCCGGGCAGTCCAGGTCCCAGCTCTGTTTGTCGACGAGCATTCCATCCAATGCGGTCACGGTAGGCCAGCGCCACGCGTATCGCGGGAACCGGCCAACGCCGACCGGCTTGACGTCCCAACCCAGCCGGAGATCAGCACGTTCCCCGACAAGCTTTGCATCGACCGTCCGCATCAGCTCATCCAAGCAGAGCCGCCAACGGGTCGAACCGCGAACTGTGGTCGAGCTACCGGATCTGCCGATGTGCGCGCGGGCTCACTGGCGGTCGCACCGCCCGATGCTGCCGATGAGCGGACGCCGCCAAGCATCGTGGGAACATGGCTCTGTCTTGCTGCGAGGATGGGTGCATGTCCAAACCGACGATAGAGTCCGTCTACACGACTCGTCTGCTGAGTGCTGACACCTGGGGCGACTTCGCCGGGCTCGTGGAGGCGAACAACGGCGTCTGGGGTGGTTGTTGGTGTATCGGCTTTCACGCCGAGGGGGTCGGTAAGGACCGAACAGCCTCCCAGAACCGCGATGCCAAGCGTGAACACGTGCGCAAGGGAACGGTCCACCAAGTCCTTGTCTATAAGGGCAACGAGTGCGTGGGCTGGTGCCAGTACGGCCCGCCCGCGGAGCTTCCGACCATAAAGAACCCGAGGGCTTACGGCAAGGAACGCACCGAGCCACCGGACTGGCGGATCGGCTGCATCTTCACGGGCAAGGGCCACCGTCGCGAAGGGGTCGCTCGGGCAGCCTTGACCGCCGCCCTGGCTGCGATCAAGAGAGCTGGCGGCGGGGTTGTCGAGGCCTACCCTGAACAGGTCGAGGGTCGCGAACCCCAGCGCGGAGCCTATTTCCACACAGGCCCCGAGAACCTGTTCGAGGAGTTCGGGTTCGAGCGCGACCGAAGGATCGCCAAGTGGCGCTGGGTGATGCGTCGAAGCGTTCAGCCGTGATCGCGCCGCCGATGGTTGGGCGACCGTCACCCTGCTCCTACCGCCGATCACCCGCACGTGCCGCGTCGACGACCAAGGTTCGGCTGTGCCCGGTTCTGATCACGCCGGGCGCACCCTGCGCCTTCGACGAAAGATCGCCCAGCTGGCGACGCTGTGACCGGGCGAACACATCGGCGGCCGCTGGCGCCACCTTCCATTGCCCGACAGATCACCTAGTCGGTTCGGCGGCGTCGAGCAGCTCAACGCGCCAAAGGGCGAACCGGTGACGCAGACCGTCGAGGTCATCGCCGACCAGGCCGTACTGCGCGAAGTCGTCGGCGTCGAGCAGCGGCGCCTGCGCGAGCGCGTCGGCGAACACGCTTCTATCGAAGGTGATATCCGAGCGCTCGGCGAGCTGCAGGAGCGTCGATCGGTCGTAGCGACTCGACCGCAGCACCGCGTCGATGTCGATGAAGTCACACGCGTGGGCACGCTCGTAGAGCGCGCGCATCTTGTTGGCGACCGCGTCGTCGGGATGTAGGACCGGCCCGATCGAATTCCGGACTGGTTCATTGGCGCGCAAGTCCAAGCCGAGTTCAACCTTCGCGGTTCGCACGCCATCGGAGACGGTTAGCCGGATGAAGGTGTCGTGCCGCCGTTCGGCCTCCACGGTGAAACCTGCGGCGAGGTATGCGTCGACGATGGCCCGGGCCGCGGTCTCGAAGTCGCCCCGCCGCTCCCAGACCGTGAAGAGATCGATGTCCTCACTTGGTCGTTGCAGGAAGCCGGCCGCCTGCACCGCGTAGCTGCCGGCCAGGGCGAACCCGTACCGCTCCCCGGCATCGAGGCCGATCCGGGCGAGACCTTGGTGGAAGGCGTCCACGCCAGCCCGCCTGTGCTCGCGACGAGGCCGGCTCCGGAGGCTCCTCAGCGCGCTCACGAGCATCGCGATCAGCCCACCCACCGCGAGCACAATGAGCGCGTGGCGCAGCCGGGCCGAGTCGGAGAGTTCGACCAGCGCCGGTGATTCGGTGCGAAAGCCGTGAACCAACTGGGCCACCGCGGAGCCGCCGGCGTGGGTGAGTCGCTCGGCACCGAGCAGCACCAGGCCGGGCAGCGCGCCCCCGATGAGGTACCACAGCACGCGGTTGCGCTCCACTCGCAGGAACAGCAGTGTGTAAGACGCGGCGGCCAGGCCGGTCACCAGCGACTGACCCAGGACGAACCGGGTGTTCGCGGCCTCGCCGCTGCCGAGGAGCTTCACCAGGTTGGGCTGCAACACGCCGAATATCACACCGGCGAAGAACACCCACGTGGTGCCCCACAGCCCCGCCTTCAGCAGCTTGCCGGGCAGCACGGCCAGGGCACCGCCGACGATGCTCGCCGCGCCGACGGTGATCGCGAGCCCGATGATGGACGCCCCACCGCCGTACGCGAACCGGATGCCGGCCGCGGCGGTCAGGCCGAGGAGGATACCCAGGGCGAGGCCGGCGAGCAGCCGTCGGCCCGCGCTCCGAAAGTGTGGTCCGGCCGCCGCGCCGATGGACGCGCCGGTGACCAGCGTCGCGGCGACCAGGCCGGGCAGGGCCGCGACTGCGGCGCCGAGCGCCCCGGAAATGTTCTTCCCTGTGCCGGTGATCGTGGCGTGGGCGGTGTACATGGTGGTGCCGAGCCAGACCAGCCCGAGGCACAGCTGGGTGACTGTGCCCGTTGCGACGGATTCGTTATCGGGATCGGTGGTGTCCTTGGCCATGCATCCAGCCTTGTCGACGGGGCGGATAGGTCAAGGATCGTACGCCCTGGTCAGGTCGGCGCGGGGGCACGTTCCTCGACGCATTTCGTGAGCGACTCGAGCGGCACGTGCCCTCTCTTTACGCTGGCGGCGACCATCTCGGAGTCGATGCCGCCCCGGGGGCAGGCGCTGGTCCGCACGACGGTGGTGTCGCCGGACGGCTCCGGGCGGTACGCCTTGGCGTACTGGTGGGCGCCAGGGCATCCCATCGAACCGCTCGTGCGAAGGACGCGGTGCGGCCGCGGGCCGCGGGCTAGCCTAGGAATCTGCCAGCCAAGCTAGAAAGCGGCCCTGTGACCAGCAGCGGCCAATGGCCTCGGCGCGCAGAGCCGACCGATCGAACACCGCCAGGCCGATGATGCTGTGGCCAGAGGCGCGGCGATCGCCAAGTGTCGGTATTGTCGGCGCGACTCCGACTCCCTCGGCTGACACCCACGCCACCGTCCGGCGGGCCGCTGCTTCGTCGAGGCGGTGCAGGAAGCGCAGGCGGCTCTGGAGCGGGAAGTGTGACAGCGCCCATGTCGTAGTGACGACAGGCAGGGCGTGCGCGGGCACATGCGCGAAGGCGTCGGGCAACACCTCGACGGCGTCACCGTGCAGCAGCAGCGGAGGGGCCGTCGCCGCCAACGCCATCTCCGCTTCGAGCCGCGCGACCCGCTCCGGCTGATCCGGCCACAGGCAGGCGCGCAACCATCGGGCGTCATCCGCGTCGGTCACGTCGAGCGGATCGAGGTCGACGCCGACCCGGGCGACGACCGCGGGCATCGCCCGGGTCGGGATGGGCCGGTCTCCCACGATCGAAGACGACAGCTGTACGGGAGATGACGGGTCGCCCAGGGATTGTCCGTTGCTGTACGTGATGCCGACGCGATCGACATTGAGATTGAGTCCAGCCGAACAGCCCACGTCGATCAGTCCAACCGCATTCGCGCCTACCCGCCACGCCGCCTCGGCAATGGCCGGATACAGCACGGCGCAGCGTCCAGTCTCGTTGGTCCGCGTGCGCCGGCGCACGGCGATGGCCACGACCGAGTCGGTCATTCGCAGCAGCGTGTCGACCGCCGCGCCAGCGGCAGCGTCGCCGTCCCCTGCGGCATAGGCCGCCGCAAGCGCCGGGACGCGTCCCGCGAGGGCGAGGTCGTGCAGCGCGGCGAGGATCACCGTGGGATGCCGCCTGCGCGCCGGCGCCGCCTCGATGGCCCGCAGCGCCTCCTCGGACTCGCTCAGGGCGAAGGCGACGCGCTCGTACAGCGGCGATGTTTCGGCGGCGTCGACCTCACCGAAGTGTCGGTACACCTGAGCGAGCGTGCGCGCCCTACCCACAGGTACGGCGCTTCCCGCGGTCGGGCTCTGGCATCCCGACGATTCTAGCCATTTGGAACGATCACCCCGACCCGAACCGCAGCCCGATCCGATCACACAAACGATCAAGCTCGGCCAACCACCGATCAACGACACCCCCTCACCCAGCAGACACCCGACCAGCACCAACGTCCCCTCCGGACTGGTCGAGGGCCAGGTCGACCGGTCGAGCTAACCTCGACCTACTCCGCAAACGCGTCCAGCTAACGTGATCCAGCACGGAATGTCGGCCCCACCGGGGAAACCGATTCCCATCGCGATCTTCATCGTACCGGGCGCGGTGACGCGCAGGTCTACGCCCGTGACCCTCAGCTCGACATGCCTGGGCCGTCGGGGACGCCTTGTCGTGTTACCGGCCGATGGTCTTGCACCGGTTCGGTGACGACAATGGCCGGATGGATCCCGCCATCGGGATCATGAGGGGATCGACGATCTGCCAGGTGCGATCTCCGCAGCTGAGGCCTCCTTCCGCGACCTCGATGCCCGGCTCCATCGGCCCGTAACGGCCGAGGAACCCGACCCTCGACAACGGGAAATCGGCGGCGCCATTCTGCGGCAACTGCTGACGCTCGATGCCGGCGGGGCGTTCGTCGCCCTCGACGGCGACACGGTCGTCGGCGCCGCCATGGCCGGGCTTCGCGAAGACGTGTGGTATCTGGCCCAGCTCCATGCGGTAGCCGCCTGGCACCCCCCTGACTACGTACCGGCGCCTACTCATCGGGCAGTCAGCGGGCGACAGTTCGTCTGTACCGCGCACCGAGCACCCGGACTGGTCATATCGGTTAGCCTGCCGCGCGGTCTACATCAGACCGGTCGCGGCCTCCTGGATGCGCCGCCACGCATCGGCGACGTGCTCCGGTCGGGTCTGCGGTGACCCAATCGCCATTCGCACGGCGTACTGGTGGCGCACCCTGGTGTGCGTGAGGTACAGCGCACCGGACCCGTTGAGCCGACGCAACAGCTCCTCGTTCACCGCGTCCGATGAGCGCAGCCGGAAGCAGACCAGTGAGAAGGGGTGCGGGGCGACGATTTCGAACCGGTCGTCCGCCCTTACCCAACCCGCGAAACCCTGGGCTGTCGCGACACCGGATCGGATATGCGCCCTCAGGCCGTCCGCGCCGTACCAGCGAAGCACGAACCATAGCTTGAGTGCCCGGAACCGCCGGCCTAATGGCACCTGCCAATCGCGGTAGTCGATGACGGCGCCCGATTCCGTTGCGGCGTTACGGAGGTACTCCGGAAGCACAGATAGCGCTTGGATGAGTTCCGCCCGGTCGGCCACCCAGAACGCGTCGCAATCGAACCCGGTTAGCAGCCACTTGTGCGGGTCGAAGCAGTAGGAGTCGGCCAGTTCGATGCCGTCGTGGGTCCAGCGCAGCTCCGGACAGACGGCTGCGGAGCCCGCGTAGGCGGCGTCGATGTGCAGCCACAGACCCGCTTCCCGGCAGATCTCGCCGATCTCTCTCACCGGATCGATTGCGTTCGTCGACGTCGTACCAATCGTCGCCACCACCATCGCCGGTACTGCGCCCGCGGCCTCATCGGCTGCGATCGCCGCGCGCAGTGCCGCGGGCGACATGGCCAGCGTCTCACTGTCCACTTCGATCAGTCGCATCCCAGCGTCGCCGACGCCGGCGATCCTTGCCGCCTTCTCGATCGACGAGTGGCCCTGCGTCGACGTGTAGATCATGTACCGGCGGTCTATGCCGTCTGTGCGCCACCGGCCCTTGCTGGCCCGGTGCAGCGCTGCGAGGGTCGCCACTAGCGTCGCCGAAGACGCCGAGTCCTGGATGACGCCACCACCTGACGACGACGAGCGGAAGCTGGCCGGGAGGTTGAGCAGATGGGCCAACCAGTCCAGCATTACTGTCTCGACCTCGGTGCAGGCTGGGCCGGTCGCCCAAAGCATTCCCTGGACGCCGAGACCGGCGCAGACAAGATCCCCCAGAACCGACGGGCCGGAGGTGTTGGCGGGAAAGTACGCGTAGAAGCCGGGGTGCTGCCAATGCGTCAGACCGGGGATCACCATCGCGTCTAGGTCCCGGACGATTGCGTCGAACGCCTCGCCGGCCTCAGGCGGACCGTCGGGCAGCCTGGAGGTAATCTCGCCCGGAGCGAGTTCTGGCGTGACCGGTCGCTGTGGAAGGCTCGCCCAGTAGTCGGCGACCCAATCGATCACCTGGTGCCCGTAGCGCCTGAACTCCTCGAGCGTCATGTGCCGCGCGGCCTCCCCGTGCGGCTGCTGCTCCACCATCGGGTGACTCTACCGCCGGGCAACGGCCGGGAAATCGATCAGGCGCCGTCCTCGACCCATTGCGCGATCGCCATGCTCGACAAGCTGCAAGGCCTAGCCACGAATGCGCATCAATGAAATCGTCGCTGTGGACAACCACGTCATCGGGCGCAGATGCAAGATCGCCGTGCGCTAGCACCAGCACATCGTCTAGAACGTGCGGGGAATCTCGAGTTCGCGCGGTCCGTAGCAGTCATGCCACGCCATGTCCGTCACGCTCCTACCGCCCGATTTGCCCGGTACGCAAACTTCCGAGGTCACCGAAGAAGTTTCCAGCCGCCGTCGCGCTGGCCTTCGCGGCTGTGCTCGTCGGCGGGGGCGCCGCGGCCCTTCCCTGCTGCGGTTCGCCTACCTGTTGAGCGGCGACGCGCACCAGGCCGAGGACATCGTTCAGGAAGCCCTTGGCGCGGGCCCACCTGCGCTGGGCGAAGATCGACAGGTACGGCGTACCCGAGGCATACATACGCAAGGTGGTGCTCCGCCAGTACCTGTCGTGGCGACGGCGCAGGTCCAGCTCCGAGATCGCGGTCGCGGTGGTGCCGGAACGGGCCGACGGGCGGACGAGGCGAAACGGATTGCCGATCGCCAGCAGCTGGGCGCCCTCCTCGCCGGCCTGCCCCGGATGCAACGCGCCGTCATCGTGCTGCGGTACTTCGAGGATCGCGACGATGAGGACATCGCGCACCTGCTCGGTTGCGCCCCGGCGACCGTACGGTCGCATGCCGCTCGCGGCCTGCACCGCCTTCGCGCGGCCATGCCCGCGCTCGACCTGACCCTGGAGGTGTGACGATGCGCAATCTGGAAAACGACCTTCGAACGCTGCTCGCCGACGAGGCCGAGTCGGCCCCGACCGAGGTCCAACTGCTCACGGCGGTGAAGCAACGGTCGCGGCACAAGGCGATCGCGCGCCGGGCCGGTGTCGTGGGGCTGGTCGCGATCACCGTCGGCGCCATCGCCGTCGCCGTTCCCGCGGTCCTGAGCGGCTCGGCCCAGCACAGTCGCCAGCTCGGCGTGTCGTCGTCGGCGAGCCCGCCCTCGCGACTCTCGTCAACCGCGCCGGCGACGCTGCAGCTTGAGCCGGTGGCCAACCAACCGACGGTCACCTTCCCTTACCACCCGACGTTCGTACCGGCCGGATTCCCGCCGGCGACGGTCATCCGAACCCAGTCGGACTTCCTTCTGCACGCACGCCAGCTCGACAACAGCAAGCTGATCCGCGTCGGCGTCGACGCCACCAAGCCGTCGTTGGCCGACGCACCGAACCTCGCCGGCGCGAAGCTCCAGCCGGTGACCGTGCGCGGGCACACCGGCAGCATCGCCACCGGCGGCGGACCCAACCCGGCCCGGCTCCTGTTCTGGCCGGAGAAGCCGGGCCTGTGGCTGGACATCTACAGCGTCGGCGTCAGCCGCAGCGATCTGCTCCGCTATGCCGAAGGCCTGCGCCAGGGCACCCTGAAGAACACCGAGGCGTTCCGTTACGCGCTGCTCCCGCCGAGTCTGGTCATCCACGAGTCGCTGCACTACAACACGACGTTCTCACCGGCCGACGCGCCACCAGATGCCGACCCGATCGGCGGCCTCGTGGTCACCTTGGACAATCCGACCCCGCCGACCGGCACCCGGGTCCAAGTCGGCAACCACACCGGTTACCTCAACACCGCCGACGGCGGTCGGGAACTGCTCGTCGACCTCGGCCAACACGCGATCCTCTCGGTCACCTTCGCCGGCCTCAGCGACGCGGATCTGATCCGGTTCGCTGCCGGGGTCACCGTGGATCTGAGCAACATCTAGTCCGACCCACGCCACGGGACAGTTCGTTGAGGACGCGTATTACCCGGACGTTCTCGGACGGACGAAATCAGCGCGGACGCGGCCTGCGCGATCTGAGCGAGCAGACCTTTGCTAACTCGACTCACGGAGCGGCTGTCCCGCTGAAATGGAAGAACGCGGACGAGGGCAAGAGCACCCCCGGCCCGCGGTCTTCCATGTATGCAGGTACTTTGACTGATCTTGGTCAGGAGCAGGCGAAGCTCATCTTGTCGAAGTTGACGGTGATATCGCCGTTCGCATTCAGGGCGAAGTGCGCCACATCATGCCGACAGTGACCCTGACCGTACTGATCTCAGATCCGCGATCGGTCGGTATGTCTCGCTTGTGGACTTCCCCGCCCAGGCTCGAGACCTCCTCGCCCTAGCCGAGAGCCAGGACGCACCCGACGATGTGGCGGACCAACTGAGACGGCTCGAACCCAGCACACGGTTCGCGAATACAACCGAGCTGTGGGACGCACTCGGCCTCGGTTCACACCGTCGCTTCTGGCCGCCGTCATGCCGCGACCGGCCGGCCCCAGCCGCGCGTCATCGCCGGCCCGAAGCACCTACGGTGCCGCCCGTACATGCGCCCCCGTATGCCGACATCTACAACGTCCAGGACCTTCAGACACGCGACACTAGGCACGACGAGACGGCGGCTGGTCGTCCAGCCAGTCGCGGATGGCGTGGCCGAGCACCGTACCGTGCTCATCGGGGACGAAGTGCCCGCCTTTGCCCAGATGCGCTCGGGTCACGTGCGGCAGCGCGGTGAGGTTTCGTGCTGTGTCGTCGTCGACGATGGCGCCTAGCGTGACGGTGCCCAGCAACGTCGGGACCGGAGTTGTGCGGAGCCAGTGCATGTACCGCTCGACGGTGGTATTCACGTCCGCCGGCTCGCCTTCGATCGGGAGCTCGGTTACCCACCGCAGCAGCGGTCGTCGACTATCGGGGTCGTCGTGCGGAGCTCGATACGCGGCAAGTTCGGACTGACTCAGGCCCGGGATCCCATTGGGAACGACATCTCGGAAGAACACGTCCTCGGCGGCGGCCAACTGCCACCCCGTGATGGGATCGCGGAGCGCACGGAAACGTTCGCGTGCACCGGAAGAGACGTCGTTCCAGCTCGGGTAGGTGCGCAGTCGCGTCTCGGTGAGCACGAGCCCCGCGACCCGGTCCCGGTGGCGACGTGCCCAGTCCAGTCCGATGCTTCCGCCCCAGTCGTGCAACACGAGCACGACCCGATCGAGGCGCAGAGTGTCGAGAAGCCCGTCAATGTAGCGGATGTGGTCAGTGAGCCGATAATCGATGTCCGGCTTGTCCGAGCGGCCGTGTCCGATCAGGTCGGGCGCGATGACACGTCGCTCCGGCGCCAGGATCGGGATCACCTTCCGCCAGAGGTACGACCAGGTGGGGTTGCCGTGCAGCAACACCAGGGGCGGCCCGTCCCCGCCACCCTCGTCGACGACGGCCATCCGCGATCCCAGCACGTCGTGGAAGCGAGGCTCGTAAGGGAAGTCCGAGAACGACGGCAACGGTATGCGCTGACTGTGCCGCGATCGCCCGTCGGCTCGTTGTGACTCATCCGCGCTCGAGCGAGAGGCCGGCGTCGGATTCCTCGGCGAGGTATACCGCTCGCGCTGTTCCGAGCCCCCGCCCATCAGCGGGCGCTCCGCTGGCGATAGGCGAGCGACGCTGCCCGGTCATTGCAGCGGTCGCAGCAGTAGCGGCGCGTACGAGCTCGACCGCGGTCGACGAAGACGCGTGGGCACGGGTTGGCCTGGCACACACCGAGACGGCTGACTCCGTGCCGGACCAGGTGGGCGGCGAGAGCGGCCAGAAGGCGAGCGCGCAGCGCATCGATGCCACGCCGATCGGTGCCCCAGGTCCAGTTCGCTGCGCCGCGGATGGCGGTCAGGCGGGTTGGTACGACGGCGTCGCGAAGCATCGGGTCGAGCAGCCCCACTGCGTCCTCGACGGTGACCGCGGCGAAGACCGGAGCAAGGTCGGCCCGCAGGATCCGCAGCGCGTCCAGGTCGCTGGGGGACAGTTGGTCGGCGAGATCTCCTGCTCCCCGCTCGCACAGGATGTCCTGGTAGACCGCCATATCGGTGAGCCGGTCCGGCAGATCCGCCCGGACGTATCGGGTATTGATCAGCTCGACCGCCAGGTCGAGGTCGCGTTCGGTCGCGTCCATGCTCTCCTCCGCGTCAGTGATGTTCATATAGATAGTACTTGCCAGAACCCCCGTCAGTCACGTTTAATAGATCAGAACTGACGTGGAGGAGGAGGCACCGCGTGACAGCTGTCGTGTCAGCCGAGAGGAAGACTCAGCGCCGGCCGATGGGCGGGTGGGCAATACCGCGACCGTCCTCACTGCCCAGGCCATGGCCGCGCTCGATACGTCGATCGTCAACGTCGCCGGCCCGAGCATCCAGCAGGACCTGCACCTGTCCGGGGCCTCGCTGCAACTCGCGATCTATTCCTATGTCCTGGTGTATGCGGTCAGCCTGATCATCGGTGCCCGGCTCGGCGGCCGGCACGGTTACGGCCGTGTATTCGCCTACGGGACAGCCCTGTTCACCGTGAGTTCGCTTGGCTGCGCACTCGCGGTTGACCCCGTCATGCTGGTGGTCGCCCGGGCCACCCAGGGCCTCGGGGCCGCGCTCCTGGTGCCGCAGGTGCTGTCCATACTGCAGACCACATTCGAGGGCGACCGGAGGCGCTGGGCCCTGAGCCTCTACAGCATGGTTCTCGCAGTAGGCGTCGGCGCCGGGCAGGTTCTCGGCGGGATTCTCGTGAGCGCGGACCTGTTCGACACCGGGTGGCGGCCGATCTTCCTGGTCAACGTACCCGTTGGTGTCGCCGTGCTCGTCCGCTCCTCCGGGCGCCTCGCCAGCCAGCCAGCCAACGGCGCCGGCCGGCTCGACCTCGTTGGCGCCAGCCTGCTCGCCGGCGCGGTGCTCGCGTTCGTCACGCCACTCACCTTCGGCGTCGGCGCGGGATGGCCATGGTGGTGCTGGCCTTCACTCCTGCTCGGCGGTGTGGGTCTGCTGGTCTTCGGTCGGCACGAGAGGCGTCTGGCCCGGATACGGCGAGAGCCATTGGTCGATCCAGCCATGCTGGCACCTCGGCAGGTCCGAGCCGGACTCGTCGGCATATTCATCTTGATCGCATGCTTTGGTGCGCTGCTGTTCAGTACCGCGCTCTACCTACAGCACGCCCAGCATTACAGCGCTCTGCGCTCCGGCCTGACGTTCGCTGGATTCTCCGCCGGCTTCGCCCTGGCCTCGCTGACCTGGACACATCTTCCGGCTCCGTGGCACGCAAGGCTGCCCGCCGCGGCCTTCATCAGCATGGCCACCCTGACAACATGCCTGGCCTGGGCCACCAGCCATGCGGGCTGGCCGTGGCAGGCCACCGGTCTACTCGCCGCGGCCGGGATTGCGAATGGCGCCGGCTTCGGCTCGCTCGTGCAGCGCACCGCGGGCGGTGTCGCCCGCGAGCACGCCGCCTCCGCCAGGGGCGTTCTCGCCACCACCAACCAGTTGGCCATCGTCGCCGGCATCGCCGCGGGCGGCACCCTCTACCTGTCGACCGCAGCGTGGCTGATGTCAGCGATGTCGGTGGTTCTGCTCGCCATCGCAGCCGCACAGGCTCTCATCGGCACCACCGTGTCGATCCTGCTGGCATTGAGACCGCACCCAGCGGCAACCTGATATTGCCTGCCGCCGATGTTCGACGTCACGTGTACCGGATCGGCACCGGGTGATCTTTACTCCGAGTTCTCAGATCACCACTCGACCATCACTAGCGTGGAGCTTCCTGCCACGATCGTGAACCAATCGACCTGCGTCACCGTCTTATAGCCGGTTATCGATGAATCGCCCAAGGCCACGGGCATAGGAAGGATGGAGCCGGCAACATCGTGACGACCACGGACGACAACACATCACGCCTCACCGACGAGTCGCACGACAACGGCCACACGCGGGAGGGTTCAGTAAGCCTCTCACGGGTACGTCGACGGGCTGCGGACATCATCCAGGCATCGCGCGACCTCATCGATGACATTGATGTCCTGCTCCGCCAGGCGCTCAACCTGAGCGAAGGCGACTCCGACAAGGTGTTCGAGGATCGCGCCAGCATGATGGTCGTGAACTACAGGCAGAGGGGCGGCGAGTAGACCGGCGTTCGCAGGCAGCGCAGTGCTTCATGCCTAACCGACGCTCCGCTTGTTGGAAGATCGTTAACTCGGCGACCACATTGGACTGTCACAGCCGTCCACCTTGTGCAATCGTCCGGGCCGGCGGTCGACCGCGACAAAGGGCTGGGGTGATTGCTGGAGAGAAAGGGGTCGGAGCATCCTTCGGCGGCCTCGGCCGGCTGTGCCGGCGGTCGCCCGCACCGGGTTACCCGGAAGAAGAGCGCACCGTCGCCGATTGCGTCGCCGTGGTGACGGACGAGGAGATCGAGCATTACCGGTTCGCGGTGCGCGACCTGGCGGTGCTGGAATCCAGGTAGCTAACCTGCCGCCGCGCTGGTCGTCAGCCGGACGTCAGCGGAACCCGCCCCCACGCCGAGACGCTCTGGGACGAGGTGGCCAGCGCCCTGACCAAGTCAGCGGCGCAGAAGGCGACATCGGCCAAAAGCGACTCCGGCTAAGAAGACAGAGCCTTGAGAGTTTGCCTCGTTCGCGCGCCCTGGTGCTTGATGCTCCTTACCGCCCGAATTGCGGGTTAACTCAAGTGATCTCCCACGCACGGACGACACCATGCCGACACCCCTTATCGGCTGAACGTCGGTGGACAGTGTCCGATCGTATGAGGGCCCGCGCTGTTTGGTGTATATCGGGTGGGCTTCGGGCTCGGGTAGCGTCCGTCCTGCCCTTGGGCCATGCGGGGCTGATCGATGCATTCGCCGAGATCACGGGCCGAGGGACGACCAACATCAGAGCAAACGCCCAGCAGTTCATTCCGTTACGGGGCGCCGCGAACCGCCCAGGATCGCGGTTGTGCAACCGGTCAAGTCCGGCACCCGGGGGTGTCGATTGATCAACGATTTCTCAAAGGGGGGAATCCACGTGGGTCAGCGCCTGCAGGCCATTCGTCGGAACGACAGCGGCTTCACGCTCACCGAGCTCCTGATCGTCATCGTCATCCTCGGCGTGCTCACCGGCATCGTTGTCTTCGCCGTCGGTGCGTTCAGCAACCGCGGCGAGGTATCTGCGTGCCGTACAGCCATGAAGACCACAGAGGTCGCGATCGAGGCCTACCGGGCGGACAACGGTAGTGCCCTCCCGGCAAACATCGCCGCGCTCGTGCCCACCTATCTGCGCACAGACCCAAGCACGACGAAGTTTACCATCGCGATGCTCGCAAGCGGCCAGGTCACCGGCACTCTGGCGACCGCGCTGCCCGCGGATCCTCCCGCCACCGGCACAACCACGGACTGCCTGCTTGCACGCCCCTGATAGACGACTCGGTGGGGCGGCGGCAGCGGGTCGCCTCCCCACCGACCGTTCAGGAAGTGCGTACCGACTGGGGGCTGAGTGGTGCGGGATCGGCCGACCGTAAGCAGCGAGATGGATGCGCTGCTTGACGTTCTGTGGCGGTCGGGCGGGACAGACCTGATCATCACGGCGGGCATACCGCCGCAGATCCGGGTGCAAGGCGAGCTCGTTCCTGTGTCGGGTCATCAGGCGTTGAGCGGGCGGGACACGGACGCCCTCCTGGCCGGTCTGCTCACGCTGGAGCAGGCGTCGAGTTGGGACGTCAGTCGGGAGTACGACTTCTCGTTCACCTGGCGAGATCTGGCCCGGGTGCGGGGCAACGCCTTCAGCCAGCGCGGCTTCACGGCACTCGCGCTGCGGATGATTCCGCAGCGGATTCCGACACCGGCCGAACTCGGCCTGCCGGCGGTCCTCGGCGACCTGACACGGCGGCACCAGGGCCTTATTCTCGTGACAGGCCCGACCGGTTCGGGAAAGTCCACAACCCTTGCTTCGATCATCAACCAGATCAACATCGAGCGGCCGTGCCATATCTTGACCATCGAGGACCCGATCGAGTACGTCTACGGCCACATGCGGGCCACCGTGAGCCAGCGCGAGGTCGGGACCGACACGCATTCCTTTGGTGACGCTCTCCGGTCGGCCCTGCGTGCCGACCCGGATGTGCTCCTCGTCGGTGAGATGCGTGATCTCGAGTCGATCCAGTTCGCGCTCACCATCGCCGAGACGGGCCACCTCGTCTTCGCGACGCTGCACACCAATGACACATCACAGGCACTGTCCCGCATCATCGACGTCTTCCCGGCCGAACAGCAGGCCCAGGTGCGCACACAGCTGTCGGCCGCACTGACTGCCATCGTGTACCAGCGGCTGCTCCCCCGGGTCGGGGGCGGGCTGGTCGGCGCGTTCGAGGTGCTGGTGGCCAACTCCGCGGTGCGCAACATTATCAAGGACGGCAAGACCCATCAGCTGCGCAACTCGCTGATGACCGGGCAGCGCGACGGGATGATCACCCTTGAGCAATCGCTCTCGGGTCTGATTCAGAGGGGTCTCGCCACCTACGACGACGCGGTCGCGCGCAGCCTCTATCCCAAGGATATCGAGCTCGCGCCCCGGCCGCGGATCGGGGCCGCATGAAGCGGCGAAGGCGACGCGACGAGGAGTTCCAGCCACTTGGCCCTGCTCCGGGCCGGGAGCAGGACGACCACAGCATCTACCCGGGCGGCACCCGCCTGGGCGAGGTCCTCGTCGATCTTCACGTCGTGCACCCTCAGCAGATTGCCGCCGTCCTCGCGGAGCCCGAGCACGGGGAGCACAAACCGCTCGGGCAGCGGCTGGTGGAGCGCGGCATCATTGGCGAGCACGACATCGCTCGGGCGGTCGCACATCGGTTCTCGCTCGAGCTCGTGGACCTGGGCGCGATCACTCCCGACCAAAGCGCGACTAAGCTTCTCGACGAGTCCATGGCCCGGCGCATGGTTGCGATTCCCCTGCATGCTGCGAACGACCGCGTAGTCGTTGCCGTGGCCGTGCCGTCGGATAGATCTATCGCCGCGCTGCAGCAGGCGATCGGTCGGCGGGTCGTCGTCAAGGTCGCGGCGCACTCGGACATCCTTGCCGCCATCGCCAGCAGCTACCGAGCGCTGAGCGGGGTCACCTCCCAGATCCGGGCCTTCGAGGCGCAGCAAGCAAAGCGCGGCGAGGCGGACGCAAAGCCGGAGGTCTCCAGCGTCTCCGAGGACGCTCCGGTCGTGCAGGTCGTGCAGCAGATCATCACCCAAGCGCTGCGCGACCGGGCATCGGACATCCACATCGAGCCGCAGCTGGAGCGGGTCAGGGTGCGCTACCGGATCGACGGCGCACTACACGACGTCCTCGATTTGCCGGTCGCCATGGGTCCGGCCGTCTCCAGTCGCATCAAGATCCTCGCGAACATGAACATCGTGGAGCGACGGCGCGCCCAGGACGGGCAGGTCAGCTTGGAGATCGACGGGCGCAGCGTCGATATCCGTGTCGCCACGACCGGTGTGATCGAGGGCGAGAAGGTCGTGATGCGGCTGTTGGACAAGAGCCGCTCGCTCTACCGGCTCGATCAGCTCGGCATGCCGGACGACATGATCGCCAATTACGCGGGGGTACTGCGGGCGCCGTACGGGATGGTGATCTGTGCCGGCCCGACGGGTAGCGGTAAGACGACCACGCTCTACGGTTCGCTCGGCGCGATCAACAACCCCGAGCGTAACGTCATGACCATCGAGGACCCGGTCGAGTACCGGATCCAGTCGATCAACCAGATCCAGATCAACGAGCAGGCCGGAATCACCTTCGCCGGCGGCCTGCGCTCCATCCTCCGCTTGGACCCCGATGTCATCCTGGTCGGCGAGATCCGAGACGCCGAGACCGCGCGGATCGCCGTCCAGTCGGCGCTGACCGGGCACTTCGTCCTCTCGTCGCTGCACGCCACCGACGCCCCCGCAGCGTTGCACCGGCTGCTCGACATGGGCATCGAGAACTTCCTCGTCGCGTCCTCCGTGTCGGCCGTCGTAGCCCAGCGGCTAGCCCGCCGCATGTGCACCCACTGCCGCGCTCCGTATGAGCCGTCCCGGGAGGAGCTCGCGTTCCTTTCGTCGATCCGCGGCCGGCCGCCGATGGTGGGCTTTCTCCGCGGATACGGCTGCAACTTCTGCGCCCAGACCGGCTACCTGGAGCGCATCGGTGTGTACGAACTCATGATCGTGACCGATGCGATCCGGGACCTGGTAGTGGATCGAGCCACACACGAGGAGATGCGCAAGGTGGCCCGTTCCGAGGGGATGCGAACACTCGGTGAGGAGGCGGCGCGGCTGGTTGAGTCAGGTATCACCACCATCGCCGAGGTGCTCCGGTCGATCTATGTGGTGGGAGGCTGAGGTGGCGAGGTTCGAGTACGTGGCGACGGCACCTGACGGACGGCGGAGGAGCGGGGTCCAGCGAGCGGCTAACCGCGACGCGGCCGAGCACGCTCTCTACCAGCGGAACCTCCGTGGCATCCGGGTTACCGAAAAGCGCGGCGTCATGCAGGTCGAGATCGGCCGGTCGAAGGTCAAGCGCGACGAGGTGATGCACCTCTCCCGTCAGCTGGGCGCCTTCGTCCGCGCGGGGCTGCCACTCATCGAGGCGGTCCATACGCTCGGTGTCGAGTCGGCAAGCCCAACCCTTAGGCGAATCATGGCCGACGTCGAGAAGGGGCTGCATCGCGGCGACAGCCTGTCAAGCTGCTTCGACCGACACCCGCGGACCTTTCCCGTCTACTACCGTGGCATCCTGCGGTCCGCCGAGCTCACCGGCCAGCTGGATACCGTGCTCGATCAACTTTCGAAATATCTGGAGCGGGACCTCGAGGCGAGGCGACGCATCAACCAGGCCCTGATCTATCCGAGCATGATCGCGATGCTCGCGCTCGTCACGGTCGTGGTCCTGGCTGGGTTCGTGCTGCCTAGGTTCAAAACGTTCTTCGAGGGGCTGGGCGCCCAGCTGCCGCTGGCGCCCCGAATTCTGCTCGCCATCTCCGACTTCGTCCTCGGATGGTGGTGGGCCGTGCTGGGCGGCGTCTTGGCAGTGATACTGATCGTCCTGCTCGCGGTGCAGAGCAATGCCGGCCGGTATGCCCGGGACAAGCTGCTCCTACGCCTACCAGTCATCGGCGGGACCATCCGGTACGCCCTGGTCGAACGGTTCTGCCGGGTGCTCGCCTCGATGGCCGCAGCAGGAGTCGCGCTGCCCGAGGCCCTCCGTGTCGCCACCGATTCCCTCCGCAACCGCGTCTTCATCCGTTCGCTGGCGCGGGTCAACGAGGAGATGCTCGAGGGTCAGGGCCTGGCGGTTCCACTGTCGCGGACGAGGCTGTTTCCCGGCACGGCCGCCCGGATGATCCGGGTCGGTGAGGAGACCGGAACGCTCGAGACACAACTCGAGGTGACGGCGCGCTACTACGAGAGCGAACTCGACTACAAGCTCAGGAAGCTCACCGCCCTCTTCGAGCCGACCATCATCATCGCGGTCGGACTCATTGTGGGCTTTGTTGCGGTCGCCATGGTGTCCGCGATGTACGGCATCTTCGGACAGGTCAAGATCTAGATGCGACCGCGTGGATCGGCTCACGAACGCGGCGAGAGCCTCATCGAGCTGCTGGTCGCGTTACTTATCATGGGCACCGCGGTGGTCGCGGTCGTGGGTGGTCTAGGCACGGCGATCATCATGTCGGACATCCACCGCAAACAGGCCGGGGTCGCCGCCCACTTGAAGATCTTCGCCGCCAACCTTGAAAGCGCCATCGCCGCCTCCCCGACGCAGTACATCGATTGCGCCTCGCCGGGTTCGTACCCGGACTACACGCCCGGTGCGCCCTACGACGCGGACGTCACGCAGGTGCTGTACTGGAACGGGTCATCATTCGGCGCGTCGTGCGCCGGCGACACGGGCGTGCAGCTGGTCAGGCTACGGGTGTGGAGCACCGATGGCCGCGCGGACCAGACGGTGGACCTCATTATCCGAAAGCCCTGCCGACCGACGGACACGCCAGTATGCAGCTGAGACACGATGAGCGTGGGGTGACGCTGCCTGAGGTGCTGGTGGCGATCTCAATTCTGGCTATCATCATCATCCCGTTAGGTGATGCCCTGATCGGATTCATCCGCAATACCGACGCGACAACCCGGCGGATGATCGAGTCGCACGACATGCAGATCGCAACTGCCTATTTCGCCCAGGATATCCAGAGTCTGGGCGTCCGCGACTGGTCGTCGCCGACCTTCGCCCTGCAGCAGTCGATTGACAACCCGAGCTACCCGTGCACGGGTGTTGGCACGTCCGTCATCAGCCTGGCGTGGGACGACCTCACCAGCGTCTCGAGTCCGCCCACGATCGTGCGGGCCAACTACGTTGTCCGCGACGTCGACGGCGAGCATCAGCTTCGGCGCCTGCTTTGCCGAGGTCCGGCCTCGGGTCCGGCCCCTGTCGAGTCCGACGTCGTCCTTGTGCACAACCTGGTCGGCTCGCCCGTTCGCGCCTGCACAAGTCCCACGACGTGCACCAGCGCCACCGTCCCTCAGCGCGTGACGCTCACCGTGACCGTCAAGCACCCGGCCAACACCACCGACATTGTCCTCACGCTCACCGGACAGCGGAGACAGACATGACGCGGCGATTCTGGGCCCGACCGTACGACGACCGCGGCACCTCGCTCGTGCTGGCTCTCGTCTTCATCACGGTCGTGTCGCTCGTCGTCATGACGGTCCTCGCGTTTGCCGACACGAGCATAAGGTCGACGCTCGCGCTGCGGAGCCAGGGGAGCGATGCGGCTGCCGCCGAGGGCGCCGCCCAGGCGGCGATCAACGCTCTGCGGAAGAGCACGTACAACGGCAACTCGGTGGGCTGTTTCGGCGCGACATCCACCTTGACGTTGAGCAACTTCTACCAGCGCCCTGGCGGTAGTCAGGACTCGGCGCGCGTGACCTGCGAGCTTGATCCGAGCCTGGGTAGCGCTCCCGTGGTCATGCCACCGCAGGCGCTGCTCACGACCGACCCCACCAACG
>JBKPDY010000173.1:0-28479 GCA_046728155.1 Actinomycetota bacterium
CGGCTGCAGCACGGACCGACCCTGCAGTACATCGCCTCGGGCGGCGCCAGCGCGGATATCCCCGCCGACTACACCAGCGATGGCGCCTCCGTCTTGGTACGGCCCGGTGGCGCGGTGGCTTTCAACACCCAGATGGCCAACGGTTACGGCGGCTACCCGCCCGGCAGTCCCGCGTGTGCCCACCCCGCGACGTACGGGCATGTCTCCGTCGTGCTCTCCGACGGGTCTGCGGTGGCCTTAGGCCCGGATGAGGTGATCTCCATCCAATGTGGCCCGCTCTCCGTGTCCGCGTGGCGGCTGTCGACGCAGTAGGCGTCGCCGTTCCGACAGCCGCTGCCCGCAACGACGGCCGCCGTCCAGCCCGTGTTCCGCGTATCCATCAGCACAGGAGGTACCCATGCCACACACGTATACGAGCCGGCGTGGGTCACGCGTTCTCGCCGGCGCCGCCGCCATCGGTCTCGGGCTCCTCGCCTGCGCAGCGTGCGCCCGGCCGGGCGGACTCACGTCGGGCGGTACGCCGCCAGGAGGTTCCGCCACGGGTAGCGGAGTATCGTCAACATCTATGGGTCACCCGACTGCCACTCCCTCCTCCCGGTCTGATGTGAGCAACTGCACGGCGGCCGACCTGGCCTTCGTCGGCTCCTCCAGCGGCGGCGCGATGGGATCACTCATTACGACGTACAGCGTGGTCAACCAGTCCACGACCGGCTGCGTCCTGCAGGGCTCGCCCCACCTGAAGTACGTCGCTGCGAACGGGTCGGTCGCAGACGTGCAGACGAACAACACCGCGGGCGGGGATCAGGTCTCGGTCGACCCCGGTGCCACGGCGCAGTTCGATGTCCGGACGGTCAACGGGTTCGGCGGCTACGACCCATCCAACCCCGCGTGCGCCCACCCCGCGACGTACTCGGCCATCTCAGCGGTCCTGGCCGACGGGTCCACCGTGTCACTCGGGGGCAGCCAAATCTCGGTCCAATGTGGAGACATCGAGGTCAACGACTGGCATCGGCCCGGCGCATAAGTCTGGATCTTGGAGCAAGCAGGGGCACTCTATTGACGTTTTCGTCAAGTAGGGTGCCCCCGTTACCCCCGAGCGGTTGACGTTCGGACATGGTCATCTACCGGAGCGACCGGAATCCCGCGCGGACCTCGGTCGTGAAGACCTCCGGCTCCTGCCAAGCCGCAAAGTGATTGCCCTTGTCGACCTCGTTGAAGTAGATGAGGTTGTCATACGCCCGCTCGGTCCAGCTCCGCGGTGCTTGATAGAGCTCGCGGGGAAAAACGCTCACCGCAGCCGGGACGGAGACGCCCTTGATGTCGAAGAACCCGAGCTTGTTCTCCCAATAGAGTCGGGCCGAAGAGATCCCCGTGTTCGTCAACCAGGCGAGCGTGATGTTATCGAGGACCTCGTCTCGTGTGAGGCCGCCCACCGGGTATCCGTCAACAAAGGCGTGTGAGATGTCCTCGTAACTGATCGCGTCGTGGTCAATCATCCAGGCCGCCAGACCGACGGGTGAATCCGCCAATCCGTACAACGTTTGCGGGCGCGACCCCATCTCAATCGCGTAGCCGACCCCCTTCGAATAGAAGCGACTCAACTGGTCGTACGCGCGGCCTTCATCGGCTGAGAGACCGGACGGCCGTGGGTCGCCGGCCCCGAGCACGTTTGACGCGAGTGCCTTTGAGACGTCGGGTGGAACAGTAGCGGGCATGTTGGAGTGGATGCCGAGCAATTCCTGCGGTGCTTGGGCACCCATAAGATCCGTGACGACCGCACCCCAATCGCCGCCTTGCGCCACGAAGCGCGTATATCCCAGGCGCTTCATCAGCTCTACCCACGCACGGGCGATGTGGTCGGGGTCCCAGGTGGTGTCCGTCGGTTTGCCTGAGAACCCGTAGCCCGGCATCGACGGAATCACCAGATGGAACGCGTCCTCTGCGTTGCCGCCGTAGGCCGTCGGGTCGCTGAGCGGGCCGACGACGTTGAGCATCTCGACAACCGAGCCGGGCCAGCCGTGTGTGATGATGAGCGGCAACGCGTTCTCGTGAGGCGACTTGACGTGAATGAAGTGGATGTCGAGACCGTCGATCTCGGTCATGAACTGCGGTAGGGCGTTCAGTTTCGCCTCGCACTTGCGCCAATCGTAATCTGACGCCCAATAGCGGGCGAGTGCATGAATCGTCGCCGACTGCACGCCCTGCGACTGATCGGCGACGGTCTCCTTTTCGGGCCAGCGCGTGGCCGCGATGCGCGCGCGCAGCGCCTCGAGTTCCGCCTCGGGGATCTCGACTGCGAACGGCCGGATCCCGTCGGTCGCTGATGCATTGGTCCTGGGAGACATGTAGCTCTCCTTTCCGTTTGAGCTCATGGCGGTCGAGTGGGCCTTCTGCCCTCGTGCGAGACAAACCGCACGCTCCAGCCCTGTCGCGCGGGGCTAGTTGGTGAGCGGCTTGCCATTCTGATCGATGAGGGAGAACCGGCTGTCGGCGCCCAGACCACTCGCCTGTCCAGGCCGAGTGTCCCGCGCGAAGTAGTACAGCTGCTGACCGACGAATGTCGCCTGGACTTTACCGTCGGCGCGCGTGAACGTGCCCAGGTTTGTTTGGTTCGCGCCGATGCCCGCCTGAGCGGGGCCCCTCACCGGGATCCACGTCGCCTGGCACGCTGCCGTGCAGGTGCTGGCGCGTGCCGTGTCCTTCGTGTTGACATACAAGGCGCAACCGTCCGCGTCGACCAACACGTCCTTGCCGGAAACGTGGGCGATCTTGACGGTCACCGAGGTTGACGCGTGGTTTCTCACACAGTTCACACCTGCCGCACCCGGGCGGCTGGATGGACCGGGCGACGCGCTCGTCGTCGCCGAGCCGGACCGACTGGTTGTGTTGTCAGTGGCGGCGACCTTGACTACTGGCGCGGCCGAACTCGACGCCACGTGACCGGCAAGAGCTAAAGTGCCGATGGTGACCACCGGTACCGCAAACGCCAGCGCGAGCGTCCGGAGCCTCGTTCGTGGGCGCATTACGCCTCCCCATGCATCCTGGATATTCCATCGCGAAGCTCCCCGATCCTGTCCCAGATTCCCGGCGCAACTCCTGGAACGCGAAAGGGCCAATCTACGCGTAACCGTGCGAACACTCATTCGTAACCCTGCGAACATTCATTCTCGATGTGCCGGGTTCTCCGCGGGCTGGCTTGGGCAAATTCGGTCTCAATGTTTGATACGCGTCCGCCCACACCACGCGAGTGCCGGCCGAAGCGCCGTCATTCGCGCTTGTCCGGCCCGGGATCCAACGCGGCCTTGATCACCGCCTCCAAGCGCGACCGCGCGCCCAGCTTGTTCAGCACCTGACGCACATGGCTGCGCACTGTGGGGTACGCGACGCTCAAGCGGGCGGCGATCTCCCTGTTGTCCAAGCCACGAGTCATCAGTTGGAGGATCTCCATCTCGCGCGGGGTGAGGCTCGCCAGTCGGCGACCACGGTCGTCGTCCTGCCCGGCCACTTCTCGGCGCCGCCCGAGCAACGCCGCAAGCTTGGGCGCTGGTATCAACATCTCGCCGTCGGCCGCACGACGAACCGCGTCGACTATCTCCGGCCCGGCGGCGGACTTGACGAGGTAACCGGACGCTCCCGCCTCGACGGCGGCGAGCATGGCCTGGTCGCTGTCGTCCGCGCTGAGGAAGACGATGGCAGCCGTTGGCCGGTACTCGCGGATGCGGGCCGCCGCGTCGGCGCCGGTGCCGTCCGGCAGCCGAAAGTCGACAATCGCCACATCAACCGACTGCCTTTCCGCAATACGAACCGCGTCCGCCACCGAGGGGACCCAAGCGAGTACTTGCAGCAAGGGCTGCCCGTCGAATAGGGCCACCAGTCCTTCGGCCACCACTGGGTGGTCCTCGACGACAAGTATCTGCGCAATCCCAGGCTCACTACTATCGTTCACCCTGCCTCCCGATGACGATCGCGGGCCCGCTCGAGATCACTCGGCCTCCCCTGCCGCGGGGACACCCAGCGGGACCCAGAAACTCACGGTCGTTCCGGCGCCAGGTGTGCTCTCTATCCGGAACCACCCACCGACGATTTCGGCCCGATCCCGCATGAGGGTCAGGCCGAGATGCCCTGCACCGGCGTCGTCCCGCTGAAGCGGGTCGCTGCCGGCACCGTTGTCGACGATCTCGGTGAGATACCCGTCATCGACCTGGCTGAGCCGAAGGCGTACTCGGCTGGCATGCGCGTGCTTGCGGACGTTCATGAGCGCCTCCTGGGCGATGCGATAGATCGCCACCCGGGCTTCTTCGGGAGGTTCGCCGGTGATCTCGTATTCGAGTTCGTAGGACGCGCCGGTGTCGGTCTCGACCTGGTCGAGATAGGCGCTGAGCGCGGCGACAAGCCCATTCTCTTCCAGGGCCGGTGGGCGGAAATCGAAGATCATATTGCGGAGGCGATCCGCGGCGAGCTGGATGGTCTCGTCAAGTTTGGAGAGGATCTTGAGATCTTCCGGATCGGACAGTCGGCGCCGCAGTTGTTGCAGGCGCAGTGCCGCGGCTGTGATCACTTGCAGGCTGTCGTCGTGGATGCCGGCGGCGACCCGCATGCGCTCACGTTCTTGCGCACGGATCAGCTCAACGATCGTGTCGCGGTAGCGTTGGCCGGTAGAGCGCAACGCATCGACATTGAGTTCGAGGGCTGCCCGGGCGCCGACGGTCTCCGTCGCGTCTCTGATGGACAGAATTACACGTCGGCCCTCGCCGGTATCGACGCGCCCGACACTTATGTCAACCGGGAACTCCGTACCGTCTCGGCGCCGGCCGAGCAGCTCGAGCCCTTCGCCCACGGATTCAGCGCCGAGTCGCACGGGCAGCTCGTCGGAGTCCCGGCGGTAGATGACGGGGCGGCCCGGTAGCAGGACGTCCAGCGGTCTGCCAACCACATCCGCGCTCGGGATTCCGAACATCTGCTCCGTAGCCGTGTTGACCTGCTGGATAGTGCTGCGCGGGTCGATCATCACGATGGCGTCTGGAAAGGAGGCGAAAAGCTGTTGATAGCGCGACTCGGCGGCGAGCGACCGGCTGATGTCGCGCACGAACAGCACGGCTCCGCTGAGCCCGAGCGACAATGGGCTGACCGCGATTTCGACGGGCAACCTGGAGCCGCTCTTGAGCTGGGCCACCGCGGTGAACCGCGCTTCCGGCGCGCCCCCCTCCTCCCGTTGTCGGTCGAGGAGATTTCCAATCGACTCGTCGGCCGGCTCATCCGGTTGGAGCTGTGGGACTACCGCGGTGATGTGTTTGCCGACGAGGTCGGTGCGGCGGTAGCCGAAAAGTTGCTGCACAGGCGCGTTGGCCAGCTCGATGCGCCCGCCCCTGGCCACCAGCAGCACGGCGAATCCGACCCGATCCAGCAGTTGCGTGAGCACGTTGACGTCGTGCAGCGTCGCGGCCTGCGCTCGACGGCCATCCTCCACCTGCCCGCGCAGCGATTGCACGCACTCCACGGCTAAGGCCGTCGACACGCTCAGCTGTCCCCGCGTAGCGCGTGCAATCGCCTGCAGGATCTCCTCATCAGCGACGCCCTTGATGAGGTAACCGGCAGCACCGGCGTTGAGCAAGTCGATCGCGCTCTCGGCGTCCGCGTACGCAGAAAGCACGAGAACCTCCACGCCGGCGGCTTGCTCCCTGATCGTCCGTACGGTGGTTGTCGCGTTGCCGCCCGGCATCCGCGCGTCCAGTATCACGACCCGAGGACGAGTCCTGACGGCGAGGTCGATCGCGTCAGCGTGGTCGACCGCCGCACCGACCAGTTCGAGGTTTCGCTGTTCCGAGATCAGGTCGGCCAACGCGTCGCGGAACACCCGGTCGTCATCGGCGATCATGACGCGCGCCCTCGGCTCAGGCATCGCGCACTCCTCACATCAGTCGTGCAGCTCGGGTGGCAGGGTGTACTTCGGCTGTGGTGGCACATTGACCGGCCCGTCCGGCTTGTCCACCGCGATCTTGGTCGTGGCGGTCGCTTCACTCTTCGAACCGACCAACGAGAAGGTCATTCCCTTCTGGGCGCTCCCAGGGATGACGTACGAGCCCGCCGCGCTCGCCGTGCCCTTGGCGTCGACCCGGAACGCGGTGACCAGATCGCCCTGGCCGCCCGCGCCACCGCCGGCGTAGACCTTCACGACCTCGTTGGGAGCGAAGTTGCGGGCGTAGAAGTTGAGTATCGTGCCCGGCAGGCCGCCGTAGGTGTTCGCCCTGGCGACCGGGTTGTAGGGCAGCACCATGAATCCGCTGCTGACGGATGCCCTGCTCTGCTCGCCGGTCAGTACCAGCGTATGCCGGCCCTTGAGCCCGAACGGCACCTTGAATCCCTCCCCGCTGACCGAGCCTCCCTCACTCGCCTGCAGGACGAGCGGCACCGCTCCGGACGACTCGTTGAAGTGGACCAGGACGCGCTCGCCCGGGGCGAACCCCTTCGCGGAGATCCCGATCGCCTCGCCCGCCTTGACCGCGAACGGGCTGGTCTTGGCGGTGGGATAGAGGCCCAGCATGGTGAAGGATGCCGTTGCCGTCGTCTTGGACTTGGCACCGATCAGGACCAGCGTGCTGTCTCCTACCGGCGCAACCCCGACCTTGACCGACGCCTTCGAGATCCGTCCGGCTTCGTCAGCCTTCAGCACGGTGGCCGGTTGACCTCCCGCTCGTCCGAAGTAGACATTGACCTGCTCGCCAGGCAGGAAACCTCCGGCGTCGAGCCCGATCGTGGAACCAGGCTTTCCGACCTTGTCGCTCAACGCGACCGATCCGGCGCCCGCCTGTGACACGAGCTCCGCCTTGGCGACCTTGTCGCTGTTCGCCTGCTGGACCGTCACCACCTGCGTGGGAGCCGATTGCGCCACGTCGACCGGGACCGAGAACTGGGCGTTCACGCTACCGCTCTTGTCGGCCTTCGCCGAGGCCACGACGGCCGGTTTGGCACTGGGCCCAGCGGAGAGGAGTACTTGGACGCCCGCACCGGGGTCGAAGCCTGTCGCGTTGACGCCCACCATTCCGCCGGGTCCGGCGAGACCTGGGTTGAGCACCGCCACCGGCCCTTGGTTTTGCGGGACTCCCTTGCCGTCGATCTCCACCGTGCGCTGTGGTGTCGGTGAGTGAGTCACGACGTTCCCACCCTGACCGGTGACGTCCACGGCGCCCTTGTTGAATCCGCTGAGCAGCGATCGTCCGACCAGGAAGAGGACCAAGAGGCCAACAGCCGCCAGCAGGACTCGCTTCCAGGACCACTTCGGCATCTTCCAGATTGGCTTCTTCATGTCGCTTCCCCCCGCTACTCTCGTAGCCCATTCCTCGTGCGTTCGCCACTAGCCGGAGATCTTGTAGATGGCGAGCTGAATGTTGCCTTTTTCCACATGCCAGACCTCTTGGCTATGTTGGTCGACCGCCGTGAGAATAAATGCCTCTCGCCCATTGGCGTTGTTGGCTCCCATCGACTGGTGCATCTTGTTCGACATGACGACGTAGTCGATGTTATGCCAGTTCGACTGGAACAGCTTGTCCCGGACATCCGGGTCGGACGACGCCTTGAAGTGCGAGTGCGCGCGCGGGAACTGCGGTCGCCCGTCATGCAATGCGGTCCAGATGTCGTCGTCCATGATGATCCGTGCATTGGTGGGAATGTTGGCCCGGATGTATTGGATCTGCTGTTCCTGCATGTCCGTGAGCTTCAGATGGTAAAAGTCCTGGAACTGCAGTCGACCCTCAATGTTGTGGTGGAGCAGGTACCCGCCGGGCACGATCAGAGCCACCGCCACAAGGCCCGCGGTCGCCGTGGTCCGCTCCGTCACACTCAACCGGTTGGCCACGTGTCCACAGAGGACCCCTACGTTCATGGCGAGAATCGGCACCATCGGCGCGACGTAGAAGTCGAGCAGCTGGCTGCCTCGGGCGAGATAGAAGGCGTAGCCGAGGGCGAGCAAGGCGGTTACCAGATAGCCCGGGCGACCCTCGCGGTCCCGGGACCACAGCCACAGCACGGCCACGACCGCCAAGCCGCCGCCGAGTAGCAGGAAGCGGTCTTTCGGTAGCCAACTGCCCCGCATCAACTCCAGGAACACGTTGTGCCCTGGGGGCGCGGTCCGGTTCAGCTGCCACCAGATGCTGTAGAGCAGGGAGACGTGGTCGGCCGGTGGATTGTTGCGGTCGAAGTTCATTCCGGTAGGGAAGAGCTCATTCTTGAGCTGCGCGAACAGCATGTACGCGACCACGGGTACCGCCAGCGCGATCCACCAAAAGCTGGTCACGAACCGCCGGTTGCGTCGGCCCCTGGCGCGCCGGTACACGAGGTACCCAAGGGCGGGAGCCAAGAAGATCGCGTTCTCCTTGGTCACCATCGATATCCCGAAGGACAGGCCCGCCATCAACCCCGTCACCACCCGACCTTCCGTGCGGGCCAGCAGGTAGATGGCCAACAGCACCCAGAAGACCATCAGGTTGTCCAGCAGAACCTGCCGCTGGTAGTAGACCGCAAGGGGAGAGAAGTTGTAGATGAACGCGGCGATGAATGCGCCCACCGCACTGCCCGAGAATCTCTGCACGATTCCAAATAGGAGGCCAATGCTCGCCACGTGCACCAGGAGCATCAACACGCGGACGGTGTTGACCTCATTACCGAAGGTCTGGAACTTGCCAGGCAGGGCGCTGGCCCACGCAGCCATTACCATCCATCCGGCCGGGGCGTGGTCATAGAAGTACGTGTAGGGAGACAGCCTGCCCTCGTTGACCAGCGACCAGGCCTGCTGGACGTAGATGCCCTCGTCAGTGAGGTACAGCGGGTAGTGCGAGAGGTTGTAGCCGTGCGTGACCAGCCCGCTGACGAGCGAGATTACCAGGAGAGCCGGGCGCCGGCCGCCGCCCTCGGCGGGCGGAGTCTTCGCCGAGACGACCGCGGTGTCCGAACTACGCGACATCTCTCGCGGCGTCCTCTGCGGTATCGTGCACAGCCTTGTCGGTGTCGACCCGGTGCGCGCCAACGTGCTGGGTCTTCTCCCATTCGCGGCGGCCAGCCATCTGCCGGCGAAGGGCCCGAAGCGCCGCATAGGACAGGACGATCTGGTATGGCAGCCAGGTGAACGCCATCTTCACCACCGTGGCCGGCGTCGCCTTCAGTTGGTGGGCGTCGGCGAACTCGTACAGCCCGACGACCGCGGTCAGGAAGTGCGCGACCAGGAACAGGACCGGCAGGAACGACAGCATCGCGACCAGGACCGGAGTGTGCACCACGAAAACCATCGCGAAGGCTATCGGCATGTACAGCCCGAGCATGGCCTGGGCGTGCGGAAACGCCAGGGTATAGAAGGCAAGGGCACGCTGGCGCCTGGTCGGCATCTGCTTCCAGACGCCGCTGCGCAGTGTCTGCATGAACCCCTGGCTCCACCGGGTCCGCTGCTTGATGAACTGGCTTAGCGTCGGTGGCGTCTCCTCCTTGGTGACGTAGCGGTCGTCGTAGATCACCCGGATGCGTTCGCCCATGCTGCTGACCCGCAGGCCGATCTCCGCATCCTCGGTGAGGTTCGTTTCATCCCAACCGTGGAGTTGGTCCAGTAACTCGCGGTTGAAGAACACCGTGTTTCCGCCTAGTGGCATCGAACCCAAGCGGGCCTGGTAGTGCAGCCGGCTCTTGAACCAGAAGAAGTACTCAAGGACGTTGAACGTGGAGTACCAGTTGGACTTGTAGTTCATGAGCTGTACGCCGGCCTGGACGACCTTGACCCCCTCGTTCACCATGACTGTGTTGACGACGCTGACGATGTCCGGGTGGATCTCGTCCTCGGCGTCGAAGACAGTGACCACATCGCTGTGGGCCTCGCGCAACGCGCGGTTCAGACCATGCGGCTTGTTGATCGGAAGGTCGTCGAAGATCACCAACTCAGCGTTCGTGATGCCCTCCGCGGCGAGCTCAGCGATTTTCTGCCTGGTGCGGGCGATGGTTCCGGCGTCGTCGGCCGAGCAGACGACGATGACTTGCATGAGGGCAGCGGGGTAGTTGCTGCGTACGACCCGGTCCAGGGTCTTGGCGATGACCTCTTCTTCGTGGCGTGCCGGCACGACCGCGGTGAACGAGAGTGAGGGCGCGGCGAGGTGCTCCGGCACCCGTGCCAAATCGTCCACCTCGGGCTGGTCCCACGTGTAGAGCATCATGTAGAGCGTGTAGGCCGCCTGGATGCTCAACAGGAGGGACACCACCACCAGGAGCCCGATCAGGAGCTGCTCCATTCGTAACGCCTCCCCAGATCCAAGTCGTGCTCGCGGTGAAGTTGACAACCAGGGCTATGGCAATGCCAAACAGATTCGCGACCAGGTAGAACAGGCCCAGGCCAACCAACATCCAGACCGCCGAGGCGTTCAGCAGCAACGCCAACGCTGCGGTGATGTTGAATTTCAGAAACCGCGAGATGGAAGGCCGCCGCGAACCGAATGTCCACAACTCGTTGAGCAGGTAGTTGTGTGCTACGGCCATCTCGGCCGCCAGGACTGACGCTGCGAATAATGGCATCCGCGCCGCCCCGTGCAGGATGAACAGGGCGAGGCTGTTGACTCCGACGCCGATTATGCCAACGGTGACGAACCGCCTCAATCGATAGTGGCCTATCGCCGCCGCCGCCCAGCGTCCGCTCGACCTCACCCGGTCAGGCACGTATGAGTACATCTTGTCACCGGCTCCCAAGGGTCAGGATCCTTAGACCGCAATGCTCCGCCCATCGGGGCGCCGCCACCTCCACGTCCGGCATTGACTCGGCCCCCATTCAGTGGGAGGTGGCGCACCCTACGCATGGGGGAGGCGGAACGGTTCACCTCCGGCACGGCGCAGACCGGTCCCGGATCGCCGTTCGATGCTCTGCGCGGGTGAGCCCGCCTTCCCGAAAAGGGAGAGGCGCCAACCCCTCCCGGCATAGGCTGCCCGGTGACGCATTTGGACGGGAGGTGTGCGGGGAAGGCGATGATCTTCGACAGCAATGATCTTTCGAGTGCAGTCGGACGACCAGACGAGGGAGTGTCCGATGGCAGTCCGCGTACTGATTGCCGAGGACCATGCTGTGGTTCGCCATGGTCTACAGATGTTTCTGCGACTAAACGACAACATCGAGGTGGTCGGTGAGGCGGCGGACGGGCGAGAGGCCGTGGAGCTGGCTCACCAGTTACGCCCGGACGTGATGCTGATGGACCTACTCCTGCCGGTCATGGACGGAATCAGCGCGACTGCGGCGATACGGCACGACCTACCCGATGTGGAGGTGATAGCGCTGACCAGCTTTTTCGAGGACACCCTGGTTGCCGAGGCGCTGCGCGCCGGGGCCATCGGCTACCTGATGAAGGACACCGACGCGGAAAGCTTGGGCCGGGCTGTGCTGGCCGCCCACGATGGGCAGGTGTCCGTGTCACACACTGCCGTCGACCCTCTCGTCCGTGAGGTCCAGGCGCCGAGCGGTGTGGAACACCTCACCCGTCGCGAGGTCGAGGTCTTGCTTCTGCTCGCTCGCGGCCGTTCCAACAAGGAGATTTCGCGCGAACTGTCGGTCGGCCAGCAGACCGTCAAGACGTACGTCAGCAGCATCTTCAACAAGCTGAACGTACAGAGTCGCACCCAGGCGGCCATGCGAGCGGTGCAGAGCGGCCTCCTGACTCCCGCTGACTTGGCGCAACCGTGATCTGGCCGCGCTCCCGCTCGCAACAGGGCCCGCGCCGAGATGCGAGAGTTGGCGACGGACCGTCATCGAGCCCGGCGCGAATTGCGTACGTCATGTGCACCCGATGCGGAATGGCCACACACGCCGCGCGGGCGGTCCCCGGTTGGGGACCGCCCGCGCATTGATGGTGCGACCGGTTATTCGAGACTCCGGTTAGCGGGAGTCTGTCGTTTCCAGACGGGGCGCCTGGTACTGCTTCATGACGTCCAGCTTCGCCTCGTCCACGGTCTGCCAGTCGTTCTTCAGCACACCGCCGGTGTCGCCGGAGTCCGGGTTCCATGACCAGTACGTGTAGCTGATCCCGTGCTCCTTGAGGTAGCTGAACAGCTTGCGCTGCCAGATGCCCTCGGTAGTGGTGGTGGCTATGGACTTCCCGCCGAACTCGCCGAGCAGTACGGGCGCCTTGCCGTCCACGTTCAGGTAGGACCAGTACTTGTTCCACAGGCCCGGCATGTTGTTCGGGAAGTTCGGAGCGTCGAACCAGTTCTGCCGGTAGACGCCCGGTCCGTAGTCGTGCGCCGAGTAGACGAGCTTGTCGGGCTCGGACAGGCGGACCGGGTTGTCCTTCGCGCCCTCCAGGTTTCCGCCCCACCAGTAGGAGTCGTTTCCTACCTTCTCGACACCCTCGACGACGACCAGCCAGTCCGGGTTCACCTTCAGGATCGCGTTGCCGGCACGCTCAGAAGCGAGCCGCCAGTCGGTCTTCTGGTTGCCGTCACCCCATGTGGCCTGGCCGCGCGGCTCGTTGTGCAGGTCCCCGCCGATCACCAATGGGTTGCCCCGGAAGTGATTGGCGAGCATGGTCCAGTCGTCGATCCACTTCTGCTCGCTGAGGCCGCTCGTGTACCACAGCTCGCTCTGCCCCTTCGAGTCCGGGCGGTGTTGGTCCAGCAACACCATCAGGCCGCGGTCGGTGGCGCCCTTGACGATGCGGTCCATCAGGTTGATCCCGTACAGGCCCTTGAGGTCAGGGTTCTTCCCGTAGTCGATCCCCTCGGTCGGAGGTGCGGTCTGGCTGAAGAGCTCGTTCGAGTACGGCAGTCGGATGGTGTTGAATCCCGACGAAACCATCTGGTCGAGCATGCTCTGCCAGTTGCGTGTCCACAGCCCGTGGGGCGCGAACGTTCCGGTCTCGAATCCGAACCAGTTGACCCCGGTGAGGGTGACCTTGTGGCCGTTGGCGTCGAGCAATTCGCTTCCAGAGGCGTGCAGCGGACCGGACAATGACTTGCCCAAGAGGCCCTTCATGCCCGGCATACCTGCGCCAGCCATGGACAGCGCGAGCGCCAACGCCACAATCACGGGCACCAGAATAGATGCAATCCGGCCGAGTCGTGGCAGGTTTCGATAGCGGCTCTTAAGCGATGCAAACATGATCCTCCAAAAGAATCATCAACAGATCGGCGATGCCGGAGCCCTTGCTGATGTGGCGGTGAAACCCGGCGTCGAGGGTCCGACGGACACTTGCCGCGTCGTCGTAGCTCGATAGCGCGATCAGTCGTGTGCTGGGTTCGTGAAGGTTCACTTCGCGGGCGATCCGCGCCGCGCTGATATCCGTCGCCTCCAGGTCGATGAGGAGCACCTCCGGTGTGTGAATCCCGGCAAGGGTTATCGCCTCCATTCCGTCGCTTGTTGCCGCGATCAGATGAAGGCCCGGCTCCTCGAGAACCAGATCGACAAGCGCCTCCATTAGTTCTGGATGGTTGCCGACGACGACGATGCGATTTGTTGGAATAGCTCCTCCCATTGCCTCGGTCGAACAACTCCATCGAAGATAGGAGTGACAAAGGCACCGTGTCGTCGTACGGAAAGTTGAAATTGCTCTACGTCAATTGCGTCGCCCGCGTAATCCAACTGGATGTCATCCAATTGCATGAGAAGGCCCCGCGGCGTGACCCAGGCCGCTTGATCATGGTGATAAGGTCGCGGCGCGCGGATCGCCGTCGCCGTCTGTCCGTTTTGTCGTGGCTGCCGGATGTCCGACATCTGGGATGCTTTGAGCGCCACTTGGCCGGCGTGCCGGTCTGTTCCGATTGGCTGCCATGTGGCCCGGCTTGTCGGTGCTTCTATGGCGTTCAGCTTCGCCGCCGGGATTGTCCCCGACTTCGCCAGCTGTGCCGCCTGACCAGCTTGGTTGGGCCTACTGTGGGTGTGAAAGCCCATGCAGGACTCGCCCCGGGTCGGCAGGAAGGTCGTCGGGGATGCGGAGTCGGATCTGGACGTTCCCGCCGGTGACGTTGACTCAGCGGGCCAAGCACCGGTGGCTTGCCAGGTCGGCGCCGACGCAGACCGGCAGGGGCGTGGCTCGGGTGGGGTGGTGGGTGGTAATGCGTGCTGCGGTCTAGGTCGGCCGGCCCGACGGGCCACTGCGCCTCGACGATGTGAACGGGTTAAGGCGTGGACGAGCGCCCGGCAACGCGCTTACGCCGGCGGCGCGCCCGGTACGCCACCGGCGTGGTGGGGTCAGCCCGGGACGCCCGGCTCGCTTGGTGGAAGTCACGGAGGGTCGGTCCGGCCACGTGTACGCCGACTGGTTGGCGGATCGGCCGAAGGGACTGGCGCGGCCAATCCGCGTCGCCGCGCTGGAGTACACAAAGAAGGCCCGGACCGGGCCATGGTCCGGGCCTGCTGCACATCCGGGTTCAGTCAGCCATTGTTGTGGAGGGATCTAGCCGAGCCTTTCATGCACCGCGGGCCTTCCGTCCAACTTGGTCATCGGCGGCGGAATGCTTGTCATCTCCGTACTCGCACTCCTGAATGCGCCGTCGGCCGTGCAGGACGTGTTAGCGATCATCGGCGGCGGCATGGTTGTCGGGGCGGTTCTAATCCTGGGTGCAGGGTCGGCAAAGTCCTCGAACGGCAGCCATTAGGTTGCGCTGTGACTCCGTCGGCTGACCGTCAGCCGCTGCCGGTGATCGATGTCGCCACGCTCGGTCGACCCGCGGGCCTGACGGGTCCACGTCGTCCGGACCCCGCTCCGCCGGGCCGGCGGGGCCCCGCAGACAGGTTCACCAAGGGCGCCCGGTCTGGAATGTTCGGCCCCGGGTACTTCATGATCGTCCCTCCTCCGTCGGCGCCGTGTAGTCCGCCTGGGTGTACGCGCCGAGAGCGCTCAACGCAGCGAAGAGAGTCGCGTGTACCTGCGCCTCCGCGACCTTGCCGTCGCGCAGGAGCTCGACGGCCTGCCGGTAGTGATACCGGGCGGCGTCCCGGTCCGTCTGCCGCTGCGCCATGCGTTGACCTCCGTCACTGAAAACCTGCAGCGTTAGTGCGATCGACGACGTGTGTCCGCGGCCAAGATCCAACCGGGTGCGCCCCGTACGGCCATGGCCCCTTCGGATCTTGACTGCGTTTCCGCAGGTCAGCGGCACGGCACGGTTCCAGAGCTATTTGGCGTTGAAGTAGTTCGCCTCAGGGTGGTGCACGATGATGGCGTCGGTGGACTGCTCGGGGACCAACTGGAACTCCTCGCTCAACACGACCTTGATCCGCCCCGGCTCGAGGATCGCCGCGATCTTCGCTCGGTCCTCGAGGTCGGGGCAGGCGGGGTAGCCGAACGAGTACCGGCACCCTCGGTAGTCCGTGGCGAGCAGTCCGGCCAGATCGAGCGGGTCGAACGACGCGACCGACTCGCCCGAGGGCAGAATCAGCTCGGATCGGACCCGGCGGTGCCAGTACTCAGCCAGCGCCTCCGTCAACTGGACCGACAGGCCGTGCACCTCGAAGTAGTCCCGGTACGCGTGCGAGGCTCGCAGCTTTTCGGCGTACTCGGAGACCGGCGTCCCCATCGTCACCAGCTGCATCGCGATGACATCCGGGCCGTCGGCGCGAGGAGCGAAGAAGTCGGCGATGCAGAGCCGCCGGCCCGTCCGCTGCCGGGGGAAGGTGAACCGGGCCCGCTCGGCGGCCGCGTTCTCGTCGAGGACGATGAGCGTGTTCCCTTCGGCGTAGCACGGGAAGTATCCGTAGACGACGGCCGCCTCCAGGACCTGATCCGCGACAAGCCGCTCCAGCCAGTACCGCATTCGCGGCCGGCCCTCGGTCTCCACCAGCTCCTCGTACGAGGGTCCCCCGCCGCCGCGCGTTCCGCGGAGTCCCCACTGGCCGAGGAACGTCGCGCGTTCGTCGAGAAGGGACACGTAGTCGGCGAGCGGCACACCCTTGATGACCCGGGTTCCGAAGAAAGGTGCGGTCGGGATCGGCGCCGACTCCACATCGGAGCGTACTGACGCGTCGTCGAGGTCGGGCAGGTTGAGGCCCACGACCGAACGGTGGCGTTCCCGCCGGGCCCGGCGCTCGGCCAGGACCCGTTCCCGCTCGGCGTCGATCAGAGGTACCTCGCCGCGTTTGGTCGCCATGACGCGGTCCATCAGCGCGAGGCCTTCGAAGGCGTCCCGGGCGTAGTGGACCTCGCCGGGGAACAGCGCGCGCAGATCATCCTCCACATAGGAGCGTGTTAGCGCAGCGCCGCCCAAGAGCACGGGCCACCGCTGCGCGACGCCGCGGGCCTGCATCTCCTGCAGGTTCTCCTTCATGACCACAGTGGACTTGACCAGCAGCCCCGACATCCCGATGGCGTCGGCCTTGCTGTCCTCGGCCGCGTCGAGGATCGCGGAGATGGGTTGTTTGATGCCGATGTTGACGACCTCGTAGCCGTTGTTCGACAAGATGATGTCGACCAGGTTCTTGCCGATGTCGTGCACGTCGCCCTTGACGGTCGCGAGCACGATGCGGCCCTTGCCGCCATCCTCGGTCTTCTCCATGTGCGGCTCGAGGTAGGCCACCGCGGCCTTCATGACCTCGGCCGACTGGAGCACGAACGGCAGCTGCATCTGACCGGAGCCGAACAGGTCGCCGACCGTCTTCATGCCGGCCAGCAGAGTGTCGTTGATGATCGCGAGCGCGGGCCGCTGGGTCATCGCCTCATCGAGATCGGCCTCGAGCCCGTTGCGTTCGCCGTCGATGATGCGCCGCTGCAGTCGCTCGTCGAGCGGCAGCCCGGCCAGCTCCTCGGCGCGGGAGGCCTTGGCGGCCGCCATGTCGACGCCGGCGAACAGCTCGATGAAGCGTGACAGCGGGTCGTACCCGTCACGTCGGCGGTCGTAGACCATGTCCAGCGCTACCTGGCGCTGCTCGTCCGGGATCTTCGCCATCGGCAGGATCTTGCTCGCGTGGACGATCGCGGAGGTGAGCCCGGCCTGCGCGCACTCGTGCAGGAAGACGGAGTTGAGCACCTGACGTGCGGCCGGATTGAGGCCGAACGAGATGTTCGAGATGCCGAGGGTGAAGTTCACGTCCGGGTAGCGTCGGGCGATCTCCCGGATCGCCTCGATGGTCTCGAGCCCGTCGCGCCGGGTCTCCTCCTGACCGGTCGAGATAGGAAATGTGAGGCAGTCGATGAGAATGTCGGAGCGCCGCATGCCCCAGCGCCCGGTGAGGTCCTCGATGAGCCGCGTGGCGAGGCGTACCTTCCACTCCGCCGTCCGCGCCTGGCCGTCCTCGTCGATGGTCAGCGCGACCACGGCGGCGCCGTGCTCCTTGATGACCGGCATGACTCGGGCGTAGCGCGACCCGGGTCCGTCGCCGTCCTCGAAGTTGACCGAGTTGACCACACAGCGACCGCCGAGCATCTCGAGGCCGGCCTCAATGACATTGGGCTCGGTCGAGTCGAGCATGACCGGCAGCGTCGACGCGGTAGCGAACCGGCCGGCGATCTCCCGCATGTCGGTCGCGCCATCGCGGCCGACATAGTCCACACAGAGGTCGAGCAGGTGCGAGCCGTCGCGGGCCTGGTCACGGGCGATCTCGACGCACGCCGCGAAATCGCCGGCAAGCATCGCCTCGCGGAAGGACTTGGAACCGTTGGCGTTGGTCCGTTCCCCGATCATCAGGACGCTGGCGTCCTGGGCAAAGGGCACGTGGTGATAGATGGAGGACACGCCGGGGTCGACATCCATCGTCCGACTGGGGGCCACGGTCCCCCGGATGGCGTCGACCACGGCGCCGATGTGCTCCGGGGTGGTCCCGCAGCAGCCACCCACAAGTCTCGCGCCGAACTCATCGACGAACCGCTCGAGAGCGACCGCGAGCCCATCCGGGCGCAGTGGGAAGTGGGCGCCGGTGGGGGTCAGCTCGGGCAGGCCAGCGTTGGGCATCACCGACAGCGGAACCCTGGCGTGCTGGGACAGGTAGCGCAGATGCTCGGACATCTCGGCGGGTCCGGTCGAGCAGTTGAGCCCGATCAGATCGATGCCGAGCGGCTCAAGTGCGGTCAGTGCCGCTCCGATCTCCGAACCCAGCAGCATCGTGCCGGTCGTCTCCATGGCGACCTGGCAGATCAGAGCGATGTCGCGGCCCGACTCGGCAATGGCACGCCGCGCTCCGATTACCGCCGCCTTGACCTGCAACAGGTCCTGGCACGTCTCGATGATGAGCGCGTCGACCCCGCCGGCGATGAGACCGGCGGCATTCTGCTGGTACCCGTCGCGCAGCGTCCGGTACGAAACGTGGCCCAGCGTCGGTAGCTTCGTGCCCGGGCCCATCGAGCCGAGCACGAACCTCGGCCGCTCGGGAGTCGACCAGTGGTCGGCGGCGGCACGGGCGATCCGGGCCGAGGTCTCTGAGAGTTCGGCGATCCGGTCGGCGAGACCATACTCCGACAGCGCAGTGTGGTTGGCCCCGAACGTATTCGTCTCGATGCAGTCGGCCCCGGCGCCGAGGTACGCGTCGTGGATGCCGCGCACCACGTTCGGCAGGGTCAGGTTGAGGATCTCGCTGCAGCCCTCATGACCCTCATAGTCGTCGATGGTGGGTTCGGCCGCGTGGAGCATCGTCCCCATCGCCCCGTCGCAGATGAGCACCCGGTCGGCCAGCTGGTTCAGAAACGTCGACGCCACGGTCCGAGGGTAGCTGTCGAAGGCTCCGGTGCGCTCCCGGGCGGTAACGGCGGACGCACATTAGGCTGAGTTGGTGAGCGAGTTCGACGGATTGCCGACACTGCGATCGCCGGTGGCCGTTGCGGCATTCGAGGGATGGAACGACGCGGCGGACGCGTCGTCCGCCGCGGTCGAGCACCTGGCGCAGGTGTGGTCGGCCAGTAATGTGGCCGAGCTCGATCCCGAGGACTTCTATGACTTCCAAGTGAACCGCCCGACCGTACGCCTCGGCGAGGACTCAACCCGCCGCATCGAGTGGCCGACGACCCGGTTCGCGGTGGCCCGCCCACCCGGCTCCGAATCCGATGTCGTCCTGATCCGTGGGATCGAACCGAGCACGAGGTGGCGCACCTTCTGCGAAGAGGTCCTCGAACTCTGCCGGAGCCTGGACGTGACCCGGGTCGTGCTGCTCGGGGCGCTCCTGGCCGACGTTGCCTACTCCCGCTCGCTGCCGATCAGCGGCAGCGCCTCGGGCCGGGCCGACATCGACCGGCTGAGCCTTACGCCCACCCGTTACGAGGGACCCACCGGCATCGTCGGGGTCCTGCAGGAGGCGTTCGCCCGAGCCGAACTGGACGCCGTGTCGTTCTGGGTGCACGTGCCGCACTACGCCAACAACCCGCCCTGCCCGAAGGCCACCCTGGCTCTGCTTCACCGCGTCGAGGAGGTGCTCGACCTGCCGGTGCCGATGGCCGACCTGCCGACGGAAACGGCGCGTTGGGAGGATCGGCTGCGCACCGCAGCCGAGCAGGACGCCGAACTCGCCGAGTACGTGCGTGAGCTCGAGGAACGGGCCGGCGACGACATGACCGCCCTCTCCGGCGACGAACTGGCCCAGCAGATCGAGCGTTACCTGCGCCGACGGGGCGGGCCGAGCGCGAACGCATAAGACAGACGACGCTCCCCCGAAATCAGGCCTGCGAGTAGCTCGAGAGGAATGTGCCGATGCGACCTATCGCCTCCTCGAGATCGGCGACCCGGGGCAGGGTCACCAACCGGAAATGGTCCGGCCGCGGCCAGTTGAACCCGGTTCCCTGGACCACGAGCAGGCGCTGCTCGCGCAAGAGGTCGAGCACGAACCGCTCGTCGTCGCGAATCGGATAGACGGCCGGGTCGAGCCGGGGGAACGCGTACAGGGCGCCCACGGGCGTGACGCACGAGACGCCGGGAATCTCGTTGAGGAGCTTGCACGCCACGTCACGCTGGTCGGTCAGGCGTCCGCCGGGCAGGACCAGGTCGTTGATGCTCTGGTGGCCGCCCAGGGCGGTCTGGACGGCGTACTGGGTCGGCACGTTGGGGCAGAGCCGCATGTTGGCCAGCACGTCGAGGCCCTCGATGTAGCTGGTGGCATGCTGCTTCGGCCCCGACAGCACCATCCATCCGGTCCGGAAGCCGGCCACGCGGTACGCCTTGGAAAGTCCGTTGAAGGTCAGGCAGAGAAGATCCGGCGCGAGCGACGCGGTCGCTACGTGCTCGACTCCGTCGTAGACGATCTTGTCGTAGATCTCGTCCGAGAGCAGGACCAGGTTGTGCCGGCGCGCCAGCTCGACGATCTGCTCGACCGTCTGCTGTGGATAGACGGCTCCGGTTGGGTTGTTGGGGTTGATGACGACCACGGCCTTGGTCCGAGGCGAGATCTTCGCGGCGATGTCGTCGACGTCGGGTCGCCAGTCTTCGCTCTCGTCGCAGACGTAATGCAGCGCGCGGCCGCCGCAGAGGCTCACCGCGGCCGTCCACAAGGGATAGTCGGGCATCGGCACGAGGACCTCGTCGCCGTTGTTCAGCAGCGCTTGCAACGACATGACGATCAGCTCGGAAACCCCGTTGCCGAGCCACACGTCATCGAGGTCGACCCCCTGGATGCCGCGGCCCTGGTGGTACTGGACGACCGCGCGCCGGGCTGAGAGCAGGCCCTTGGAATCGCCGTACCCGTGGGCGGTCGGCAGGTTCAAGATGACGTCCTGGAGGATCTCCTCCGGTGCCTCGAAGCCGAACGGCGCCGGGTTGCCGATGTTCAGCTTGAGTATGTGGTGACCCTCGGCCTCCATGCGCTTGGCTTCCTGGAGCACTGGACCCCGGATGTCGTAGCAGACGTTGGCGAGCTTCGTCGACTGGGTGACCTCCATGCGATGACGATAGGGGCGCGCCCGGTCTGTTTTCGGCGAGGTCCGTGGAGTGGGACGCCTGTGGTGTGTGGCGTGTCACAACGTGTATAGCGTCCTAGGAGGCTAGGTTGACGTGATGAGCATGAACCCTGGTGCCGCGGAGCACCCCCACCGCCAGATCGCCGAGTCGCTGCGGCAGCGGATCCGCGCGGGCGAATGGCGTGCCGGGGAGCGCCTGCCCTCGATCCCCGCCTTGGCTGAGGGGTACGGCGTGGCCAAGCAGACCGTGCAGCGAACCATCGACCAGTTGCGGGTCGAGGGCCTCCTCATCACGCGGCCGGGGTCGGGGACCTACGTGCGTGGGACGCGGCGACGACTCAACCGTCTCTCCCGCGGCAGGTACGGCTCCCGGCGCGGCTACCACACCGATCTCGCCGCGCGATACCGCCAGCAGCTCGTCTCGGTTGGACACTCGCCCGCGCCGGCCGAGGTCGCCGAGGCGTTCGGTGTCGCAACCGGCACACCGCTCGTGCGCCGCCTGCATCTGGTCCGTACCGACGAGCAGCAGCCGGTGGAGGTCGGCGCGTCGTGGTTCCTGCCCGCCGAAGCGGACAACACGTCACTGGCTCTCCTGATCGCGTACGGGAGGCCGCTCTACCAGGAGGTGGAAGAGGTCACCGGCCGCCGGTACATAACGGCGGCCGATCACATCAACGCACGCCTGCCCACCCGCGAGGAGGCCCAGACTCTCCACATCAGACCCGACACGCCGGTGCTCCACCTGCTCCACGTCGCGTACGACGCCGAGCACCACGCGATCGAGGTGGCCCAGGCGACCTGGCCGGGTCCGATGACCACGCTCTCCGAGACCTATGCCGTCCCGGGCGAGCCGACCGCCGACCAGGATGGCCCCGACGTAGCGCTGGCCTGACTGTCGACAGTAGACAGTACCTCCCGGGACCGTTTCCACCTGCGTCACCGGCTGGGGGCGCGTGCGGCGCTACAGCCGCACGCCGAGCAGGGCGTCGACTCCGTCCGCCACAACCGTCGGTGCAGCGTCGTCGGAACCCGCCCCGGCCAGAGTGGCCTCGGCCCAAGCGTCCACGACATGCAGCGCGGACGGGGTGTCGAGGTCGTCGGCGAGTGCCGCACGCAGGGCCGCCACCACAGCGGCGCCGACCGGGCCTGCCGGTGCGGCCACCGCCGCCCGCCACGTCGCCAGGCGCTGCTGCGCCGCCTTGAGCAGCTCGTCCGTCCACTGACGGTCCAGCCGGTACGGCGCACTGATCAATGCCAGCCGCAGCGCCATCGGGTCGACCCCGTCGCCGCGCAGCCGGGAGACGAACACCAGATTCCCCTTCGACTTCGACATCTTGACGCCGTCCAGCCCGATCATGCCCGCGTGCACGTAGTGCCGGGCGAACGGCGCCTCGCCGGTGAGCACTTCGGCATGCGCCGCCGAGCACTCGTGGTGGGGGTACACCAGGTCGTTTCCCCCGCCCTGCACGTCGATCACCGACCCGAGCCGGTCCAGCGCGATCGTCGCACACTCGATGTGCCACCCGGGCCTACCCGGACCGAGCGGACCGCCATCCCATGCAGGTTCGCCGTCGCGGGCTCCCCGCCACAGGAGCGGATCGAGTCGGTCGCGCTTGCCGGACCGGTCGGGATCGCCGCCCTGTTCTGCCGAGAGAGTCAGCATCCGGGCACGGTCGAGATGCGACTCGTACCCGAACCGCGGTGCCGCGGTCAGATCGAAGTACACGTCGCTCGTACCATCGTCGAGCCGGTACGCCGTGCGGCGGTCCATCAGTTCGACCACCCGGCCGGCGATCGCCGGGATGGACTCGACCGCTCCGACGTAGTAGGTCGGTGGCACGATCCGCAGCGCTTCCATGTCCTCGCGGAACAGGGCCGTCTCCCGCATCGAGAGGACCAACCAGTCCTCGCTGTCACGGGCCGCCCGCTCAAGTAGTGGATCGTCGATGTCCGTGACGTTCTGGACGTACCCGACCTCGTAACCTTCGTCGCGCCAGAACCGGTTCACCAGATCAAAGGCGATCATCGTAGCCGCGTGGCCCAGGTGGGTCGCGTCGTACGGCGTGATGCCGCAGACGTACATCGTGCGCCGCGTCGACTGGCAGGACTCGTCGCCGGTACGGAACACCGCCTGGCGGGCCGTATCGTACAGCGACAACGCCGGCCCGGCGCCACCAGGCGAACCGGGCCGGTGCAGAGTCGGGACGGCGGGAGCGATCCAGGATTCCACGCCGGCCAGCCTATCCAAGCAGCTGGTGGCTCCTACCTGGACCGATCCGTCCGTACGGCGGGGTCAGCATCCCGCCGGATGTCAGAACTTTCGGCGCACGCGGATCCCGCCGTCGCTCGCCGTCCAGTCCGAACCGTCGCGGCTGTCCTTCGTCCAGCCCAGCGTCGAGGCGACAGCGAGAAAGGCGATGAAGCCGACGACGAACAAGAACATAACCATGGTCCGCCCCTTTGCGTTCGAGCTTGTGTTGTCGATACCAGCGTCCGGCATCGATGCGCCGATGGGCAGTGGCAGGAATGCCATACACCCTCGACTTCCTGCCATCGATCGGCTAGCGTGGTTCCCATGCTGGAACGGGTGGCTGTGATCGCGAGCGACGGCGTGGCTCCCTTTGAGTTGGGCGTGCTGTGCGAAGTGTTCGGGACCGACCGCAGCAGTGACGGCCTACCGCGCTACGACTTCGCGATCTGCTCGCACGATGGCCGGTCGGTGCGGACGTCCTCGGGCTTCACCATCGCGCCACACGGCGACCTCGGGCCCCTCGAGCGCGCCGACCTCGTCGCCGTTCCGGCGCACCCCGTCGACGGGCACGTACCGCAGACCGTGCTGGCGGCGCTGCAACGCGCCGCCGACCGGGGGGCACGGCTGCTCTCGGTCTGCTCAGGCGCGTTCGTCCTCGGCGAGGCCGGTCTCCTCGACGGCCGGCGGTGCACCACGCATTGGCGCTACGTCGACGACCTGCAGCGCCGGTTCCCGGCCGCATTGGTCCAGTGCGAGTCGCTCTACGTCGAGGATGGACGCATCCTCACCAGCGCCGGCACCGCCGCCGGCATCGACGCCTGCCTGCACCTCGTCCGCGCGGTTCACGGAGCCGACATAGCCGTGCGGCTGGCCCGGCGGATGGTGGTGCCACCGCACCGCGACGGCGGTCAGGCGCAGTACATCGAACAACCGATACCCGTAGCGCGCGGTGCCTCGACCCTCGAACCGCTGCTGTCGTGGGTCTCGGCCAACCTGCACGTGGAGCTCGACGTGGACTACCTCGCCTCGCGGGCACACATGGCGCCCCGGACATTCGCCCGCCGGTTCCGCGCCGAGGTCGGCACCACCCCGCACGACTGGCTCGTACACCAGCGGGTACTGCTCGCTCGCCGGCTGCTCGAGGAGACCGACCTCGGTGTGGAGTCGATCGCTGCCCGGGCCGGCTTCGGTGACGCCGCCGCACTGCGCCACCACTTCACCAGGCGTGTCGGCACCACTCCGCACGCATACCGGACGACCTTCCGCCATCGGCCCGCCACCTCAGCGACCAGGGCTACCCGCAGCAATGCCGTCCGCGCGGCCAACCCGGCGCCGCCGCATCCAACCGTGACGCGCGTGCGCACAAGGGTGTCCTAACCCTGCACACCGGGACGCAACGGTCGGCGACGGCCGCGTGGCCGCAGGTTTTGCACGCCCGGACGTAGCCAGCGATGGCCTGGTCGGCTAGCTCTGCACACCCCAATGCTGCGCCACGATACGTAACGCTCCATGGCGGCCGACAATGCGCCACGACACGTAACGCTCCATGCCGGCCGACGCAGCGTCATGTTGGCGTCGCGCTGGGCGGCCGGCATGCTGTGCACCTCGGCGCAATAATCCACCCGCCCTGCCCGGCTAAACCTCTGTGTTTCCCGTGCGTCGGTCGAGTTTCCGTACAAACGCGCACTGAGACTACTGAGACTGCCGATATGTACGGAAACGATCACGATGCCGACCACCAAGACTGTACAGAATGGAATAATTCGGTCAGCGCAGGAAGCAGCGATCGCTGAGCCTCGGACTGTCCTCTGTGGAAGATCGCTGTGGTTGTACCGAAAGCGACGATGGCCGACATCTGAGGTACTACAACACCGATCATGTTGAGCGGTTTGGGCGATCGATACCAGGTGGCGGGCCGCCGCGCCGTCACATGGGCGGCCAGGGGACGGCGGGTCGGCCGGCGCGAGGCTCCGGGAAAACCAGCGCGCGCAGCAGCCGGTCGACACGCCGGATCGTCGCCGCCACCTCATCCGGGGCGACGAGTTCGCACAGCCGCTCGCCCAGGCCAGCGGTGAGGTCCCGACGCAACCGGCGCAGCGTCTCCCGCTCGCCGTCCGGGAGCGGTCGGCCGATCCAGCCCCACAGCACGGTTCGAAGCTTGTTCTCCACGTGGAAGCAGACACCATGGTCGACGCCGTACAGCTGCCCGTTCCCGGGGTGGAGCACATGGCCACCCTTACGGTCGGCGTTGTTGACCACCACATCGAAGATCGCCATGCGGGCCAGCTCGAGATCGTCGGCGTGGGCGAGCAGGTAGGGCTGGCCATCCTCGTCCTCGGCACTGGCCACCTGCAGCCAGCCGTCGGGAAGCTGGTCGACCGGGACGAAGCCGACCATCGGCATCGCGTCGTCCGGCTCGTCGATCCAGAGCTGGCACGCGCCCTCACCCAGCGGGCCGTCACGCATCACGGTCGGCGGGACCACTCCCCAGCCGGCGGCGCGGGAAACCTCGAACGCCGCCACCTCCCGCCCGGCGAGGGTGCCGTCGGGAAAGTCCCAGAGCGGCCGCTCGCCGCGAATGGGCTTGTATACGCAGCGGGCGGTCATATCGCCGCGGCGGATGAAGGCCCTCAACGTGGTGTTGGAGGCGTCGACGAGCCGACCTTCGAGTTCCATCTCGCCGTCGATGAGCAGTTCCACCGCCTCCTCCACCGGAAGAGGCGCAGTCTCTGGTGACATGCTCAGCGGTGGTAGCCGTTATGACGCGGGCAGAGGTGGCCGCCCGGATCCAACGGCTGACCGCAGAACGGACACGGTGGACGGCCCGCCGCGATCACCCGCTTCGCCCGGGCGATGAACGACCGGGTCGCGGCCGGGGTGAGGCGGACCCGAAGCCGGTCCAGTTCGGCCAGTTCGGCCTCTGTGGGCTCATCCGATTCGTACTCGCCGACGGCGATCGCCTCGATGACAACCGTGTCGGATTCCCCGTCCCAGGCCAGGCCCAGCGTGCCGACGCGGAATTCCTCGTCGACGGGCGTCTCGAGCGGGTCGTTGTCGTCCGGGCCGGCCGGCGCCTCGGGTACGTCCACCCCGAACCGACGGTGCGCCTCGGCCAGCAGCTCCTCGAGCTTCTCGGCCAGGAGCGTGACCTGCACCTTCTCCAGGACGACACTCACCACTCGACCGTTGCCGCTCGCTTGCAGGAAAAACGTACGGTCTCCCGGCACACCCACGGTGCCGGCCACGAACCGGTCCGGTGGTTCGAATGCGTGCACCCGGCTCATCGCCCGCCTTTCGTGCGGAATGCGGAACCGTGGACGAACACACCCATAGCGCGTCGCCCGCTCTCGTACTAAACCCTAGCCGCCTGTACCACCAGCTGCCGAGTCGCACGGTCAGCCCTGGCCGCTCCCGCCGCCCACCACGGCGTCGCTCTCACCGGCCCCCGACCGGCGCCGTCGGCCGCGCCTGGCCGGGACCAGGCCCCCGAGCCCGGACCCCGAGTCATTCAGCCGAACCAGGAACGGGCGTCCGGGCGTGTAGCGGATGACGGTGACCGACGCGGGGTCGACCACCAGACGCTGGAACAGATCGAGATGCATGCCGAGCGCGTCCGCGACTATCGCCTTGATCACGTCCGCGTGGCTGCACGCGAGCCAGAGTGCGTCGCGCCCGTGGGTCGTGCTCACCCGCGCGTCCCAGGCCCGTACCGTGGCGACCGCGCGGGCCGACATGGCCGCGATCGACTCGCCGCCGGGGAACGTCACCGCGGCCGGATGCGACTGGACAACCCGCCACAGCGGCTCCTTGGCGAGCACTTTGAGCTGCCGACCCTCCCAGTCGCCGTAGCCACACTCGACCAGACCGGAATCCACGTGCGCGCGTACGGCCGGCAGCGCCGCCGCCACCGTCTGCCGGCATCGCTTGAGCGGACTGGTCACCACCTCGGCCAGGGGTAGCCCCCGCAGACGTTCGCCGACCATCGTGGCCTGGTCGACTCCGCCGTCGTCGAGTTCGACCGGGCTGCGGCCGGCCAACGTGCCGTCGGCGTTCGCCGTTGTCCGGCCATGCCGCAACAGCAGGACAGTCGCCACGTCGGGAGCCTACGGTGTCAGCTCGGAGCCAACCCGCTCGCCGTGGGCCGGCGGCCTCTGGACTGAGGAGTCGAGCGACAACGGAGCGAGCGACGAGGGAAGACGGCGCCTTGTAGGGCCCACGGCACGCGCGAGCCTAGCGAGCGCAAACGCTGCTCGCCGTGGGCCGGCGGCCTCTGGACTGAGGAGTCGAGCGACAACGGAGCGAGCGACGAGGGAAGACGGCGCCTTGCGGGGCCGACGGCACGCGCGAGCGTCGCGAGCGCAAACGTATTTCAGTCGGGCCGGCGGCCGGCGACGGGTTGGCCGAGTGCTTCCCGGCAGACCCGCCAGTTGTGGTCAGCCGCGGCCAGTTCGTGCTGGTACGCGTGCGGATGCAGCTCGACCAGCTCCCGGTAGATCGCGACGGCCTGGCCAGCCGCGCCGAGGGCGGCCGGGCGGCGCCCGGCCCGGGACAGGCAGGCGGAGAGGTTGGTCAATGCCCGCGCGAGCGAGGGGTAGTAGCGGTCGCGGTCGTTCTCGAGCAACTCGCGGTACAGGGCGACCGCTTCGTACGTCACGCTCAACGCCTGGTCACCGAGGCCCAGCTGGGCCAGGCACGTACCGAGATTGGAGACAGCTCCGGCCAGGTCGGGCAGGTGGCGTTCCCGGTCCAGCTCGACCATCGTCCGGAATGTCTCGACCGCGCGTTCGGTCATCTCCCGAGCCTCCACCCACCGCCCGACTTCGGAGTACCGGGCGCCGAGGCTCAGCATCAGCGAGGCCCGCTCGTCTTCTGCCTCGGCTACGTCGAGCATCCGCCGGGACAGCACGATCGCGGTCCGGGTCAAGGACCGGGTCGGGTACGAAATGGCTTCACCCAATGCCTCCAGGTCCCCAGGGCCGAGCTCGAGCTCCCGGGTGAGCCAGGCCAACGCCTCATCGACCGGAGCTGCCGCGCCGACCGCCCGCTTCATCGACGTGTAGGCCGGCGTAGGGTCGCTCGCCCCGGGCTGAGGGGTCGGCCACACGTCGCGATGGGCGTCGATGGCGCGACGGGCCAGGGTCGAGGTCGTCCGGCGTTCGACGTCGAGCGCGGCCACCATCCAGGAAACGCCGGTGCTGTCGGTGCCGTCGGGGAGGCGGTCCGCCAACCAGGAGGGCAGCCTCGGGGCAGGCGTGTCGTGCTCGCCCAGCTTCACGTAGAGGCCGCGCCACCACGCGGCCAACCGGGTGAGCCGGTCGGCCGCCCCGGCGGCGAGCGCCGGCACCCGGCGCAGCACGGTGGCGGCGTCGCTCAGCCCGTCCGTGCCGACGATGGCGGCGCCGGCCAGGGCGGCAC
>JBKPDY010000174.1:0-9162 GCA_046728155.1 Actinomycetota bacterium
GACGCCGGCCGTGCTGAGGCGCCGGGTGGGGGAGCTGCTCGAACACGTCGGATTGCCGGCGTGGCGGGCCCGCAGCTACCCGCACGAGCTCTCCGGCGGTCAGCGACAGCGGGTGATGATAGCGATGGCGTTGGCCTGCTCGCCCCAACTCATCATCGCCGACGAGCCGACGACCGCGCTCGACGTGATGGTGCAGGCGCAGGTCCTGGCCCTCCTGCAGTCCCTGATCCGGGACACCGGTGTGGGCATGCTGCTCATCAGCCACGACCTCTCCGTCCTGGCCGATGTGTGTGATCGGGTCGCCGTGATGTACGCCGGCCGCGTCGTCGAGGAGGGGCCGGCCGAGTCCTTGTTCACCCGTGCCGCCCATCCGTACGCGCGCGCCCTGGCCGGGGCGTTCCCGGTGATAGGCGACGAGGCATCCCGGAGGGCTCCCCGCGGTCTGCCCGGCGATCCGCCCGACCCCCGGTACCTGCCGACCGGGTGCCCGTTCCATCCACGCTGCCCCGTCGCCATCGACGAGTGCGTCGAGGTGGACATCCGGCTGCGCGAGGCGGAACCGGGACGGCGGGCCGCGTGTGTCCACGTAGGACAGAAGGTGGCGTCAGAATGACCGAGCCGGTCCTGCGCGCCACCGACCTGCACGTCGGGTACCGCTTCCGCGGCCGGGTACCCGATGTCCGCGCGGTCGATGGCGTCGAGCTCGCCGTCGAACGAGGCGAGATCCTCGCCCTCGCCGGCGAATCCGGTTGTGGCAAGACGACCCTGGCCCGAACCCTGCTGGGGCTGGAACGACCCTGGCGAGGAGAGATCCGTCATCACGGCACCCCGCTGCGGTACACGAGCAGGGCGTTGCGTGCATACCGGCGGAGCGTCCAGCTGGTCCTGCAGGATCCGACCGGCGCATTGAATCCCCGGCGGACGGTGTACGAGACGGTCGCCGAGGGGCTCCGCATCCATCGGGTTCCGGTCGACGAGCGCGCCAAGGTGGCGCTGGCGATGGGCCAGGCCGGCCTGCGTCCGGCGGAGAGCTACTTCGGCCGCTATCCGCACGAGCTGTCGGGCGGCCAACGTCAGCGCGTGGTCATCGCCGGAGCGCTGGCGCTCGACCCGGAACTCATCGTCGCCGACGAGCCGGTCAGCTCGCTGGACGCGTCCGTGCGTGGGGAGATCCTGGCTCTGCTGTTGTCGCTGCGGGACACGCTCGGCCTCGCCGTCCTGGTGGTCACGCACGACCTCGGTCTGGCCTGGAATATCGCCGACCGGCTCGCGGTGATGTACCTCGGACGCATCGTCGAGGTGGGCGGGACCGAGCAGGTGCTCGATGCGCCACGGCATCCCTACACCGAGGCCTTGCTGTCGGTGCTACCGGAGACGACCCACCGGCGCCCGGTCATTCTGCAGGGCGAGCCGCCCGACCCGCGACGCATACCTGCGGGGTGCCGGTTCCACCCGCGTTGTCCGGCCCTTGTGGACGGTCGCGCCGACCAGGTCGGCATCCGTGCGCGTTGCGTAGGTGAGGAGCTGCCGGTGCTGCCCGCGGCCGGTCTCCACGTCGCCGCTTGCCTGCTGCCCAATCTGACCGCGACCCAGGTACCGGACGCCCGGACCAGTGCCGACGGTACGTAGTGAGCGCCGGCTAGGTGGCGAGCAGTCGCTTGACCGCATCGGCCGGCAGCCCGTACGAGACGTTGCCGGCGCGACCCTGCACTGTCTGCGCCTGCAGCAAGCTGTTGAGGACGGCCTCCTCGGTCGCCTCGACCACGGCGGCGAAGTACGGGTCGAGCCCGCGGCCCCCGATGCCCGCACGTGGCGAGGCCGAGCCGCGCTCTGCCCGCAGTCCGGTGGCCGCGGCGAAGAAGATCTCTCCGCTGGAATGGTGTGCGGTCGAGCCGACACGCGCCAGGCCGAGGCCGGCCCGACGGGCGAGGCGGGCACAGTCGGCCGCGACGATCGGCGCGTCGGTGATGACGACCACGATGCAGCTTCCGGCCGGCGGCGGGGCCACGGCCTCGGCCGGAGCCGGCAGCAGCCGACCCACCGGTACCCCCGCGACCGTGAGCCGTTCCCGTTCGCCGAAGTTCGTCAGTACCAGGACGCCGACCGTGAAGCCGTCCCCGGGCAGACGGGAGGCCGTGCCGATGCCGCCCTTGAAGCCCAGACAGCTCATCCCCGTGCCAGCCCCGACCGCGCCCTCGGCGGGGGGTCGGCCGACGTTACGGGCCCCGTCCAGCGCAGCCGCGACATCGTCCCGGTCCACCTGCATCCGGCGGGCGTCGTTGAGGAAGCTGTCGTCGCACTCGGCCACGACGGGGATGATGACGTCCTCGTCGCCGATCGCCGGTTCCTCGGCAGCGAGCAGTTCACAGGCGGCATCGAAGACCCGGCCCACCTGCATTGTCGAGGTGAGGAAGATCGGGGTCTCCAGCAGGCCCCACTCGGCCGCCGCGAGCAACCCGGTGCACTCGCCGGCGCCGTTGAGAACGGCTCCACCCCCGGGTACCGGCGCGCGGAACAGGTTCCCGCCCGGGTCTATCACGGTGACCCCGGTGCGGGCGATCCCCCGCCCGGCCGGGGGATCCGCTTCGTCGCGCCATACCGTGGCGTGGCCGACGCCGACGCCGGGCACGTCCACAATGGAGTTTGTCGGGCCGGAGGGCAGCAGCCCGATCCTGATTTCCAACTCGGTCGCGCGCGCCATCCACAGAGGCTATCCGCCAAGAACCGCGAGCAAGCTGCGGTGCTCGCTGGCGCTCGCTCCTCGCGCTCAGCTCGATCACAGGGGGTGAGCAGGGCATGCGCCTGATGGCGGTATGGGCGGACGCGGTGCTCGACCACGTGCCCGAGGCCGAGATCTGGGTCGGGATGCGGATCCCCGGCACCGAGGTACCCGACCGCGCGCTCCGCCTGCGTGAAGCCGTACTGGCGGCCGGAGCGGAGCTGGTACCCGCCCGGCGCCACAGCGACGCCGTCCTGGAGAGCGTTCACGATCCGGCGCTGCTCGCCCATCTCGCGCATGTGCACGACGAGTGGGTCGCGGCGGACTTTCCGTCCGAGCCCGGGCAGCGCAACGTCGTGCCGTACCTGTTCCCGACCGAGGGGATGCTCGACGGGCTGGCCCTCCGGGATCCAGTCGCCGTGCACGCGCGGGCCGGCCGCTACTGCTACGACACGATGACCCTCGTGGCCGCCGGCACCTGGCAGGCGGCGCGGGCCGCGGTCGACGCGGCGCAGACGGCCGCGGATCTGGTGGTCGGGGGGGAGCGGCTGGCGTACGCGATCTGCCGCCCGCCGGGGCACCACGCCACCCGGTCGGCCTTCGGCGGTTCGTGCTACCTCAACAACGCCGCCGTCGCCGCGCAGGCGCTGCGGGCCGCCGGGCTGACCACGGTCGCGGTGATCGACGTGGATGCCCATCACGGCAACGGGACCCAGGCCATCTTCTACGAGCGCGCGGACGTCTTCTACGGCTCGGTCCACGTCGACCCTCGTGCCGGCTGGTTCCCGCACTACGCCGGGTTCCCGGATGAGCGGGGACGCGGCCGTGGGGTCGGGGCGAACCTCAACGTCGCGCTGCCACCCGGCGCGGGGGATGAGGTTTGGCTCGCCGGTCTGGCCAGGATCTGTGCTGACGTGGCCGTGTTCGGCTCGGAGGCCGTCGTGTTGTCCCTCGGCGTCGACGCGGCAACTGATGATCCGGAGAGCCCGCTGAGGGTCACGGTTGACGGATACCGGCGCGCCGGAGAGCTCGTCGGCGATCTCGGCGTCCCGGTGGTGGCGGTGCATGAGGGCGGCTACAACCTGCACATGATCGGCGAGCTGACCCTGGCCACCCTCGCCGGTCTGATTGACAGCCGGTCGCGCTCCTTGTTGACTGATCAGTCAGTCAGCAACTTCGGGACGGAAGGTACCTGATGGCGTACGGGCCGGCGCCGGTACCGCCGGCGGATCTCGACCGGGCCCTGCGGCCGTTCGGTGAGTCGTCGATGCTCCCGGCCGTCGCGTACCTGAGCGACGAGGTGTTCGCGTGGGAACAGCGCAATCTGCTCGCGGGATCCTGGCTGTGCCTCGGCCGCGGCGGCGACCTCGCCGCGCGGGGTTCCCAGTACGCGGTGCGGGCGGGTGACATCTCCATCGTGGTGACCTTCGCCGACGAGCACGCGAGCGCCTTCGCCAACGTCTGCCGGCATCGGGGACACGAGCTGCTCGCCGAGGAAGACTGCGTCGACCGCCGTGCCATCGTCTGCCCGTACCACGGCTGGTCCTACCAACTCGACGGCCGTCTCCGCACCGCGCCGCGGATGGACGAGTCGTTCGACAAGGCGGCTTTCGGCCTGGTCGAGCTGCCGGTGGCGCAGTGGCATGGCTGGGTCTTCGTCAACGCCGGTGGGCAGGCTGTGTCATTCGACGAGCACATTGGCATGCTCGACCGCCTCGTGGCCGCGTACCAGCCGGAGCGCCTCGCAGTGAAGGCCCGCCATGACTACGCCGTGCGGGCCAACTGGAAGATCGTCGCCGAGAACTACCACGAGTGCTACCACTGTCCGATGATCCATCCGGAGCTGTGCGCGGTGACGCCTCCGTCGTCGGGGGAGAACTGGCACGAGCCCGGGGCCTGGGTGGGCGGGTCGATGGTACTGCGCGACCACGCCCAGACGATGTCCCTCGACGGAAGATCGGGCGGCGTCATGCTGCCCGGCGCCGATCCGCGGGCCGTGCTGTACCTCGGGCTCTTTCCCAACCTGTTCATCTCGTTGCACCCGGACTACGTGATGACACACCGGCTGACGCCCGTGGCCGCCGGGGAGACCAGGGTCGAGTGCGAGTGGCTCTTCGACGACGCGGTCACCGATCCGTCGTATGCCGTGGACTTCTGGGATCTGACCAACCGGCAGGACTGGGCGGCGTGCGAGTCGGTCCAACGAGGGGTCGCGTCCCCCCACTTCCGGCCGGGGCCGTTGGCTCCCAACGAGAACGCCGTCTACGACTGGGTGAGCATGCTCGCGCGGGCATACCGCGATCCGGCCGCGGAGTTGGGCCGGCCGACGGCTGATCAGACGAGGCGATGAGGATCGACGTCGAGCTCCCGGGCGGCCGCGAGCCGGACCCACTCGGTCAGCTGACGACGCGTGATCGACCGCGGGTGCACGGTGAGCTGCACCGCGAGACCGTCGATGAGCGCGGTCAGGCGCCAGGCCGCCGCGTGCGGGTCGCTGCACGTTGCGTCACCCGCGGCCACGCACTCCGCAATCACCTGTGCCGTCCCGTCCCGCCAGCGGTGGTCGAGGCGGCGGATCACCTTCTCCAGGTCGGGAACCCGTTGCGCCTCGGCCCAGCCGTCGATCCACAGCTCCCACGCCTTCGAGCCGGTCGTCGGCGCGTACAGCCTGAGCAGCGACCACAGCTTGCGCAGTGGTGCGTCGGTGGACGAGACCACCGCGTCGAGCCGAGCGAGGTCCTGCTCCGCGGCGTAGGCGAACGCCTGCGCCAGCAACCGGTCCTTGCTCTCGAAGTGGTAGAAGACGAGCGCCTGGCTGACTCCGGCCGCGGCGGCGACATCACTGGTACGGGTGTTGGCGAGCCCCCGCTGCACGATGACATCGCACGCCGTGCGCAGCAGTTCGTCGAGGCGCAACGGCACCGGTCGACGATCCACGCCGGTACGCTAGCGCATCTACCTTGTTGCTAAGCCAGAGCCCGAGGGTAGCGCCGCCGCCACACCTGTTCGTGAATGAGTTCCTGGTTCTCGTATGCCTCGAGCGTGACCTCGACCGAGAACTGCGTGTCGTCCGCGGTGACCTTGACCGCGGTCTGCGTACGGACCGAGGTCTGGGGCCATTGGATCGAGAACGACGCGGCCGAGCTTGCCCACTGTGTCCACGTGCGACGATCGATGCCGACGGTGCCGGCGTACCGGTCGGTGCAGGTACCGCCGTTGATCTCGTACTCGCTCCCGTATGCGGTGCTCGCGATGGTCTGGCGGCGCAGCACGTCGTCGGTCACCTGCCAGGTAGCGCCGGACTCCGCGGGCTCTGGTGGGTCGACACGTGGCAACGCCGGCGCCGTGACGAGAGGGTCGCCTTCGCAGACCGGAAGCGTCAGCACCGACGCATCGCCGTCGATGGTCAGGGTGACCGGGCGCGGCGGCGCCAGCGTGTTGGGCCAGTCCATTCCGGTGATCGAGAGCCGCAGCGTGTGCCCCGCGGTCACGGTCCACGCGGTCGCCTCCAGGTCGACGGTCACCTCGACCGCTTCGCCCGGGGGGAGGGCGACGGGGCTGGTGGAGCCGTTGCGGTGGGTCAGGTTGAGCAGACCACGGCTGATGAGCGCCGAGGTCCCATCCGGTGCGACATCGCAGAGCTTCGCCGAGACGGTGGCGACGGGCTGATCGGCGGCGACCGACAAGCGAAGGCCCGGGTACCCGAGCAGCTCCAGTTCACCCCTCGAGACCGGCCACTCCCAGCGCAGCGAGGCCGCGTCGTCGTACCTTTGGTCGGTCGATTGGCCCCAGGGCAGCGCGCCAGCACAACTGTTCCACGCCGACGTGCCGACTCCGCCGGGGACGGTGTGCACCCGCCGTCCGCCACCGAGCACTCGATGCTGCGCAGCGCTGCGAGGGCTCGGCCACGACGGCTCGGCCCGCCACTCGCCTTCGACGAGCGCGGCGTCGGGCGCGGGCATCGTGAAGCGCCGGGCGAAGTAGACGATCGGAGGATCGTCGAAGCGTTCGTCATGACCGCGCAGCCATCGGTCGAACCAGCCCGCTAGTTCCGCGGTCAGGTCGAGGTGCGGCCCGGGCAGTCCCCGGGCGGCCGACGTATGGCTCCACGGCCCGAGAAGCAGCCGTACCGGCGTGCCTGCCGCACTGAGCCCGGCAACCGTGCGCAGGGTGTTGTTGCGGTACCCGTCCGCCCAACCGGCGACGATCATCGTGGGGATGCTGATACTGCCGTACCCCGGGCGCAAAGAACCGTGCCGCCAGTACGGGCCGTCATCGGGCTCGGCGAGCCACCGCAGCAGCCACGGCGGCGTGACCTCCAACCGGCGCAACCACTCCCGGCGCCAGCCCTCGCCGTAGATCGACGGTACGGGAGGCAGTGCGTTCATGGCGATCATGTACGTGGGGTAGTCCACCAGGTCGAGCAGGCGCCGGGCCCCGCCCATGAAATGGACATCGTCGGTGTACCGGTCATCGGTCGCGTAGATAGGGACGATCGCCCGTAGCGCCGGCGGCCGGCGCATCGCGACCTGGATCGAGTTGAATCCGCTGTACGACGTGCCGAACATCCCCACGGCACCGGTACACCACGGCTGCTCGGCGAGCCACGCGATGACCGTGACCAGGTCGTCCTGTTCGCGCAAGGGATACTCGTCGACGGCGACCCCCTCGGACGATCCGGTGCCGCGCAGGTCCAGCCGGCATACGGCGAAGCCGAACTCGTCGCGAAGCCGTTCATACTCGGACGCGTACGAGATGGTCACGTCATCCTTGCGGTACGGGAGCGCCTCCAGCAGGCACGGTGACGGACCAGCGTCGGGCAGGTAGAGCGTCGCCGCGAGCCGGATCCCGTCGTCCATGACGATCCGGACCTCACGCCCCCCCATCCCGCCTCCCCGTGTGTGTTGTTTGCCGGGACAGCTTATAGGCCGCCCTCCGCACTAACATGCTGCTCGTCGCCGAAGCGAAGGGCATACCGGATGCACGTCATCGGGGAGACCACGACCGACGGGGTCGCCGAACGCGTCTTCGACCTCGAGGTGGCCGGCGACCGCGTGCCGGGCGTGCTGTGGTGCCCGGCGGACGCGTCGGGCGGGCGGCCGCTGCTGCTGATGGGGCATGGCGGCTCCCAGCACAAGAAGGTCCAGACCCTCGTCGCCCGCGCTCGCCGGTACGTGACGGCCCACGGATTCGCGGTGCTGGCCATCGACGCACCCGACCACGGCGACCGGGTGACGACGGCGCGGACCGCCGAGTTCGCCGCCGCGGTGCAGCGTCGGATCGCCGAGGGTCAACGCGACGGGGGCGAGGCCGCTCAGGACCTGATCGACCGGGTGGCCAAAGCGGTACCGGAGTGGCGGGCCGCGTTGGACGCGGTGCAGGCCCTCGATGTCGTCGGCGACGACGGTCCGGTCGGCTACTGGGGGATCTCCATGGGTACTGGACTCGGCGTGCCGTTGGTCGCCGCCGAGCCAAGGATCACGGCGGCGGTGTTCGGCCTCGCCGGGGTGCTGCCGGGCGTTCCGCTACTCGTCGAGGCGGCCCGCCGGATCACCATCCCGATCGAGTTCGTGTTGCAGTCAGACGACGAACTCATCTCGCGGGAGGCCGGCATCGCTCTCTTCGACGCGTTCGCCTCGCCGGAGAAGACGCTGCATCTGAACCCGGGTGGCCACCTCGGCATTCCCGCGTTCGAACGGACGAGCTGGGAACTCTTCTTCGCCCGTCACCTCGTGCGCGCGGCGTGATCAGACGGCACCGGTCAGCCGCGCCACTTCGGCCGGGGTCAGCTCGATGTCGACCGCGGCCACGTTCTCTTCCAGATGCGAGACGCTTCCCGTCCCCGGGATCGGCAGGATCGACGGCGAGCGGGCGAGCAGCCAGGCGAGCACGATCTGCCGCTCCGACGCGCCGTGGCTTTTTGCGATCTCCCGTACGGTCGCGTTGCGGTCGAGGTTCTGGATGGGTGCCCACGGTAGGAAGATCATCTGCTCCTGCTCGCAGAGGTCCACAAGCGACTCCGAGCCGCGATCATCCACATTGTACCGATTCTGGATCGAGACGACCGCCGTCAGCTTCTGAGCTCGACGGATCTGGTCCTCGTCGACATTGGACAGTCCAATGTGGCGGATCTTGCCCTGCTCCTTGAGCGACAGGAGCGCGCCGAGCGAATCCTCCAGCGGCACTCGCGGGTCCGGCCGGTGGAGCTGGTAGAGCGGGATCTGGTCGAGCTTCAGCCGCCGCAGGCTGCCCTCGCACGCCTCGGTGAGGTGCTCGGGCCTACCGTTGGGCGTCCACCGGTTCGGCCCGGGGCGTTCCAGGCCGCCCTTGGTCGCGATGACCAGGTCCTCCGGATACGGGTGCAGGGCTTCCGCGATGATCTCCTCGCTCACCCCTGGCCCGTACGAGTCGGCGGTGTCGATGAAGTTCACCCCGAGCTCGGG
>JBKPDY010000175.1:0-10427 GCA_046728155.1 Actinomycetota bacterium
ACCCAGAGCGACCAGCGCCGGCCAGGCCAAACGCGCCTACCGCCGATTCGGCATCGTTCCGTCGGCTGCGCGTCGGCTGCCCATCAGCCGCAGAACGCCTTTTCTCGTGCGCCCAGCTCGCCAAATGCGCGCGGATAGCGGATAGTTGCCTTGCGGCCGCCAGGGTCATCTCGCCGCAAAGCTCACCGTGCTGGCCAGCGCGCCGCAGGACTGCGCTTGGCGCCCTCAGCTTGGAGAGGTGGATGCACCAGGACTTGGCGGAGGCGGCGATGGCGAAGGTCGGGCTGCGCGACATCTTGAGCTTGGGGGATCGTGCGGCAGTCATGGGCCTGCGCCGTGCCCCGGCCAGGACCAGTACCTCAATTCGATGGAGGAGATCTTCGCCGAGGCCGACCAGGAGGAGCGCGCGATGCCCCGGCCGTGGGCCGTGCACGACGCGGAGAACGGCACGCTGGTCGGCTTCGCCATGATCAGCGACAACGTCCCACAGCCGATCGACGACGACCTCATCGGCCCGTACTACCTGTGGAAGCTGCTCATCGACCACCGGTTCCAGCGCCGTGGCTACGGCACGGCGACGCTCGACGCGGTCGTGGGCTACGTCCGGACGAGGCCCGGCGCCGAGGTGCTCTACACCAGCTGCGCGGATGGCCCAGGCTCGCCCCGCGGGTTCTACCTCTGCTATGGCTTCGCCGACACCGGCCGGGTCATGTGGGGCGAGAACGTGCTTGCTCTCGACCTCGCGGCGCGAGGTAGCAGAGCGCACAGGCTCCGATGACCTCCTCCCGGCACCACGCGCGCTCGGGCGCCACGTCACCGGGCAGGTATTCGCCAGCGGGCAGCAGGTCACCGGATCGAGCCCGTCGAAGGCCCGCATGTCGGTCCGTCTCGCGGGCCTTGATGCGGAGGTGGGCAACAGGTCAGCGATCAGGCCGAGGTCTGGCTTGGCGCACGCTCGCGTTGCCCAGTCCGGGTCAGGCAGGGCCTGCCCCGGCAACTCGTCCGGTCCGCCCTGGGTGCAGCGTACGAGGTGGCCGGTAATCGCGAACCGGCCCGCCGGGCCGCTTGCACGACGATCCAGACTCGCGCCAGGCTGCCCGGCGCGAGCCGGAATCCGCGCAACGGCACCAGCAGTTCCTCGTCGCATTCTCCCGGGCCCAGTCCACGCCACGGGCGGGTCAGTCTCGTAGCCCCGCCGCCGACGCCATCGGGTATGACCGCCGCCAGCACGTCACGGGTCACATCCCTGGCCGCCGTGCCCGAGGCGCCCGCTGCTCATGGCGGCACGGAAGCAGGCGGCGTGACGAGCGCGGAGGGCCTCCGGGATGATCAGGGCGAGAGTCTGCCCGATCGCCTGCTCGGCGCTGATGCCCAGCAGCAGCTCAGCTGCGCGGTTCGATGACGTGATCCAGCCATGGTCGTCCGTCGTTACGATCGCGGTTCCGGCGGCCGTGATCGCCGCTGATGCGAGGGCCGGATCAGCGGTCGTGGGTTTGCTTTCCCCGGTTGACATTGAGGTCTCCTTGCGCTGATTGATATCGGTGGGGGCTCGGTCACGCTCCGGCATTTGCAGTGCGTGTCATGGGTTGTCCTGGTATGGGCCGGCTGGTGGCTGATCTGGCTGGCCCGTCAGAAGCCGACTGGCTGGCAGATGAGGATGAGGCGGATGCGGCCGGGGAGTTCCTGGTGGATCTCCGCTGCGAACTAACAGGCGCGACCGCAGCTTCGGGCGACGGTGTCGAAGCCGGGCCAAGATTCCTCTTGGCTGATACTCCTCAGGCTGGAACAACGCCAACCAGATTGCCTTCCGAGTCCTTGAACCACGCCGCCTCGCCTCCACCGGGCATCCGAGCAACGCCGTCCTCGGTCCGCGTCTCCGGCGTGTCGTACTCCTCGAACTCGACGCCGCGAACCCTCATCTCCTCGACGGCAGCGCGCACGTCGGCCACATGGATAACAGCCTGCGTGAACTCCCCTGACGACCTGACCCGGGCCGGATGGACGAAGAGCTGGTTGAAACCATTCCCGACCGTGAGGCCAACCTGCCCATCTCTTGCCTGGAGAAAGTCGGACTCGCGTGCCTGAAGTCCCACTTTCTCAACGTAGAACGCTCCTGGATCGGCCCAGGTCCCGGCCCGGCAGCGCCGCCGTAATCCCAGACGTCTTCATGACGGGATGGTATGACGCCCGGCCGGCCGCCGCCCTCCCGCTCCGCCAGCCCGGTCATGGGCTTCCTCAGCGAACCGCTTCCGCCACCTGGACAATACGCCCACCGCCCACGTCCAGGCGGCCGCTCCCAGCAGGCTGGACGCCTCCCATCCCAGGCGACCACGGCCACGCCCGCATCGCCCGCGATCTCTCCGATCAGCCGAGCAGATCCCCTTTCCCCGCGCGGCCCCCGCTGCGGCGCATCCAGCACCCGACTGCGGCGCCTATCGGCTGGACTGCGCGCTCAAGTTGCGTCCGGGCCGATCACGCACCGTGAGCTGGCCAGGCCGGGCAAGCCACAGTCTCCCTGCCGAATAGGAATGTCTACTGGGTCAATAGGCATCGCTGGTTCCTGCCGCACGTATCGGCCGTTCGTGCGCGCTCGAGTCGCCCGTCAGGGAACTAGCCTGACGGGCCGGGCAATGCGGCGGGCCAATGCCTCGAAGTTGGGGTTGCCGATCATTCCCTGGGGTCCGCGGAGGATCGGTCTTGTCGCTGAATGAAGCATTGTAGCCGTGAGCAGGACCCGGCCGGTGGCCAATCCAGCGGTCCGCCCGCCAGTGCCCTGTTGCCCTGGATGACTTTGACGGCTCTGCGGCGCTCCGGCGCTCGGTGAACCGGATGGTCACGACAGCGGGCAGGGCCAGAGTTGCTAACTTTGCCTGCCCGTTTCGTCGTACGGGTCGCCATTGTCGTGGCGCTTGGTCAGAGTTCGAAGCGCGTACCGACGGTGCTCGGGATGAACGCCTCGCCAAAGCGAGCACCCATAGCGTGCTGGGCCCGCCATCCGGTGCAGTGGGCCGGGACCACGACTTTGGGGGCAAGGGCGCCGAGGTCGTCGAGGACTTGGGGGATGAGGGGCTCGAAAATCGGTCCGTTGAGATGGAATCCGCCGATGATCGCGTGGAGGGCGCGCTCTTTGGTCTGGCGGCGGGCGTACCGGCAGATGTTGACGATCCCAGCATGGCCGCAGCCGGTAATCACCAGGAGGCCCTTGTCTTTGATGTCGACGATGAGCGCCTGGTCGTCTAGGACGAGGGCGTCCGGCTGCCAGCGGCCGTCAAGCCAGGCCTGCTGCAGCGGGAACCCGGCCTCGTAGCCGGTGGTGCGGGGTACTTCGCCGGTGACCAGGACGGATCGGTTGAAGAGGAAGCTGGGCTGCTGCTCTTCGATGACCTCGAAGCCAGCGTCGACGAGCGCTCGGCGGCTCGTGGTGGGGATCTCTTGCGGGTCGCGCCCCGGGATGGACAACCGCCGCTGACGCCAGAAGTGCGGGTGGATGAGCACCGGGAGGTTAACTCTCCCCAGCCGCCGGATCAGGCCGTCGAGTCCGGCAGTGTGGTCGAAGTGGCCGTGGCTGCAGATAATGGTCTCGATGCCGGACGGGTCGACCTCGAGGCGGCGCATGTTCTCGACTACCCCATCGGGGGTCGTGCCGGCGTCGAAGAGGATCCGGTGGCGGGCACCGTCCTTGGCCACGTCCACCAGGACCGAGAAGCCACCATCGGCCAACGGGACCTCGGGGACGTCGCCACCTTCCATGGTGGTCGCCGGCTGGCGGCCGCCACGGAAGACGGGCAGCGGTGGCCGGCGCGCCGGTCCCTGATCCGGCATGAAGGCGTCGGTCACATTGTCCATCAGCATCGTCACCGTCACCGAGTCGACCGGTTCGAGGTCGAAGACCACCCTGGGCTCGAAATCGTGCAGCACCTGGGGATCGGGCCGGTGCAGATGGGCGGTGGCCATTTCGTCGGTGCACATGCCGATCACTCTCCTTGAAGCTCCTACACCCCGGCGTACTGTCACGTCCTGCCGCTAGCCAACGTCGGCCCGGACGCCGGTAACTCTCCCGGGCCGGACCGTCGCTCGTGCCGGCGATCCGGATGGGGATCCCGGGGCGCCAGCAGCTGGGCGGCCAGCACGAGGCCGGTCGGCCCTGCGCTGACGACCAATCGTCACACTGCCAGAAGCGGCGGAGACACTCCACAGCAACCTGCCCGACGTATTCTCCGAGCGGAACCCTGCACGCCGCTGGGCTGCCATCGCGAGGGTTGCTGCTGCCAGCTCGAATCGGCTGCTCATGCCTCTTAACTGAGAGCGCTCTTCGTCCAAGATGGACTGAGCTCGGTTGGTGCGGACCGCAGCGCATTCGGGTGCGACAGCGAGGTCCTGGCAGACACTGGAGCATCGAGGCCGAGGCAGGGCAGAGCCCGATCGTCTGGCTGCCTCGTTGATGGCCTTGAGCAGCTGGTGCGTGGCGTCTGGCGGGGCAACGTCCGGTAAGCGCTGCACCCTGCGTCGGGGTCAGGCCTGCCTCCATGACTTGCGATCCAGGCCGCGATGGAGTTCCCGGCTGGAGCATGAGTCGCGACACCGGCGTGCCTGGCGCGCCTCCCGCTTTCCAGGCACTGGCGAGCGCTCACGTCATCCTCCGGTTCCCGGATGCGCCGGGCAGGTCAACCCGGACCTGCAACGGCCGCACGGCCGGCCACCGCCGGCGTCCACCGTGCCTGCAGCCGTTGACTACGGCTGGCCGGGCAGCTCGGTCAGGCCGGACACCAGCCGGGATCGCTCAGCGGCGCTGAGGGTCGCGTACGGCCGGCCGCTGCGGCGGTTGGTCTCAGCCTCGATACGTTCGCGCTCCGGACCGTCGGCCAGGGTGCGGATCGTGTCGATCGTGTGCCCGGCCGCCTGCCAGGCGGCGGCGTGTGCGTCGGCGCGGTGGTAGCGCAGCACCGCGAGGCGGTGGTGCAGCAGCAACCCGGCGCTGGCATCGGCCGGTTCGTGCGGTGGCGCCACAGCGGCGTAGGCGTCCCCGCCGCTGTCCGCCGCCGCCAGGCACAGCCGTCCAGCCAACTCGTTGAGCTCGGCCACCAGGTCTAGGTGCGCGGACCACAGGCCGGCGGCCGCCTCGGCACCGGCCTGGTACATCACAGCGAGGAGGGAGCGGCCTGTTCCGGTCGCCCGGATCGCGCCGTCACCGGCCTCCTCGATGATTTTCGCGGCCACCAGAATTTCCAGGCTGCGACGGATCTCGGCCGCGTCGCGGTACCGATAGATGGCGGCCAACCCAGCCGCGGAGACCGGGCGCGCCGCGAGCCCCGTACGCAGCTGACCGACGATATCGATCGCGTCCACCGGGACGCCATAACGCATCACTCGTGGTCCCGCCAGGCCGATCGACGCGTGCACCACGGCGAAGGTGAGGCGCTCGATATGCGGCGTCACCAGCGCTGCGCAGAGATCCGGTGTGATTTCTGCTGTATCGTGCATGGGTCCACAGCCTAGCGAGCCATCGCCCGGCGCGAGCCCGTGACCGTCCCGGCGCCCAGCTCTGTCACCGAGCCTTGCCACCGGCCGGCCGGGTACAGCGTGGCGGGGAGCCGCGCGATCCCAGGAGGGTCTGCACCGCGAAGGTCAGGCGCTCACGGCGGGCACGCAGCACGGACAGTTCGGCGAGCCACTCCTCGCGTCGGCGTGGGCGCGCTGCCGCCGGCAAGACAAACGTCATCACGGCAAATACGCGCCCGTAGGCCGTCCCGCGCCGCCGTGGTCGCAGCGCCGCAGGGTGCCTGAAGCCAGGTTCTCCAGCTCGGCTGAGATCGCGTCCAGCCGCACGATGCGGGCAACGGGCACCCAGCACTCCCAGCGTCTGCCTGGACTTGTTTAGGGGCGGCCGATGCGCAGCGCAAAACCTCACCCTGGCTCATTGGGCAACGGGGATTATCGAGTCGACGGCGCGCCGATCAAACTCGGCGCCCGATCACGATCCTGGCCATGGCTGATTCGGCCCGGCAGAGATCGCGCTTCTCGATCAGCGAAGCCGCGAGCAGAGTAAGACGCGTGCAGACGGCAAGCGTCGCACAGGAACTGACCGCGCACGTCGCCCGGTTATGGACGCGCCGGTGGACGGCACAGCGCGGCTGTGAATAGCTCCCTAACCAGCCGATTGTGTGTCGGGCCCCAAGCAGCCCGGTCACGGAGAGCGACAGTGATTGGACGGCGTCCGGCACGCTGAGAGCAAAGTCGGCCACCGCTGAGAACACCGCAATTCCGCGGCGCGACGGTTGCTATGGGACCAGCCTTGAGACAATGTGTCGCTGTGAAGATCGGCCCGCTCGAGGCGGGCGCAGTCTCCGCTATGATCATCAACACCCTGTGGCTTGCCGATGACTGCCTGGCCGCTGTCTCAGAAGGGGACCCTCAGTTGATGCCATCTAACCTTGAAGCTTGGTCGCCGTGTTGCGCAGCACGTCCGCGGCAGCCTCGGGACTGCGGCCAAATCGCGTCTGGCCGAACGCGCTGACCAGCGCACGGGCGAACTCGATCGCGACGGCCCCCGGGTTGGCGAGCCATAGCGGCGCGCTGGGGTCGAGCAGCGCATTCGCCGCCGAGGCGGCCCGCCTGGCCCGGTTGAGCTGCTCGCGGACGTCGGCCGCGGTGACCTCGGACGGCTCCCGGACGTGCCCGCTCCGGTCCACGTCCACATACAGGCCGCGTTGCTTGAGCCGGTGGACGTCCTGCGCGGACGCCTGCGCGTCGTCCAGTATCTCAGCGATCTCGCTCAGGGGCATGGTGGCAAACCAGTTCGCCTTGCCAGGCGCGCCGAACGGCACCGCGGCGGTCAGCTGGCCCGCGACCAGCTTCATCTGGTGCCACTCGAGCATGCGCCCGACCGGTGCCCGCGCCCTCAGGTTCGCCGGCATCGCCGCCAGCGCGGCCAGGCTGTCGGCCTTGCCCACCTCTTCGACCGCGAGCCCGGCGAGCGAATACGCGCGCGCCAGGCGGCCCGCACCGGACAGCAACTCGGCGTCCTCCGCGAGGCCGCGCGCATTCCTCGCCGCAGCAACAGCACCGAGGGCGAGTTCGCGCGCCGGAGCATCCTTCACGGCTGCAAGATCCACAGTTCCAACCTAGCCAGCGGCCTGGCGCGGGGATCGTCCGGACTGGATTGCGTCAGGGCTTGCGTGTCCCGGCCTCGCTGCCGACGGCCGGGTTGTCGTGACGCGCGACCCCAATGCCGACCAGTGGATATCGCCGAATGTCTCATTTTATCGACCCTCAGCTGATGGCATCTAACCTTGAAGCTTGCTGGCCGCATTCAGCAGTACGTCCGCGGCAGCCTCGGGACTTCTGTGGTGGCCCGCCTCGGCGTACGCGCTGACCAGCGCACGGGCGAACTCGATCGCGGCGGCCTCTGGGTCAGCGAGCTTGGCAGGCGCGCCGGGATCGAGCAGCGCATCCGCCCCCGCAGCGGCCCGCCGCGCCCGGTCGAGCTGCTCGCGGACTTCGGCCGCGGAGACCTCGGACGGCTCCCGGACGTGCCCGCTCAGGTCCACGTCCACATACAGGCCGCGTTGCTTGAGCCGGTCGACGTCCTGCGCGAACGCCTGCGCGTCGTCCAGTATCTCGGCGATCTCGCTCAGGGGCATGGTGACAAACCTGGTCGGCAGGCCAGGCGCGCCGAACGGCGCCGCGGCGGTCAGCATGCCCTTGACCAGCTTCATCTGGTGCCACTCGAGCATTCGCCCGACCGGCGCGCGCGCTCTCAGGTTCTCCGGCATGGCCGCCACGGTAATCAGGCTGCCGGCCTTGCCCACCTCTTCGACCGCGAGCCCGGCGAGCGAATAGGCGCGCGCCAGGCGGCCCGCTCCGGACAGCAGCTCGGCGTCCTCGACGAGGCCGAAGGCATTCCTCGCCGCCGCAACAGCACCCAGCGCGAGCTCGCGAGCCGGCGCGTCCTTCACGGCTGCAAGATCCACAGTTCCAACCTAGCGAGCGGCTGGGCGAAGAGACCGTCCAGACTGCCTTCCGTCAGGCCCATGCATGTCCCGGCCCCGCCGGCCACCGGTTTGTCCTGATGCGCGACCCTACGTCCGTTACATGCCGGCCAGTGGAATTCGCCGAATGTCTCATTTATCGACCGGCATCGGAGGCACTAGGCGCGCGCCAAGTTCAACGGTGAACATGCCTTGGCTTAGGCTTATCCGGCGCGTCGCTCCGGTCTCACGTTGCCGAGCCCGACGACTTCCAGGGTGTACGCCGCCGTGGGACCGACCACCATGCGTGGACCTGCTTCCCATAGGCGTCCTAGTCCGCTCCGAACCGCTTAGCCATGGTCGGCTCCTCGTACCAGCGGACGAACGCGACCACGAAAACAACGAGTACGGGTGGGTAGATCAGGAGCCCTGGCCTGCTGAGCAGCAACGCCTCCCCGATGATGGCCACGAAGAACGACACATACGTGGGGTTTGCGCACGCACCTGTACGGGCCGCCGACCATCACCTTCCGCATGTTCATTCGGCCAGCCACGCGTCTTCAGCGGCTGGATGAGCTCCGTCTCTTCGGTGTGGGCGTCAGTCCTCGACGGACCCACGCCTGAAGATCACGCGGGCCTGGCGGCTGGTGGCGGCACGCATTGTTAAGGTGTCGTCGCCGGTGACAAAGCTCATCGGTGAACGCGGCATCACCGAACCGGCTAGTGCTGGGATTGTCCCGATCAACTCCCGGTGGCGGAAGAGCGCACAGGTCACACAGCCGTGTACCACAGGTCGACTTGATCGTGATGCCCGGCCCAGCTGAGGTTCAGCGTCCAGCACCCCGGAGCCGGAAGATCAACGGACGACGGGCCCGGACCATTGGGCAGTTCCCGGCGAGCGACGATGTGCGTGCCATTCAGCGTTGCCCGGATGGTCATCGGTGATAGCGACATGGCGGGCAGCGGTAGCCGGGCTACCCAGAGAATCTTGTTGTTCTCCTGGCCCTTGTGCGGCGGAGCGTACAGCGAGGTCTTCGGGCCGCCCCAGAGGATGGCGACGATCTCGGCGCGCACGCCCATCACATGACCGATCGACATGCCCGGCGGATGAAAACCGCCCCGAGCCCATACCGGCAGGGGCCCGTCTATAAACCTGGCCAGGCAGCCGGCGGCGGTGACCGACCCGGCGCTGGCGGGCGGCAGGGCGCTGCGGCTCTTGTGCGGTGGCGCCGCGGAATCACTAGCGGTCGAACATGCCGTTATCGCCGCAGCGGCGATGACGGCAACGGCCATTCCGTACCTCACGACTTCGACCGTACGCCGCCTGCCAGTGGGCCGCCACCGGCGCGAACCTCACGGCGCGAACCTCACCTGCGCGAACTTCATCGAGGCGCGATGGTCTGAGGAATCTCCCGCGCCGAAGAGTGGGTGCCGAGACCCTCGCTCGGGCCTGCTGAGGCGTGCCAACGTGGACGCCGACGACCCGAGTCAACTAGTTCCCGCATGTCTCGTCTGGCGTTCGTTGCTCGACACATGAGACACGCGCCGATCGGCACTGACGCTTCAGACTGGCGACGTGTCACAATAGCCGGTCGGCGATTGCCCGGAGCTGCTCGATTAGATACTGGCACGCCGCTAACTCGCTCGCGAATCGCTGCAGGTCACGGCGAGCGCCTCGCTCGGAGTAGAAGACCAGCCACATCCTGCCTTGCCGTTTGATGCACCATGTGTCATCGCCCGGGTCCACCTGTCCAGGATCTGGTATCGATCAGGGCCGACGCCGAGCTTGTCGAGCGTCTGGCGCAGCTCCCGAATATCCAATCGGCGTTGCCCTTCTGGATCTGTTGCGGCATATACGCCAAGCCCGTCATGCTCAGCATCGGTTGGATATGGTCTACTAAGGGTTAATATTCATGACACTGGCAGATGACTCGAGCCTCATCCCGAAGCTCGGCCAACTTGGGCAGCCGGGGTCGCCTCCCGGGCCGCGGGGGCAGTCACTCGGCTCATACATTTGAACTACTTCAAACTTCGGTGTAGCCTGGGCTCATGACCACGCTAGAAATCCCGTTCTCCCAGCTCATCCAGCAGCCCAAGGCGACCATGGCCAAGCTGGAGTCCAGCCCCCGGCGCCGCCTGCGGCTGGACCGGCGCGATGGCGAGGACCTGATCCTCGAGTCAGCCTCCCGGGCGGAAGCCGAGGACGAGGCACTGAGCATGGCCAGCCGCCTGTTCTTCTTCCTGGTGAAGAACGACGACGGCGCCCGCCTGCTACTGCTGTCCCTGGCCGACGTGTTCCCGTGGGTCCGATTCCTGCCGCAGGACGATGTCAGGGCGTTCCTCGTCGAACTGGTCGAGACCCTGCGGGCGGCTGCGTCCGTCAGCAATCTGGCGGCCGTCGATCCTGTCGTGGCCGCGTGGAAGGCCACTGCCGAGATCCACTCTGACCCCGAGCTGCTC
>JBKPDY010000176.1:0-24454 GCA_046728155.1 Actinomycetota bacterium
GGCATACGAGGCGGGATGCGTCTTCACGATCGACACGGACGCGCACGCCCCGGGACAACTCGACTGGCTGTACCAAGGATGCGAGCGGGCCGCCCTGTGCGGGGTCGAGCCCGATCGCGTGGTCAACACCTGGTCGGCTGACCAGTTGCTGGAGTGGGCCAAGTCGCACTAGTCACCCCACGCAGTCGCTCGCTGCGCTCACGACTCCGCGAGGCCCCCGACTAGTCACCCCACGCAGTCGCTCGCTGCGCTCACGACTCCGCGAGGCCCCCGACCAGCTGCGGGCACCGGTACGACCGGTCGGGCCGGCCGCCATCTCAGCGCCCCCTGCGAGACGGCCACTCCGAGCAGCACGACGAGTGCACCGACCGGTTGGTACCACGACACGTGTTCGCCCAGCAGGAACACGCCTTCAAGAGTTGAGAAGACCGGGATCAGGTACGTGACCGATGCCGACGTGGATGCGCCCGCCAGCCGGATGACCCGGAAGTTGAGGGCGAAGGCTATCCCGGTCCCCATGGCGCCGAGGGCGAGCACGCTGGCAATCACGCCAGGAGTCAACGCCGATGCGGCCGGCCACCCACCGGCCACGAACGGAGCGACCATCGCCAGTACGGCGGTGGCGGTCAACAATTGCCCGGCCGCCAGCGCCGTACCAGGAACATCGGGCTTGGCGAGGAAGCGGCGCGTATACGGGATGGAGATGCCGTAGCAGACCGCCGCCGCGAAGCACATCAGCTGCCCGACGAGGCTCGAGCCGGCATCGACGTGCCACACCCCGAGGATGGTCAGTACGCCGACGAAGCCGACGCCCAGACCGACTGCCCGACGCATGGTCATGGCCTCGGTACGGTACGCGTAGACCGCCATCGGCAACGCGATCAGCGGCGTCGTCGCGTTCCAGATGCCGGCCAGGATCGACGGTATGCGCTGCTCGGCGAAGCCGAACAGGCTGAACGGTACGGCGACCCCCACCACGCCGACGAAGACCAGATGGGCCCAGACGCGCCACCCGCGCGGCAGCCGCTGGCGCAGCACGGCCAGCAACACGAGCAGGGTCAGCGCGCCGGCGGCGGTACGGCCAAGGGCGATGTAGACCGGGTGCAGTCCGCCGAGGCCAACCTTGATGAAGAGGAAACTCGATCCCCAGATGGCGGCGAGCGCTACGAACCCGGGCAGCCATGTGCGGCCGGAGTGGGTTGGCGTGGTAAGGAGTGGTCGGGTCACGGTCCCTATACTGCACGACCGCTCCGACAAGAGTCTGGCGAGTTTCGGACCACGCGTTCGCCCATCAACGCCGCGGCCGTTGTTAGGGTCGTGACGTGGGACACATTGACGAGATCGCGGACCGCTATGTCGACGAGTACGCCCGGCTGGACCCCATCGCCGCCACTGCCCTGGGCATCGCCGGCCACGACGACCGGCTGACCGAGATGACCCCGGAGGGCTTTGGCGCCCGAGCCGACCTCGACCGGCGCACCCTCGCGCAACTTGCCCTGATCGTCCCGGCTGACGAGGTGGAACGGGTCGCCAAGGAGGCGATGACCGAACGCCTCGAGGTCGGCCTCGAACGCTACGACGCGGGAATGGTGACCAGCGAAGTCAACGTGGTCGCCGGACCGCTCAACGATCTGCGCGGTGTCTTCGACCTGATGCCGCTCGCCGGCGAGTCGGCGGCCAGCGACATCAACGCCCGCCTGCACGCGGTGCCGACCGCACTGACCCAGCTGCGCCAGACCGTGCTCGAGGCCGCCGATCACGGACACGTCGCGGCCAGCCGGCAGATCCTCGAAGTGGCGGCCCAGTGCGATGCGTGGGCCGACCCGGCGCGGGACGACTTCTGGCCCGGCCTGGCCCGCCGAATCCGCGAGGCGAACGCCCAGGGGTTACCTGACGGGCTGGTCGAGGACATCGACACCGCCGCCGCGGCGTCCCGAGCCGCCACCGCCGAGTTCGGCCGGTTCCTGCGTGAGGAGCTCGCCCCGCGCGGCCGGGAGAACGAGGCGGTCGGCCGCGAGCTCTACGGGCTGGCGTCGCGAAACTTCCTCGGCGCGGCCGTCGACCTCGAGGGGACGTACGCCTGGGGACTGGCCGAGCTGGCCCGGATCGAAGCCGACATGCGTGCGGTCGCCGACAAGATCCAGCCCGGTGCGACCGCGACCGAGGCGATCGCAGCCCTCGAGGGCGATCCCGCTCGCCGTATCGACGGCAAGGAGGCCTTCCGCGACTGGATGCAGGCGCTCGCCGACCGGACGCTCGGCGATCTCACCGATACCCACTTCGACATCCCCGAGCAGGTACGGGTCATCGAGTGCCTCATCGCTCCGGTCGCCGACGGCGGAATCTACTACACCGGGCCGAACGAGGACTTCAGCCGGCCGGGCCGGATGTGGTGGGCCGTGCCCTCCGGCGTGGACTCCTTCTCCACGTGGAAAGAGGTCACCGTCGTCTACCACGAAGGCGTACCTGGCCACCACCTCCAGGTTGGTCAGACCGCCGTGCGCACCGACATTCTCAACCGGTGGCGTCGCCGGATGGCCGGCTGCTCCGGTCACGGCGAGGGCTGGGCGCTCTACGCCGAGCGGCTCATGGACGAACTCGGGTATCTCGACGACCCGGGGGACAAGATAGGCATGCTCGACTCGCAGGCGTTGCGCGCGGCCCGGGTCGTCGTCGATATTGGGATGCACCTCGAGCTGCAGGTTCCGGTGGACAACCCGTTCGGCTTCCATCCGGGTGAGACCTGGAACCGGGAGCTGGGTTGGGAGTTCCTACGCGGACACTGCAACGTGGGCGACGAGGCGCTACGGTTCGAGCTCAACCGGTACCTTGGCTGGCCCGGACAGGCGCCGGCCTACAAGGTCGGCGAGCGGGTGTGGCTCGAGGCGCGGGCCGATGCCCAGGCCCGCAAAGGGCCGGCCTTCGATCTGAAGGCCTTCCACCGGGCGGCACTGGATCTCGGACCCCTCGGGTTGGATCCGCTCCGGGCGGCGCTGACGCGGATCTAGCTACCAGTGTCGCTTGATCGAGGCCGATGAAGGCGCCCGTCCAGGCGGACGAAAGGGTTGGCGCCCGGCCCGTATTACCTATGAAAGTCATGCGTTCGGGCGCCGCCATGTCGGCGCCATCCACCGATACGATCACAAGTTTCCGTACAAACCCTGAGCCACAATGCCTGTTGCAGTGTCGCGAACCGTGGTGTACCGAGAGCCGTGGTGAGATCGGCCGCTGGAGCGCGGAGACATGCGGTGTTTTGGGTCTCACCTCCTGGGATAGCCGGCCGAAGATCGGTGTTTCAGCACCAGAAACGACACCTGACGGCGCTTCTGATGCCCTGACGGCGATCTTGCGGTCGATTCCCAGCATCTGGATACGCTTGGCGGCCGGCACTGCCGCCGCCTACGACGCGGGCTTCAGTTCGGGCAAATCCGCCGGTACGGGTAACCGGGGATGTCCGCGGCCCACTCCTGCGGGCTCAGGTCGCGCCCGGCCAGCAGGCACGCTTGGGCGATGAGGTGCTCGCTGTCGGCTGTCATCAGCATCCCGCGGGCCCCCAATGTCCCGGTGAGGTCCCAGGCCATAACGCCACCGGAGTCGCCGGAGGCGTAGAGCGTCCGGCCATCTGGTCCAAATTGGATAGTCGCGACGGGCTTCCGGTCACCGACGAACGTCCGGGTGGCGGCAAGCGTCCTCGTGTCGTAGACCACGATCGTGCCGTCCGAGGCGCCCGTGGCGAGCGAGGTGCCGTCCGCCGACCACGCGGCTGTAAGCACGTCCGTCGCCGGGATCGCCCCCGCCCGTGTACCCGATGCCCAGAGGGTGCCGTCGGCCGCGAGCAGCGTGCGCCCGGCTGGGCCGAGCGCGATCGGCCGGGCGGCGCCGCGGGCGACCGTCGTGTGTCCACTGGGGAGCGAGATGACCGTGGTGACGCCATCGGAACCGGCCGCCACGGCGGTGCCGTCCGGCGCGAGCAGCAGCGCCGACGACTTCGCCTGCGGCAACTCGTAGGTCGTCGACGGCGTCCGGGCCGAGATGCTCCACGCGACCGGCGTCGCCGCTGGCTGGGCCAGGATGAGCGTGTCACCGTCGGCGAGCAGGCCGCCGACGGCACCCGGACCGGGCTCGCCGAACGGCGCCGCGTCGATGTCGCCGGATGCGACGCTCCAGACGACGATCCCACCGGTGCCTGCGCTCCAGCCGACAAGCCGGCGTCCGTCGGGTGTGAAGGCCAACCCCAGTACGGCTCCACCGGCGGGTAACTCCAGCCGACCGATCGGGCTCAGGCTTCCACCACGCAGCAGCAGGACGCTCCCGGAGGCGGTCCCCGCGGCGACGGTGTGCGAGTCCGGGCTGACGGCGACCACGCGGACCCCGTCACCCGCCGTCGCCTCGAGGTCGGGGCTTCGCAACAGGGTCGCGCGCAACGCGTCGACCGTCGATGTCGACTGGTCCAGCGTCGCCGCCACCGTGGCGAGTCGCAGGGCCTGGCGAAGATCGGGCTCGACGGTCGCGCGTTCGGCGATCCGCACGGCATCGGCCTGCTCATTCGCCCTCGTCGCACTCTTCCAGGCAACGAACACCATCACGCCGGCCGCGAGAGCGGTCGCCAGGGTTAGTCCCAGCGCGATGATGACGTACCACAGTCGGCTCACCTGGCGTCGCCGGCCTACGTCGGCGGCGAGGAGTACCCGTTGCCCCGCCGCGAGGAAGTCGCGTTCCTCGGGCGCGAGTTCGTGCCCGGCCGCGTAGTCGAGCGCGGCAGCAAGTCGGACCGCGCCGTACAGCATCTCCGGCGGGCGCCGCTGCTCGGCCCAGGCGCGGGCCGACGCGCGCAGGTGGGAGCGCAGGTCCCGCTCGACCACCCGTTCCGCGATCCAGGACCGCAGCCGCGGCCAGCCCTCCACCAGCGACTGATGCGCCAGCGCAAGACGTCCGTCGACAATGGACACCAAGCCGAACTCGCGGAGCAGGGCGACAACGGTCGCGCGGTCACCGTCGCGGGGCCACATCGGAGTGGCGCCCGGGTCGGACAGACTGACCAGGATCTCCTCGGCGAGGGTCCGCTGTGCTGGTGTGAGTGCGGCGTACGCGCGCTCCCCGAAGTCTTCGACGGCCTGACCGAGGCCACCGCCACTCCGATACGCCTCAAGCCGAAGGTCCCCCCAGAGCGCGGTCAGCCCCGCCGAGAACGCCGGCAGCCCGGCCGTCGGCGCATCCGCCACCAGAGCGTCGACCAGTGGCGGTTCGACCGTCACGCCCGCCATCGCAGCCGGCTCCTCGATCGCCCGCCGCAGCTCCTCCGATGTCATCGGCGTCAGCAAGAGGGCGTTGGCGGCCGCGAGCCGGCCGAGCTCCGGGTACTCAGCCAAGCGAGGGTACGCGTCGGAGCGCGTCACCACGACGACAGTGACGCTGTCCGAGGCGGCGGCCTCGCTGAGGGTGGCGAAGAGCTCGGCCCGCGCGGCCGGCACGAGGGTGAACACCTCCTCGAACTGGTCGACCACGAGCAGAGTCCGCCGCGGGCGGCTGTCCACAGGGGACTCGTTGTCGGAGGGCGGGATCTGCTTCAGCTCAGCGGTCGGCTCATTCACGGCGGCCCCGTCGAAGTCCGCCACATCGGCGAGCGCGGCCAGCTCGGTCGCATCGGCCGGGTCCGGGCCATCGGCCGGATCCTCATCCGCCTCCTGGGCCAGCCGTAGCGCCAGTTCGGCCGCCGCGGACGGAGTGACGAGCAGCTGCCGCCAGCGCCCCGAATCGGGCAGTACACCGCCGGCGATCGCAGGGAGCACTCCGGCCCGGACGAGCGACGACTTGCCCGAGCCGGCCGGGCCGATGATGGCGAGCACTGGCGTATCCACGAGCCGAGAGACGACCTCGGCGACCGCCTGCTCGCGACCCCGGAACAGTTCGGCGTCGGCCGACTCGTACCGTGCGAGGCCGCGGTAGGGGCTGCCCGCGAACGGTCGGGCAGCCGGCCGCAGCGGCAGCGTACTGCGCCGTACCTGGTCCAGCTCGATGACTCCGCCGACGATCTCCTCGCGTAGGGACACGAGCCGCTGGGACGGCTCGGCCACCGACGCCGCCGCGCGGTCGATGCGTCGCCCGGCCCGGTTGAAGGCCCACTCGCTCGCGGCGCGGTGCAGCCGCCCTGGTACGCCACACGCGTTGGTCATGGCCGCCACCGCCACGGTATCGGTGGTGGCCGGGGCGTAGATTCGGACGATCTCGCCAACGGCGGCCTCGCCCAACGCGGTGAGGACGAGCTTCGGCAGTGACGAGAGCTCACCCACGCGGACCGGGTCTCGACAGGTCGGTAGCGTCAGCACCGGACGGTCCACATGGGACCTGATGAACCGGATGACCTCGAGCACGTCCTCGGTCGGCGCGAGGTCCAGATCGTCGAGCACGATGAGGTTGAGCCGGTCAGGCTCGGCCACGAGCGCGTCGCGCACCGAGTCCGGTGAGCCCGGATCGCCGCGCCCGTACCGGATGGCGACGCCTCGCTCGGCGACCCGTTGCGCCACCTCGACGACCACCCTCGTTTTGCCGATCCCTGGCGACCCGACCACCAGGCGAGCCTGCGCCCGCCTGGTGGCCGCCATGTCCAGGGCGGCGATCAGCCAGTCGACCTCCTGCTCGCGTCCGATGCAGGCCGGCTCCCTCGCGCTCAGCGGAGCCGGCGGGATGCTCGCCTTCAGGGCGATACCGAACAGCGACGGGTCGTCGCTCAACACCGCCCGTTCGGCGGCCCGAAGCTCGGTGCCGGGTTTGATCGAGAGGTCCTCGACGAGGCGCCTCTCGGCCCGGCGCAGCGCGGACAGCGCGTCGCTGCGGCGACCCCTCCGGTACAGAGCGGTCATGAGGTGTACCCACAGCCGTTCGCGGTGCCAGTGCTCGAGCAGCAGACCCTGCACCTCGCCGATCAGTTCCGCCGGTACGCCAGGGGCGGCCAACGCTAGCCGAGCCTCCACTCTGGACTCGATCGCGGCGAGTCGCAGCTCCTCCAGTCGCTGGGCCTCCACCCGAGTGAACGGCTGATCGCCGAAATCGGCGTAGGCCGCCCCGCGCCACAACTTCAGGGCGGCATCCAGGCGGCCGACAGCGAGCGCGGGTTGCCCGACCGCGAGCGCTCGGCGTCCGTCGGCGAGCAGGAGCTCAAACGCCTCCGCATCCACATTGGACACGCCAATGTGGAGGATATAACCAACGGGGGTCGCGACCACTACGCTTGTCGGGTCGACATCGGGCGCCACGGCCGTGAGCGCCTTCCGCAACCGGGAGACCTGTGACGCCACGATGTTCTGGGCGTCATCGGGTGGCCGCCCTCCCCACAGACTCGCGATGACGCCCGTCGTGGAGACCTCCTGACCGGGCGTCCGGGCGAGCAGCGCCAACAGATCACGGGCGATACCGGTCACGGCGACCGGCGAGGACTCGTAGCAGAGCTCGACCGGCCCGAGGACATTGAGCCGCCACGCCTGCTGGGCCCGGGCGACGACCCCGGGGCGGGTCATGGTGTCCTGCATGGGGTTCGCACCACCAAACGGGTTGACGATCGTTGTGTTGCGTAGATGCGTAGGCGAGGCGCCATGATCAGTCGCTGCCGCCACGCGTATGCAGACCCTCCGCCCGTACTCGCCGGACGTCACAGGTCGATATGGTCGTGGCGGAACCACTCGGGCGCCTTGGCAGCCGCGAGCGTCGTCGCCACCCTGATGCAGTAGGTGTACCGGAAGACGAGGAGTCCACCCGCTCTATGCAGGTAGATCGGGCACATCATAGCGCCTCGATACGGCCTGCGACAGGCTCGCCGCCGGCGAGTCGGGACCACAGTGGACGGAATAGGTGCGGGCGGGGTGGTTGACCACCCCGCCCGTAATGCCCGGACGACTCCGCCCCTGGGCTACTGCCCTTCCCACCCGGTGTCCGCCGCCGCTGGCACGCCCTCGTCGCCGCGCAGACGGTGGCGCGGCTCCGGTAGCGTCTCGTCGAACCCGTCCCTTTCGCCGTACGTGGTGCGAGGCGCGCGGAGCAGGAGCACGCCGACGAGTAGCAGCACCAGCCCGATGACCCCGGCGCCGATCGGCCCGTACAGCCTGAGGATGCTGAGCTGAGTCTGGTTGCTCTTCGCCGAGTCGACGGCGCGCGCGACCGACTCCGAGGTGTACTGGAAGTCCGCGTCGAGGAGCACCTGGCCGGTCCCGTCGTCGCCGACGAGTGTCTGCACTGGGTGGTCGCTAACCTTGACGATCTGGCCGGCCACCGGTGCGACCCACAGTTCCCGGTGGTCGTGGTACATGAGCTTCGCCGTGGTCGCCTTCGGCGTGTACGTCGACCTCAGCAGCTCGAGGGTCGAGGAGTCGAGCGTGAGTTGGGTGTCGGGCACATCCTGGGTGAAGTGGTAGGTCTCCAGGCCGTTGATCGTCTCGACCGAGGTGAACTTCAGCGGGAGGGCGGTGCGCAGGTTGTCGTCGAAGTAGGTGTAGTCCTGCTTCTGCGTGTCGAACGGGAACTTGTACTCCTGACCGCTGAACTTGACGCTGAAGTCCTTGTTCTTGCTGTCATCGATCCACTGCCCGTCCCAGTTCGGGTCGGCGGCGCCGGTGGTCCGGTCCAGCGCCAGTTCGGACTTCGACTGGGAGATGACCGCACCGGTATCGGCGCGCTGAGTCGTCGACGCCACGTCCCAGATGACCTCGTTGCCGCCTATCTTGCCCTTGGCCTGCTCGTCGGCGGTCAGCTTCGGCTGCGGTACAACCTCGACGGTCGTCTTCAGCGTCGCGGACTCGACGATATGCAGGCCGGTCGAGTCGATCTGCAGGAACTTCGCGCCGTCCGCGACCACGAATGAGGGCTCGAGGCATCCCTTCGGGTCGTCCACACCGGGCGTCTTGCACGGCTGCAGGTCGTATGGCAGCTTCATCGCCGCCGGTACGACGAAGAAGGGCACGCCGATCGCCAACACGATCAACACGGCTCCGAGCCCCGCTAGTACGGCACCCAGAAAGCGACGCATACTGCCTACCTCTCCGCAAACAGGACGGGACTATCGCACCGGGAGGGGAGGTCCCTAGTATCGACGGCACGTTACTACCTGGTTAACTCCAGCGCGACCCTCCGGAAGCATGATGCCCAGCGACTCGACCGGCCGATCCGGCTAAGGAGCCTGCGAAACGCTCTCGTCCTGCGGAGTCAGCTGATTCCCTTCGCGAACCGAGCCGTCACCGGATGGCTCGGCCAGCCCGGTGACGTCGTAACGGGAGTCGACGTGATGCCGGCCCCGGCGGACGACATCGCGGAGCGACCGTTGATTGCCGATGTCTCCCGACGCCACTGCAGCACGGGGTCGCAGAACCGTACTGAGCCACAGCGCGGCAATGGCGACGAGGCAAGCGGCCTGCGGGCCGACCGAGCGGTGCGTGTCGTCGCCGAGGGCGAGCCATCCCGCTGCGGCGAACGTCACCACCGGTAGCCAGGTCTGAACCTGGCGGGAGAAGCGGCGACCGTTGGCGTTGAGGCGATAGGGAACTATCGATCGGAAGAACACCCCGACGATGGCGACGAGGGCCAACGCCGCACCGAAGGCACCGCCGATGCTGATCAGCGCGGCCGCGCCGGCAGCGATCGGCAGGCCACGACTCCGGCTACGCCGGCCAACCAGGGGAAGGGCGTGCCATCCGCGTCGACGGGAGGGTAGTACGGCAAGGAGAACAACGACGAGCACGAGGACTGCGCCGGCAAGCAGACCGTACCGGTAGGTGGCCGCTGGACCGAATCGCAGCACGATCTCGCCTGCCGCTCCCGCCGGTAGCATGAAGCCCTGCTGCCAGCCGTCCACGACGACCGGTGCGAGGGTCTGCCCGTTGATGGTGGCCGTCCAGCCCGGATTGGTGTTCTCACGTACGGCAATGATCCGGTCCGCGTCGTCGGCGGGGACGTTCAGCCGTCGTTCGGTGGAACCCCAGGACACGATCGTCAGCGACGCCGGGGCGGCCGCGACCGGCCGCCCCGTTGGTGTCAGCGCGATCCGAGCAGGCTCCGTCACTTGGCTCGCGGTAGCGATCACGCGAAGGGCGCCGCCCCGCAGCTGGAGGCCGGCCAGCGGCGAGTCACAGAGCCGAGCCGGTACCTCGCGCAGCTGGAGCACGTCTCGCCGCGTCGCGAGGATCCTGGACCGGATGGTCGTCCCGTTCACCGACAGCGTCGGCCCACTGCCGCAGCCGAGATCGACGACCTGGTCGAGGTCCAGTGTCCGGTTCGACGTAGCGGGAAGTACCGAGACCTCACCAATCCCAACGGGTACCGGCTCCATGGCGTTCGTCCGCGGGTTGTACGAGCGGGCGGTCGGCTGGTCAAGGACGAATATCGAGATATCGTTCGTGTGCAGCGGCGGATCGAAGGTGATCTTCCCATCGGCATCCAGGAAGCCGCTGCGGACGCCATCATCGCTGATCACCCGGACGGTCGCGAGCCGGGACGCGGCGACGGCGGCGTCGATGGTGAACCGCAACCCGGTGATCACCTGCGGGCGGGTCCACGACATCCGCAGCATCGGGGCACTGTCGCCGAGCTGTGGCTGCCAGGCCGTACCCGGATTGCCATCTAGAACCACGCCTGGGCGGCCGGCGGGGTCCGCGACGTAGGTCGAGGAGGCGGTGACCGAAGGCGCGTCCCCCCCGAAGTCGGCGCGAGCCACCTCGCGGTCCAGAACCGCGTCGAGTCCGGCGCCCGGGCGCGGTCGCGCCCAGATCTGCGGCTCGTAGGTACCACTGAACGGAAGGTTGGCCGTGCGGTCGATCCCGGCGCCGTCTTCCGACCCACGCTGGGTGGGTTGGGAGCAGCGGGCCTGGTCGTCTATGAAGAAGCACGCCGGCACGGTGGGCGCCGCGGTCAGAACGACAGCGGCCGCCCCGGTCGACTGCGCCGGGGCGGGTGGCAGGACGAGCGTTCGGGCCGCGTGCAGGCCGGGTATTTCGATCTCGGCCAATCCGAACGGCCCCGACCGGCCGCCGATGCCGAGCGCCGAGTCGATCGTGACTCGTACCGTTCGGGTGGCCTGTTGACCGGGCAGGGCGACGTCCAGCTCGGAACCCAGCCCCTGGGCGCCCGCGGATTCGCCGCCCGCGCTCACGGTCACCGTGGTCGGCACAGAGTCCGCGCTCAGGTCGAAGACGAGTCGCACCGAGGGGACGACCTGCGGGCGGTCCAGCCGTATCTCGATCCACTGACCGTCGAGGGGCGTGCCCGGCGCCGGTCGCCACGATGTCTCTGGATCGCCGTCGACCGCTGCGAAGGGCTGGTACTCCGGTCGTGATCCCGAGGCCAACCGCGCCTGCGACCACGAACTGGACGACGTGATGCTGTCGATTCCTTCGTACCGCGCGGTCGTCAGCGCGCCCGCGCCCCACCAGGGCAGATAGTCGTGCGCCGGCTGGACATCATCGTAGGGCGCATCGGCGGTCAGCGTGGCCGAGGCGTTGTCGTGCATCGTTCCGAAGCCGACGTCACGTCGTCGCATCCCGTCGGTCAACACCACCGGGCCCGGTACCGACTGCCCCGCCAGGTCACCAGCGAGTACGGTCGGTGCCGCTGACAGCTGCCCCGCGGCGGCAAGACTCAACAGCGACTCCGGGCCGCCGACGACCGTGGTCACGTCCCGGGCGTCGTAGGCGACCACCGGCTGCACCAGTTGTTCCACCTCGTACAACTCGAGCGGATGGAAAGGGATGTCGAGGCCACCGTCGACGAAGCTGTTGGGCTCCCGCCCACCGGTCGACACCGGGCCGAAGCTGGCGATCTCGTGCAGACCGGGCGAACGGTCCAAAGCCTGCCGCGCCACGAGTGGCGAGACCGCGTCCGATCGACCGTAGTCAAGGTCGGAGCGGAGCAGCACGTACCGGACGCTCGATCGGGCCAGCACGTCGGCGAGTCCGGTCGAGCCGTCCCCGGTCGAGAGCGCGGACTCGACCGAGTCGAGTAGGCGGATTGTGGTGGGCGGGGCGAGCGGAATCGCGTTGCGCACCGCCCATTCCCCCGTGAGCAGGGACTGCGTGATCTCGTCGGCGGTGTTCCCCCATGTGTAGTTGGCGAACCTCGCCCCGGGCAGGACAAGAACACGATCGCTACCGAGGTGGGCGTTGAGATAGTCGGCAGCCTGCCTCCAGTACCCGGGGATGGCCTGGTACCCGCCGGGATTTCCGAGCCCGGCCACCGAGGCGGGTGTGACCACGCCGGCGACCGCGGCGAGGATCGCACCGCCCGCGATGGCAGCCGATACTCGCGTCGGCCGCCGCCCGTTTCGGACTACACCGCCGAGGCGGAACACCAGCCCAAGCAGATGGGCCAGCCCCAGCGTGAGCGGGATCCGGAGGACCACGTCGAACTTGTGCACGTTGCGCAGTGGGGCGCCGACACCGTCGAGGAACGATCGCACCGGGCCCGCGATCGCCGTGTCCAGATCGCTGACATGGCCGAGGCCGACGAGGGCCACCCCGAGCAGCAGCCCGACGACGAGGAACCGACGGTGCGGCATGCCCGCTCGGGCAAGCCCGGCGAGGCCGACCGCGGCGACCAGGGTCGATGCGATGACGGGAACCAGATCCTTCGAGATCGCCCACCCCGCGGGGAGCGCCGGCCCGTACGCACCGCCCAGGTACGCGACCCAGTAGGAGGTTCCCCGCATGTTGCTGACCACGTCGGTGAAGCGGGTGGTCGCCTCGGCCGTCTCGATGTAGTCGAGGAACGGCGGGCTGTATCGGCCGAGGACCGTCAACGGAAGGAGCCACCAAGCGGTGGCTGCGAGAACGGCCGCCGCCCACGCCGCTATCGCCTGGAGGCGCCGCCGGGCGGGAGCGAGAGTGGCGAGCCATAACAGGGGCAGCGGGACGACCGCGAAGACAGCGGTCGCGTTGACACCGCCGGCGCACGCCACCGCCACGGCCGATAGCGCCACGGCACGGCGGATCGGGGCACCCCGCGCCAGGCTGATCAGCGGGACAAGTACCCACGGGGCCAGTGCGGTCGGCCACGCTTCGATCGAGACGTAGCCGATTTCCGCGAGTAGGCGAGGAGAGAGGGCGAACGCGATGCCGGCGATGATGCGTGACCACGGCGACCCGATACGCAGCCGGCTGGCCAGCGCCACCATTCCGGTGAAGGCAACGCAGAACAGCAGCGCCCACCACAGCCGCTCCACGGCCCAGGCCGGGATCCCGAGTGCGTGCCCGGCGGCGAAGAACGGACCCATTGGCCACAGGTAGCCGTACGCCTGGTTCTGCAGCTCACCGAAGTTCCCCGACGGGTTCCACAGATGCATCGCCCTGGCAAGGAACGAGTACGGATCCGCGGTCAGGTCGGTCTTGCTGTCGGCGATGATTCGTCCGGGCGACTGCAGGAAAGCGAACGTTGTCAATGCGATACACACCGCCGCGATTCTGATCCGCCACCCGTAGCGGTCCGGTGACGCGATGGCGTCAAGGGATCCGGGCTCTCGCGGCTGTCGCACGATCGCCTCCATCCCCGCCATTGCTTCGCGCGCCCCGAACCCATATCGTGGCGCGATCGCGAAAGATTACTCGGGAGTAGCCGTGGCCGGACAGACCCCCACCGACCCGGCTCGTCACGTCCTGTTCCTCAATTGGCGCGATACACGCAACGCGGAGGGCGGCGGCTCCGAAGTGTACGTGGAGCGCGTGGCATCAGAGCTCGTGGCGGCCGGCCACCGGGTCACGGTGTTCTGCGCCGCCCACGCTGACGCGCCGTCCGACGAGACCACGTCCGACGGCGTACGGTTCGTACGCCGCGGCGGGCGACACTCCGTCTATATCCGTGCGGCGTTGACCTACCTCGCGGGTTGGCTGGGCTTCGGGCGGCTGTCCCGCGGCCGACTTGGCCGGCCGAACATCCTCATCGACGTCTGTAACGGGATGCCGTTCCTCTCCCCGCTCTACGCTCGGGTACCCGTGATCGCCCTGGTACACCACGTCCATCGCGAACAGTGGCCGGTCGTCCTGCCCGGACCCGTCGGCCGGTTCGGCTGGTGGGTCGAGTCCCGGCTCGCGCCGAGGGTGTACCGGCGCTGCCGTTACATCACAGTTTCCGATGCAACGCGTAGCGAGCTCGCCACTCTCGGCGTCGACCCAGCTCGAGTCAGAGTGGTCCATAACGGTACGCCGCATCCGCCGTCGCATTTGCCCGTCCCGGTTCGCAGTCCGAACCCGGCCCTGCTCGTTCTCTGCCGGTTGGTGCCGCACAAGCAGGTCGAGCTCGCGCTGAATGTCGTGGCCGCCTTGGTGCCCGAGATGCCGGATCTACGGCTGGTTGTGGCCGGCCACGGTTGGTGGGAGCCTCGCCTGCGCGACCTCGTGGCCACCCTTGGCATCGCCGATCGGGTGGAGTTCGCCGGATTCGTCACCGAGGAGCGCAAACACGAACTGTTGGGCTCGGCCTGGGCAGTACTGGTCCCCTCGCTCAAGGAGGGTTGGGGGCTGAGCATCGTCGAGGCCGGACTGCACGGCACCCCGGCGGTCGCGTTCCGGCATGCCGGCGGCGTGACAGAAGCCGTTGTCGATGGCGTGACCGGGTTGCTAGCGCGGGACCAGGACGACTTCACCGCTCAGGTTCGGCGGCTCGTGGGTGCCGCCGGAGCGGCCGGTTGGGCGACGATGAGCGAGGCGGCCCGGGCTCATGCCACCGGGTTCACTTGGACGGCGACCGGGGAGCAGTTCGGAGAAATCCTGGCCGAGGCGTATGGTGTACTGCCACCGGTGGTCGCGCCGCGTACCCCGGCGCCGGCCGAGACTCTCGCCGCCGAGACTCCGGCCTGAGCCAGCAGCATCAGCTGGCGCGGCTGCCGTAGTACGACGGCGTCGGTGTCGGGTTCACCTGGTTGGCCACGGTTCCGGCGGAAGGGCTGAGCGACGCCCGGAGCGCGAACACGCCGACGGCTCCGATCACTATGCCCAGGAGCACAGCCACGAGTCCTGTCAGCAGATGCGAACTCACAACGACCACTCCTCCAGATGACCGATGCGGCACGTTACCACGTAGTAGGGCTACGGCGTAGATACCAAACGGCCGCGAACAGGACGCCCGCCGCCGCGATGTACCCGCCGAGCAGGATCGCCCGGCGGACGCCCGACGACGGTTGCGCCGGTGTGGCCGCCGGATTCGCGTACAGGTCGAGGTATTGGCCTTGGTAGATGGGCTTCAGCTCGGCCAGAACCGCTGCCGGCGCTGCGGTCTCGCCCGGATTGTGCTCGACCAGCACCCAGCGCGCCCCGGTCCGGGCGACGGGTTCGTCCCGCGCCAGCAACTGGCGGACCGCGGCGGCCTGCTTGCTCTCACCATCCACGACAATCGACCCCACGATCAGTGTGTCGTCGGCTAGCACCGGCGCCCGGAGATACCGCGGGGCGGGGTCGATGACTGTCCGGTTCCGGTTCCAGGAGTACGTCCGGTACTCGCTGAACGGCAACGCCAGCACCATTTCGGGGTCATCTGCGATAAGTCCCGCGACCCGGTTCCAGTCGGCTGGATAGGAGACCGGACGCAACGCCCCGGCACCGCCCCAGGCGAGATCGGGCGTGGCCGCCAGTGGCAGTATCACCGCGGCAGCGAGGACGAGCCGTCCCCTCGGTTCGGTGAGCCAGCCGGCGATCCGCTCCAATCCCAGGGCGGCGCTGATCACGAGGACGAGCGCATACGGCGCCAGGAACTTGGTTCCGTCCCGCAGCAGGCCAGCTCCGGGCACCGCGGTCATCGCCCAACTCATCGCGCTGGAGACCACGGGCACGGCGCCCGCGATGGCTATCGCGAGTGCCACCGCCGCGATGACGGCGAGCCTGGTCGCGACCGGCCTGGGCCATCGCGCTCGCAGGACGGGGAACCCGACAGCGGCCAGCCCGAGCAGGACCAGCACGACGGCCGGGACCAAGGCTGAGCTGCGGCTGGCCGGCATCGTCGCGGCATTCCATCCGCCGCCAGTACCCAGGACGGCGCCGAACGGCCCGGCCCAGTTCTCGCCCCGGGCTGCGAAGGCGGTGACGCCATCCGGGTCCGACCTCGCCCCGGCGTTGCCCATCGCGGCCGCTACCAACCAGGGCGCGTTCAGCACCGATACGGCAGCCACGCTCCACCAACCGTCCCTTGTGGGCGGCCGACGGCCCAGGACCAGTCCGGCCACAACACACACCGCGATCAGCCCCCCTGTAGGTGTGATCGCGCAGACCGCCGCCGCCAGCAGCACGCGCACCCAGGCGTACGGTTGGCCGGACCGCATCGCGAGCGCGCCGCCCACAAGCCAGGGCAGTGCCGCGTAGCCGAGCAACAAACCCCATTGCCCGAGCAGCAGACGCTCGGCGAGAAACGGCGTCCAGGCGTACCCGACCGCCGCGACCAGTCGGGTGCCCAGCCGCCGCGCCGGAACCAGCCGACCGGCTCCATACACCGCGCCGTAGACGATCGCGGCCAAGGCCAGCCGCTCGACCAGCCAGCCCGGGAGAGCCAGACTCAGCAACGAGACAATGGCGTCCTGGGGTACCGCCCGCGGAAGCGTGCCGGCCGGCGCGACAAGGTCCCACGTCAGCGGCTGGTGCGGTACGAACACGAGGTCGTAGCTCAGCGTATAGCCGGGTGCGAACATCGGCCCGAGTACGGCCAACGTCGCCGCCGCGGCAACCCCGTGCAGGACGAGGAGATCCCGCCGGGTCATCGTTTACGCAGAACCAGCATGAGGTTCCAGGTCAGGAACTCTCGTAGCACCGGGATCCGGACGACCGCGGCCGCCCAGGCGGGAAGATAGCGCGGCAGAATGTCGATCACCTCGACGTGACGGTTACGCCGGGCCCAACGGATGGCGGTGGCGGCCGAGACGGCGTACAACGTCTCGCCGTACCGGTTCTTCGGAGGGTGCCGCCGCCGTCGCTCGTATCGGCGAGCGGCGAAGTGGCCGCCCAGGTAATGCCACGGCGATGTCTCGTGCCCGCCCCAGGGCGACAGCCAGGTCGTATATGACAAGAAGACGGTGCCGCCTGGCCGGGTAACCCGAACCATCTCGTCGGCCATCGCTACCGGGTCGGGCACGTGCTCGAGCACGTTCGAGGAGAAGCAGAGATCGACCGAGCCGGTCCGCAGGGGTAGCCGAAGCGCGCTGGCCTGAATGGCTCCCTCGGTACGGGTACGGCCCCACAACGCCATCTCCCCAGCGTCCACGTCGACGCAGAACACCTTTGCGCCGGCGCTTCGTAGCGCATCGGCGAAGTAGCCTGGGCCGCCGCCGACATCGAGCACGGTCGCGCCGTTCAGGTCGACATACGACCCCAGTTGGCCGACGGTGTCAGCCGCGAGAAGACCGTAGAACCGGTCCGGATCGGTCTGCTCGTGACGGAATGCCGAGAACAATCGCCGCGAGCGGCCCAAGCCGCGCCGGAATTCCGGGAGTTGCACCAAGGGCCGGTCTGCCCGCACCACGACCTCCTGACTACGCTCACCGCTACCGCCAACCCCGGCGGTGGCGACACCCTACTCGCCAGGTACGTGTCCAGCCGGCTCAAGGCCGGCGGACACCTTACTCGCCAGGTACGTGTCCAGCCGGCTCAAGGCCGGCGGACACCCTACTCGCCAAGTACAAGGAGCGTGATGAGCCGGCCACCGGTAGCGGCGGCAATGGATGCCACCATCCCCGTACAGGGCGGACGGCTGCGCGTCGTAGGCCGGATGGGTCGGGCCGGTGCCGCGGTCACCGCGGCGGGGATGGCGGTCAACGCCCTGGCCTACGTTGCCCCGCTGCTGGGCGCCCGGACCCTGAGCGCCGCCGACCTCAGCGCCCTGGCGACGGCGCTCGCCCTCTCGGCGATCGCCTCGGTCGCCGGACTGGGTCTTCAGACAGCGATCGCCGTACACCGGTCCGACCACGGCGCTGTACCCAACGCCCGCTCGGCCGCGCTTCGTACCGCCGCGGCCGCCACCACAGTGCTGCTGCTCGCGTCCCCGATCGAGGTGTGGGCGCTGGATCTCCCGTTCGTGCTTCCGCTGCTCGTCGCCGCCGGCATGGTCGCGGTGGTGGTGGGCAGCCGCTGGCTCGGCGAACTACAAGGCGCGCAACGCTACGGCGCTCTGGCGGCCGGCATGGTCGTGCAGTCTGTTGGTCGCTACGGCGGAGTCATTGCCGGGCTCGCGGTGGGCGCCGGCGTGACCGGTTCGATCGCGCTTGGTGTGGTTGTCGCCTGGCTGGGTCTGCCTCTGCTCGCGCTGTTGACCCGTGGCGGCGGCCCGACAACGGCGGCGCACGCTTCGCCGCTCCGTCTGCGCGAGGTCTTCAACGCCGGCGCCGCGACTCTCGCCATGCTCGCGATCTCGTATGCCGACCTCATCTTCGCCCGAAGTGTGCTACCGGCCGCGCAGGCGGGCCAGTACGCGGTCGGCACCGTGCTGGCCAGAGGCGCGCTCTGGGCCCCCGGCGTCGTCACCGTACTCGCGTTGCCATTGCTAGCTCGGCGCAGCCGGCGGGCCTTGCTCGCCGCGCTCGCCTGCGTCGCCGCCTGCGGTGTGTTCCTCGTCCTGGCCGCCGCACTGGCGGGCGGGCTCGCGATGCGGTTGGCCGGCGGGCCGGCGTACGCCGGGCTTGGCGGTTATGCGGCCGGGTTCGCCGCTGTGGGGGCGCTCTACGCGGTGGCGTTCGTGTTCGTCAACGACGAGATCGCCGCCCGCGTGCGGTGGCCGGCCGTACCGCTGTGGATCGCGTTCGCGTTTCTGGCCATTGCCGTACATCTGCTGCGGGCGCCGACGCTCGGCCAGGTGCTCGCGCTGTCGGTGATCACCGCGATGCTCGCCGCCTCAGCCACGGGCGTGCTCGGGTTGCGCACCGGTCAGCAGCGGGTCCGGACCGGTGGGATGCCGTGATCTCCCCGCGTGTGGCACCCTTCGTCGCATGAGTGCGGCCGGCTACAAGGACATCGGTGTCGCCAACCACCGCGGCACCGATGCCCCCGGCACCGATGAGGCGGGCTGGGTCGAGCGGGATCCCGTGCGGGCGGCTGCCATCGCACTCATCCTCTCCGCCGTGATCATCCGGATCGTCATCGCGTCGCACGGCTTCCTCGCCTACGACGACTACGCCCTGACCGGCCGGTCGGCAACGCACACACTGACGCCCGGCTACACCGTCGAGTTGTTCAACAACCACCTCATGCCAGGCGGGGTCGCCGTCACCTGGGTGATCACCCACACCTTTGGGTTGGTGTACCTGCCATACGTGCTGCTGATGGCGGTTGCGGAGCTGGTGCTGGGGGTCATCTTCTACCGACTCCTGCGCAACATCATCGGGACGGGCTGGCGGCTTCTGCCGCCGCTCGCGATTCTCATGTTCAGCCCGCTGACACTCGAGGTGACCTCGTGGTGGGCGGTCGGCGCGAACATGTTGCCGATGCAGATCGCCATCGTGCTGGCGTTGGGCGCGATGTACAAATACGTCCAGGCCGGACGCCGCCGGCACCTGGCCTCCCTCGCCGCGGCAGTCCTGTTCGGCTTGCTGTTCTTCGAGAAGTCGCTTCTGATCGCGCCGCTGGTATTCATCACAACCGCGTGCCTGTTCGTCTCCGGTGGTCCGGCGCGAAGTGTGATCACCGCCGTCCGCCGTTACTGGCCGGCCTGGCTGGTGCTCGCCCTGATCGGCGGCGGATATCTCACGCTGTATCTGACTCTCGCGTCGTCCTCCCTACGCGACCCCGGCTCGGCCGACGCCGTCCTGACCTTCCTGGGACAGATCAGCGCCTCGACTCTCGCCGCCGGCCTGGTCGGCGGACCCTGGCTCTGGCTCTTCGCCGGCGACGGAGCACCGGTCGCCGCTCCGCCGACGTTCGGCGCTGCGCTCGCGGTGATCGTCGTGCTGTCGGTGATCGGCATGACCATGGCGTTCCGGCCACGGGCCGGCCGGGCCTGGGCCATGGCCGTCCTCTACATCGCACTGGTCAGTGGGCTACTCGCATCCACCAGGCTCGGCGGGTTCACGAAGGGCGTCGAAGGGCTCGCCCCGCGCTACATCGCCGATGCCGTGCCCGTGGTCGCCCTCGCTCTCGGTGTCGCGCTGTTCGGGTCGGCGAATGCATCGGCGCGGCCGGTGCGCGGGCCGGTCATGCCGCGAGGCTTCCGCGAGGGGTTGCCGGTACTTGTCGTCATCGGCGTGCTCGGCATCGGAGCCGGCACGGCCTACACCTTCACCGGGTGGACGAATCTATGGTCGATCAAAGCGGGGCGCGAATACCTGCACACCGCCGAGGCCGATCTCGCAAAGGCGCCGCCCGGTACCGTCTTTTTCGACGAAGCGGTGCCGACCGACATTGTCGGACCGCTTTCCTACCCCGAAACGATGCAGTCCCATTTCTTCGCTCCACTCAAACACCCCCCCACGTTCGTGACCGAGACGCCGCGACTGTCCATGTTCGACAGTTCGGGGCACATCCGCGACGCGGCCGTGACGGGACACCGGGTGCAACCGGCCGAGGACAAGGGCTGTGGCTACCGGGTCACCGGCGGTGCGGTCGTCTCGATGCCGTTGGACAGCCCTATCTTCGACTGGGTCTGGGCGATCCGGATCGCCTACATCGCATCGGCGGAGACCACCGCGACGCTGCGATTGGGCACGTACACACACCAGTTCCCGATCCACACCGGACTCAACCAGTACTACTTCCAGATCAGCGGCGGCGGCGACAGCATCCAGCTCACGGTCGCCGACCGCGCGGTAACCTTGTGCACCAACGAAATCTCGATCGGCAACCTCGTACCGAAGTAGTCAGCGTGGACGTTCGGTGAGGGTCACCAGACGCTGGGTCGCCCGGGTGAGTGCGACGTAGAGCACCCGCGCACCGGCTACAGATTCGGCCGCGATCTCCTCTGGAGCGACAACGATGACGGCGTCGTACTCCATTCCCTTGACGCGCATGCCATCGAGCACCTGCACCCGACCGTCGTCCACAGTGGAGCCTTTGAGCAGGTCGGCCAGCTCCTCGTACCGGCCCGTTGGCGTGATGATGCCGACCGTGCCGTCGACCTCTTTCAACAGGTTCGCGACGGTCTGGGGCAGGGCGACCGCCAGGTCCGGTACCCGCCGCTGCCGCGGCTTGACACCCGTGTGGCGTACGGCGACCGGGAGGTCGGCGTCGGGTACGGCTGCCCGTATGCGCCGGGCGGCGAACTCGAAGATCTCGGCCGAGTTGCGGTAGTTGGTGCCAAGGTGGAAGCGGCGGATCTGCTTGCGGCCCAAGGCCTCGTCGCGGGCCCGGGTCGCCTCGGCGGGGTTGGGCCATGCACTCTGAGTGGCGTCCCCGACAATCGTCCAGCTCGCCTGCTGGCCGCGACGGCCGACCATCCGCCACTGCATCGGCGACAGATCCTGCGCCTCGTCGACGAGTACGTGGGCATAGCCGTCGTAGTTGTCGGGGCGGGCCACCCGTTCGCGGGAGGGGAAATGGCGTTCAGCCACTGTGGACAGTTCCCGGATCTCGTCGCCGGCATCGTCCAGGCCCCGGTCCCGGGTGCGCCGGCGTGAAGGGCGGGGCGGCTCGCCAAGCAGGAACCGCAGTTCGTCGAGGAGTGCCACATCGGCGATGCTCGGTTCGTCGGGCCAGCCGGCCCATGAGGCGGCGAGCTGCTCGGACTGGCTCGATGAGAGCCAGTCGCGACCCGCGTCGCGGACACGTTCGGAGTCGCGGAGCCAGCTGAGCACCTCCATCGGTGCGAGCACCGGCCACCAGGCACGGGCGAACCGCTCGAACTCGTCCCGGTCGTAGATCTCGGAGGCGAATGGGCGGGTGGCCCAGGAGACGCCCTCCGGCCGTACGGCCCAGAGGGCCACCACCAGAGCACGGCGTACTTCGGGACCGGCGGCGTTCGGGTGCTGGATCCGTTCGTGCAGCTCCCGCCGTACGTTGACCAGAGCCGGTTCACCGACACGCAGCACTTCGCCGCCGTAGACGATACGCAGCTCGGTCGGAGGCTGTGGCGGTGCCTGCCGGATGGCTCGTTGCAGGAACCGCCGCATGCACGGCGAACCCTTGAGGGCGCTGAGCGCCGGTGGATCGAGACGATCCGCGTTGACGCCGTCAAGCAGCCCACCCAGCGATCGCAGTTCGGCGGTCTCCTCGCCGAGCGACGGCAGAACACGCTCCACATAGGACATAAAGACGGGCGAAGGGCCGACGAGCAGTACGCCACCGCCCTCGAACCGCCGCCGGTCGCGGTAGAGCAGGTGAGCCGCCCGGTGCAGGGCCACCGCAGTCTTACCCGTACCCGGCCCACCCTCGATCAAGGTGACGCCGCCGGCCGGGGACCGGATCGCCTGGTCCTGTTCCTTCTGGATGGTCGCGACGATGTCTCGCATCCGATCGCCGCGGGCACGGGCGAGCGTGGCGAGCAGGGCGCCATCGCCGACGACCGTGATGGCTCCGGTGTCGGCCTCGACATCGAGCAGGTCATCCTCGACATCGAGCACGGTCGGTCCGCTGCAACGGATCACCCGTCGCCGGACGACGCCCATCGGATCCTCAGGCGTCGCCTGGTAGAACGCGGCTGATGCGGGGGCTCGCCAGTCCACCACGAGCGGATCCCCGTCGACGTCGCGAAGACCCAGCCGCCCGATGTGGCGTACCTCACCGTCGGCTAGGTCGAGCCGACCGAAGACGAGTCCCTCGTACTGGGCATCGAGGGCCCGGATCCGCCGCGCGGCGTGGTAGACCATCGCATCCCGCTCGACCAGCGATCCCGGCGTCCGGGCGCGGGCGAGCCGGTGGCCCTCCCGCTGAAAGCGCTCAGCTTCCGCCCGCAGCGTCGCTACCCGCGCGTAGACGCGATCGACGTGACGCTGCTCCAGGGCGATCTCGGACTCGCGGGTGATGGTCGCACGCTCCCCGGCTCGGACTGCGCGTTCAAGAGTACGTGCGCTCTTCACCAGTTGAACCGGCCCGGGTAGGTCCGGTCGGCCAACGCGTTCTGACCACTCGCGTTCGGATGGAAGAAGTCGAACCCGTTGAGCATCGTGGGGCTGAACGGCAACGTCGAGATGTCGACGTAGCGACACCGCGACCCGTACGCCGAGCAGGCCTGCCGCAGCTGTGTGTTGTACGCGGAGATGCGGTCGCGGAAGGCGGCCCGGCGTGCCACGTCGTCCGGCGCGGTCGACAGGGGGTCGGTGAGCAGGTTCGGGCAGACCCCGGCCTTCCAGTCGTCGCGGGCCAGAGGGTTCGTGTGACCCAACTCCCAGACGCGGTACACGTTGGGCAGGCTGACGATCAGGAGGCGGGCCCGTGGCATCGCCTGGCGAAGCGTGACGAGGGCCCGGTCCAGATCGGTCCGGAACGTCGCCGGCGAGGTCATCACACCGGTACAGGCATCGTTTGTGCCCATGAGCGCGGTCACGTAGTCCACCGGCTGGTTTGCCGCGGCGGCGGCCTGAGCCGGCAGATCGGCAATGGTCGCGCCCGGCTGGGCCAGGTTGCGGTTGTGGCCGGCGATCGCGGGGTTGCTCTGGAGGATCCTGCGGTAGTGGGAGAACACGCGCGTCCCGTCCCCGGTCGCCCATGAATTGCGGGGGCACGCCGTCGGAGCGAAGCAGGCGCCGAACCCGGCCGTGATCGAGTCACCGAGGGCAACCATTGACGACGGAAACCCGGCAACCGGGCGCGGGCCGTCGCCGCTGGCCCTACCGGTGTTGCCGGCTCGACAGCCGAGCGCGACAAGCGCGAGGATGCCCAGCACGAACGTCCAACGTCGAGCCATCCGACACCTCACACCGTGACCGTACGGCTACTCTACGAGACTGTCGTACTCCGATGCCACCATCCAGGCATGGACGCTGATGGATCGGGTGCCGGCCACGTCGTGCACACCAGTTCGGGCCCACCGGTCAGGCTGCCGGTGGACAGTGCCCAGTTCCGCTCCCTCGTCCGGTATCTCGACGAGATGATCGGTCTGCAGGGCGTGACACGACACTCCACCGCGCGGCGGCCTGGCCAGGGCTCTCGGAGTCGCGTGGCGCCGGCTGGGCCCGGTCGCTGCGAGGGCTCGGCGTTTCTGCGACTGCGAGGTGGGCATGAATATCGCCGATGTGTAGCGTCGGCTCGATGAGTCACCTCAACGAGCGTACGGGTGGAGAAGGGGACGACGATGCGACTCAGCTCGACCATGTTCCTGTCTCTCGACAACGTCGTGCAGGGTCCGGGCGGGCCGACCGAGGACACCTCCGATGGCTTCGACCGCGGTGGGTGGCTGGTGCCGTTTGCGGACGAGGTGATGGGCGAGCAGATGGTGGAGTGGTTCTCGCTCGCCGGAGCGTTCCTGCTCGGGCGCCGTACGTACCAGATCTTCGCCAGCTACTGGCCTCGCGTCACCGATCCCGGCGACCCGATCGCCACCGCGCTGAACACGCTGCCCAAGCACGTCGTCACGACCACGCTCTCCA